>VBLD01000244.1:565-4984 GCA_005879205.1 Deltaproteobacteria bacterium
GCAAATTATCGGCGATCCTGTACGCCATGTGGCGCGACGGGACGACCTACGAGGCCGGCCGCGCGGCGCGGCCCGCGTGTCGCCCCGCGTAGCCACAGAGGAGTAGTCCGAACCGAGCGCAGCGTCCGCTGTCGATAGGCGGTGATCGCGTTGGGCTGACCTGGAGAGAACGACTCCGTGATACCGATTGCGACCCGCCGACGGCTTTCAACCTATGCGCCTGCGAGCGCGAATACTCGATTGTGACACAGCGGCTCGCTCGGTTTCTCATGCGATGTCCGGCTCAGCCGGGATCGGAGACGTACGCTCTTGACTGACGCGGGGAAACGTCGCTGATCACAACCTCATTCCCGGCGGGATGCCCCCAGCCTCCCACCGTGGAGCGCGGGACACCCAACCATGGCTCGGAGGCGACGGACGTCGCCGGTCGCGGTGGCACCTCATCGCCGCGCGAGTCCGCTTCAAGGCCCCTCCCCCTCCGCCCCACCCCGCCTGAGCGCCGTCCGCTCGTCGAGCCATTCGATCTCGCGCGCCACCGCCGGCCGCTCGTGGGCGAGGAACTCGGCCACCGCGGCGCGGAGCCGCGGGTCGCGGATGAAGTGCATGCTCTGGGTGGGCCGCGCGTCGAAGCCGCGCAGGTGCTTGAAGTCGCCGCCCGCTCCCGGCTCGAAGCGGGCGAGCCCGCGCCCGATCGCGTACTCGATGGCCGCGTAGTAGCAGACGTTGAAGTGGAGGTGGCGGAGCGAGCGGACCGTTCCCCAGTAGCGGCCGTAGAGCGTATCCCCCTTCTCCACGTTGAAGGTTCCCGCGACGACCTCGCCGCCCTGGCGGGCGACGATGAAGCAGAGGCGGTGCCGGAGGCGGTCGCGGGCGAGCGTGAAGAAGCGGCGATCGAGGTACTGCCGGCCCCAGGGCAGCTCGGCGACCGTCCGGCGGTAGAGCTCGAATATGCGCGGGAAGAGCGCGTCGGGGATGTCGTCGCCGGCGTGCGCGGTGATCTCGACGCCCTGGGCGGCGAGCTCGCGGCGCTCGCGCCGGACCTGGTTGCGACGCTTGCTCCGCAGGCTCGCGAGGTAGTCGTCGAAAGACCGGAAGCCGGGGTTCGTCCAGTGATACTGGTAGCCGGTGCGGCGGAGCCAGCCGCGCCGGGCGAGCGCCGCCGCCTCCTCCGCGCCGCAGAAGTTCACGTGCACCGACGACCACCGTTCCTGGCGGCACGTCTCCTCGAGCGCCCCGGCCAGCTCGTCCGCGACCCCGGCCCGCTCCGCGTCGCATGCGAGGAAGCGTTCCCCCGTGACCGGCGTGAACGGCGCGGCGACGAGGAGCTTCGGATAGTACGCGATCCCCGCCCGCGCCGCCCCGGCCGCCCAGCCGTGGTCGAAGACGAACTCGCCGTCGCTGTGGCTCTTCACGTAGGCGGGACAGGCGCCGGCGAGGCGGTCGCCGTCCCACAGGGTCAGATGATGCGGGCGCCAGCCACGCCCGGCGACCGCGGCCCCCGAGTCCTCGAGCGTCGCGAGCCAGCTCCACTCGACGAAGGGCGAGCCCGGCCCGACGAGCCGATCCCAGACGTCGCGCGAGATCTCGCCGACGCCGCCGAGAACGCGGAGCCGGCTCGTGCGAGCTGGCGCATGCATGCGACCCTCCCGGGCGCGGTACGCCGCCCGGCGGGTCCGGTCAAGGCCTCGCGAGGGACCTGTTCGGCCGGCGTTCGACCGTGTAGCCTCGCGCCGGCATGGGCAACGCCGACACGGCCGCCGTGCGCGCCTACCACGAGCGTACCAAGCATTCCGTCCAGAGCGTGCGCGCCGGCGGCCACTTCCTCGACTGGGACATCATGCCGCGCCCCTTCAAGGTCTATCCCGAGCTCGAGCCGATGGCGCTGCCGCCCGACTTCACGAGCTCGACGCGTCCGGCGCTCGCCGCGATCGCCGACGCGGGAGGCGTCGGCGGCACCGGACCGCCTCTCGATCGCACCGCGCTCGCGCGCCTCTTCTACTTCAGCGCGGGCGTGCTCCGCCGCTCGACGTACCCGGGCGGCGAGATCTTCTACCGGGCCGCCGCCTGCACGGGCGCGCTCTATCACGTCGACCTCTACCTCGTGTGCGGGCCGCTCGCGGACCTCGATCCGGGCGTCTACCACTTCGGACCCCACGACTTCGCGCTGAGAAGGCTCCGCGCCGGCGATCATCGCGCGACGGTCGTCCGTGCGACGGGACATGAGCCGGCGGTCGCCGCCGCTCCGGCGCTGGTTCTGTTCACCACCACGTTCTGGCGCAACAGCTGGAAGTACCAGGCGCGCGCCTACCGCCACGCCTTCTGGGACAGCGGCACGATCCTCGCCAACCTGCTCGCTCTCGCCGCCGCCGTCGACCTTCCGGCGCGTGTCGTCCTCGGCTTCGTCGACGGCGAGCTCGACCGGCTCCTCGATCTCGACACGGCGCGCGAGGTGACGCTCGGCGTGGTGGCGCTCGGCCGCGAGGCTCCCCCGCCGCCGCCTGCGCCGCCCGCCGGGCCTCTCGGTCTGGCGACGCTGCCGCTCTCGGCGCGCGAGGTGGACTACCCTGCCATCCGCGAGGCCCACGAGGCGTCTTCCCTGGTGACGGCGGAAGAGGCGGCTGCGTGGCACGGCACGCCGCCGCGGCCGCCCGTGCCGCCCGCGGCGGCGCCCGTGTCACTGGCCCCGTTCGCCCAGGAGGCGGTCCCCGAGTCGATCGAGAGCGTGATCCGCCGGCGCGGCTCGATGCGGAACTTCAGCGCCGAACCCCTGCCCTTCGACCAGCTCTCGACGATCATGCGGGCCGTCACGCGCGGCTTTCCCGCCGACTTCACCGGGCCGGGCGCCGCGCTCACCGATCCGTACCTCATCGTCAACGCCGCCGAGGGGCTCGCGTCCGGCACCTACGTGTTCGACCGCGAGCGGGACGCCCTCGTGCCCCTTCGGGCGGGCGAGTTCCGGCGCGAGGCCGGCTTCCTCGACCTCGGGCAGAGCCTCGGCGCCGCGGCCGCGCTCGACCTGTACTGGCTCGCCGACCTCGATCGCGCGCTCGGGCGGTTCGGGAATCGCGGCTACCGGGCCGCCCAGCTCGAGGCGGCGATCGAGGGCGGGAAGGCCTATCTCACCGCGTACGCCCTCCGCCTGGGCGCGACCGGGCTCACGTTCTTCGACGACGACGTGACGGCGTTCTTCTCGCCGCATGCGGCGGGCAAGAGCGTCATGTTCCTGAACGCGCTCGGTCCTGGCGGCCGACGATAGTGGCCCGCAGCCAGCACCGCCGGAAGGAAGCCCTCCGGCAACCGGCCGAGGAGCCGGCGCGCGCCCGACCGGAGTGGGTGGTGCCGGTGCTGGGCGCCGTCTTCCTGCTCTCCGGCAGCGCGGGCCTCGTCCACGAGGTCGTGTGGGCGCGGCTGCTCGGGCACGTGTTCGGCGCCACGTCGTTCGCCGTCGCCACCGTGCTCGCCGCCTTCATGGGCGGCCTCGCGCTCGGCAGCTGGTGGATGGGACGGCGGCCGCCGATGGCCGACCGGCGACGGCTCTACGCGTTTCTCGAGGTCGGCATCGGCCTCTCGGCGCTGGTCCTGCCGTTCCTCCTCGGCCTCGTCGAGCCGTTCTACGCCTGGATCTGGCGCCAGTTCCAGTTCTCGTTCGCCGTTTTCAGCGTGCTCCGCTTCTTCGTCGCGGGCGGGCTGCTGCTGCCGCCCACCATCATGATGGGCGCGACGCTGCCGGCGCTCGCCGAGTACCTGGCCGGGCTCCGCGGGCGGCGCCTCGGGGCCGAGTGGCTCTACACGCTGAACCTCGCCGGCGCCGCGATCGGCGCCGCGGCCGCGGGCTTCGTGCTCATGCCGAGCCTCGGCGTGTGGGGAACCGTCGTTGCGGGGGCGAGTCTCAACATCGCGATCGGCGCGCTCGTGCTCCTGCTGCCGCGGCTCGCCGAACCACCTCCGGTCGGCCCGCGCGAGGCCGCGCCGTTGCCGGGCGCCCTCTTCCTCACGGCCGCGTTCGTCTCGGGGTTCCTCTCGCTGGCGACGCAGGTGGCCTGGACGCGCGTCCTCGTGCTCGTCGTCGGCTCGACGACCTATGCGTTCAGCGCCGTGTTGCTGGTCTACCTGGTGGCGCTGGGCATCGGGAGCGCCTGGGCGTCGCGCCGCGGGGCGCGTACCGCGGACCTCCGCGCGCTGCTGGGCCTCATGCAGCTCCTGATGGCGGCGGCGATGCTGGCGGCGGTCTACGCCGTCAACAAGCTCCCGTTCGGATACGTCCGGCTGCTCAAGCTCTGGCAGCCGGCATCGCTCCCGAGCGCCGTCGGTCTCAACGTCTGCGTCGTTTTCGCGATCCTCTTTCTTCCCGTGCTGTTCGCCGGCACCGTCCTGCCGCTGGTGCTGGTCGGGGCGCTGCCACCCAGCCGGCGCGGGACG
>VBLD01000245.1 GCA_005879205.1 Deltaproteobacteria bacterium
CGACGATGAAGGTGCGGTTCGGGCTCGACCCGACGGTGCCGTACCGGATGTTGGTACCCTCGGTCTGGAGATCGTCCCAGTAGTAGAAGAGCGTCGGGTTCGGGAAGGTCGAGCTCGGCAGTGCGGCGTTTCCCGTCGGGTTGGCGCCCGTCGTCGTCCCGAACTGGATGATGCCGTTGGTGCCGATGGTGACCGTGCTGTAGCTCGTCCCTTCGATCGTCACCGAGAAGGGCAGCGTCACGCCCGCGATCGCGTTGTCGCCGCTGAGCGTCGTGAAGCCGCTGATGTCGTTCGGGCTCGACTCCATGACCGCGAACAGCGGCACGAGATCCGCCCGGCTGACGTCGACCGACCAGCCCTCGTCGGGACGGTCGTCGTCCAGGATCTTGCCGTTGCAGGTGAGCGGCCGCGCCGTCCCCGAGGAGCCGCCGGCGCCCTGGAAGCCGATCGTCGCCGTCTGGCCGTTGGCGCCCGCGCTCATGACGTCGCGGTACCGGACGTTGATGATGTTCGAGCGCTCGTGGATCTGGACCTGCCCGTTCACCTTGTCGCCTGTCGCGGCGACGCGGTTCTCCTGGAAGTCGATGATGAAGGTGCGGTTCGGACTCGTGCCGGACGTCCCATAGCGGATCGCGGTGCCCTCGGTCTGGAGATCGTCCCAGTAGAAGGCGACGAACGGGTTCGTGTGCTTCGAGGTCGGCAGGCAGGCGTTGGCGGCGTCGCTCGTGCCCTGGGTGTTGCCGCCGAACTCGAGCCAGCCGTTCGTCGAGATGGTGACGGTGGTATAGGTGACGCCCTCGATCGTCACGCTGAACGGGATGGCCGGAGTCGCCGTGATGTCGTTCCCGCTGAGCGTCGTGAAGCCGCTGATGTCGTCGGGACTGAACGCGATCCACGCGCCGAGCGACACGGCGGCCCAGCTCTGGCCGGGGACGGCCGCGCCGAGGAGCACGACGAGCCCGATCGCTCGCCAGAACGTCCGCCGCCGCTGTGGACGGCTGTTGGCGTAATCCGTCATCTGACCCCCCTTGGCGTCGCGTCTCATGGCAACACCGTCTTGAGCGACGGAATGCAGAGCTCGTCTTCCTTCACCGTGGCGAGCGTCTGTGGCCCGAACTGGTCGTGCACGTACACCGGCGCGACCGGCACGTGCTTCGGCTGGCCCCGCGCGGGCCGCGAGACGTAGCACATGAGGTGCGCGTTCGGGTTGTGGACCACCTCGCCGTTCTTGCTGACCGGCGTGCAGAGGTGGCGCGGCTTCAGGACGTTGAAGGTGCCCGCAATGTGACGGAACTGGTCGCTGACCGTCACCTGGATGCCCCTCGGGAATTTCGGCGTCCCGCTCGTGACCTTGACCTTGTAGCACTTGTAGTGGTCGACGTTGTTCGGTCCGGGCAGGGGCGGCGGGTTGGTCAGGCTCTTGGCGGTCGGCACGTAGAGGAGATCCGGCTTCACGACGTCGAAGAACTGCTGGGCGGGCAGCTGGTTCGTCACCTTCACGTGGCGTTTGAGGAAGCGCGGTGAACCCGCCACCGCCTTGATCCGGTAGGTCCGGAGATGTGTCTGCTGGTCGAGCACGCCCTGATTGTTCTCGTTGGCCGGCGTGCACAGGTCGGGTGGCTTCACCAGGTCGTAGTTCTGGTTCGGCTCGAACTGGTCGGCGAGGTTGACGCCGAGAATCGGCGTGAAGGCCGTGCCGGTCTTCATCTTGTAGCAGAGGAAGTCGTCGGCGCAGCCGTCCGGATCGAACGTACCGCCGCAGACACCTCCCTGGCACGTGTCGCCCATCGTGCAGCTGTTGCCGTCGCTGCACGAGGTCCCGTCGGGCTGGACGACGTCGGCCGGGCAGGTGTTCGAGCTGCCGTCGCAGCTCTCCGCGACGTCGCACGGATCGGCGGCGGGACGGCACACCCCGGTGCTCTTGGCGTCGGCCGGACAATCGTTGCCGACGCCGTCGCAGCTCTCGGCGAGGTCGCACGGGCCCGCCGCCGCCCGGCAGAGCGCGGTGCTCTTCGCGTCGGCTGGACAGTCATCGTTCACGCCGTCACAGCTCTCCGCGACGTCGCACGCGCCGCCGCTCGGCCGGCACGGCGCCGTACTCTTGGCGTCCGGCGGGCAGGCGACGCCGTTGCCGTCGCAGGTCTCGGCGGGATCGCACGCGCCCGCCGACGGCCGGCAGACGAACGCCCCGGCGGCGCTGTGGAAGGCGTCGGCCGGGCAGTTGTTCGAGCTGCCGTCGCAGCTCTCCGCGACGTCGCACGGATCGGCGGCGGGACGGCACACCCCGGTGCTCTTGGCGTCGGCCGGACAATCGTTGCCGACGCCGTCGCAGCTCTCGGCGAGGTCGCACGGGCCCGCCGCCGCCCGGCAGAGCGCGGTGCTCTTCGCGTCGGCTGGACAGTCATCGTTCACGCCGTCACAGCTCTCCGCGACGTCGCACGCGCCGCCGCTCGGCCGGCACGGCGCCGTACTCTTGGCGTCCGGCGGGCAGGCGACGCCGTTGCCGTCGCAGGTCTCGGCGGGATCGCACGCGCCCGCCGACGGCCGGCAGACGAACGCCCCGGCGGCGCTGTGGAAGGCGTCGGCCGGGCAGTCGGAACCGAGACCCGTGCAGCTCTCCGGGATGTCGCACGGACCGGCCGCCGCCCGGCAGGTCGTCGACGAGGGCGCGAAGGTGTCGAGCGGACAGTCGTTGGTGAGGCCGTCGCAGCTCTCGGCGACGTCGCACGGGCCCGCTGCGCCCCGGCACGCTGCGCCGCTCTTGGCGTCGGCGGGACAGTCAGCGCTCGAGCCCGTGCAGTTCTCGGCCGGATCACACACGCCGGCCGAGGCCCGGCACTCGACCGTGCCGGGCAGGAAGCCGTCGGGCGGACAGTCGTTGCCGACGCCGTCGCAGCTCTCGGCGACGTCGCAGAGCCCGGCGGCGGGACGGCACTCGGCATTGCTCTTCACGTCGGCGGGACACGCCGCGCTCGAGCCGGAGCAGGTCTCGGTCACGTCGCAGACGCCGCCGGCGGTCCGGCAGACGGTCCCGGCCGGCAAGAGCGTGTCGGCGGGGCAGTCGACTCCGGTCCCCGTGCAGACCTCCTGCGCGTCGCAGTCTCCGGCGGACGGACGGCACACCGTGCCGGCGGACGCGAACACGTCGGGCGGACAGCCCGCCGTGGATCCGGTGCAGTTCTCGGCCGCGTCGCAGTCGCCGGCGGCGGCGCGGCAGACGACCGTGCTCGGCTCGAACGCGTCGGCCGGGCATGCGCCGCTCGTGCCGGTGCAGGACTCGGGCACGTCGCAGTCGCCGGCGGACGCGCGGCACACCGTGCCCGCCGGCAGGAAGGCGTCGGCCGGGCAGGTGGCGCTGGTTCCACTGCAGTCCTCGACCTGATCGCACGCGCCGACCGCGACGCGGCAGACGAAGCCGGCGGGCTCGAAGAGATCCGGCGGGCAGTCGTTGCCGATGCCGTCGCAGCTCTCGGAGACGTCGCAGGTCCCGGCCGCCGGCCGGCACACGGCCGTGCTCTTGGCGTCGGGCGGGCAATCGGCGCTCGAGCCGGTGCAGTGCTCCTGCGGGTCGCACACGCCGGCCGACGAGCGACACACGGCCGTCGCGGGCTTGAGGGCGTCCGCCGGACAGCCGTCGTTCACGCCGTCGCAGCTCTCGGCCAGGTCGCAGACCCCGGCCGCCGGGCGGCAGACGGCCGTGCTCTTGGCGTCGGGTGGACAGGCAGCGCCGAGACCCGTGCAGGTTTCCGCCGGATCGCAGACGCCGGCGGAGGCCCGGCACTCGGTGGTCGGCGGCTCGAAGAGATCCGAGGGGCAGGCGTCGTTCACCCCGTCGCAGCTCTCGGCGACGTCACATGGCCCGGCCGGCGGCCGGCACACGGTGCCGGCGGGTGTCTTGGCGTCGGCGGGGCAGGTGGTGCTCGTTCCCGTGCACGTCTCCTGCGGGTCGCAGGCGCCCCCCGACCCGCGACAGAGCGCGCCCGCATTGCCCGCCGGGTGCTGGCAGGCGTTGCTCGTCCCGTCGCACTGGTCGACCGTGCAGGGGTTGGCGTCGCTCGTGCATGCGGTGCCCGACGGCTGCTTCGCGTCCGCCGGGCAGCTCCCGCTCGTGCCGCTGCAGGTTTCCGCCACGTCGCAGACGTCGGCTGCGGCCCGGCAGGTGGTGCCCGCCGCCTTGAACGTGCAGCTCGTCGTGCAGCACGAGCCGGCGGTGCCGTTGGCCGCGCCCTGATCGCACTGCTCCTTGGTCTCGACCGCGCCGTTGCCGCACACCGGGAGCGGCGACACCGACCAGCCGCTGTTCGGGCGGTTGTCGTCCAGGATCTTGCCGTTGAAGGTGAGCGGGTAGGCGGTGGCGGAGGCCCCGCCCGCCCCCTGGAAGCCGATCGTCGCGGTCTGCCCGTTGGCGCCGGCGCTGATCGTGCTCCGGTACTTGACGTCGAGGACGTTGGAGCGCTCGTGGATCTGCACCTGGCCGTTCACCTTGTCGCCGGTGGCGGCCACCCGGTTCTCCTGGAAGTCGACGACGAACGTGCGGTTCGGGCTCGTGCCGACCGTCCCGTACTGGATGTTGCTGACCTCGGTCTGCAGGTCGTCCCAGTAGTAGAAGAGCGTCGGGTTCGGGAAGCTCGCGCTCGGCAGGCTCGCGTTCGCCGTCGGGTTGGCGCCGCTCGTCGTTCCGAACTGGATGATGCCGTTGGTGCCGAGCAGGGTGACGCCGGCGGTCGTGTTGTCGCCGCTGAGCGTCGTGAACCCGCTGATGTCGTTCGGGCTGTGGGCCGTGGAAGCGTGCAGCACCATCGCGCCGAGCGGCAGCGCGTGGACCGACCAGCCCTCGTCGGGACGATCGTCGTCGAGGATCTTGCCGTTCAGCGTGAGCGGGTAGGCGGCGGCCGAGGAGCCGCCCGCCCCCTGGAACCCGATGGTGGCGGTCTGGCCGTTGGCGCCCGGACTGATCGTGCTCCGGTACTTCACGTTGATCAGGTTCGACCGCTCGTGGATCTGCACCTGCCCGTTCATCTTGTCGCCGGTCGCGGCCACCCGGTTCTCCTGGAAATCGACGATGAAGGTGCGGTTCGGGCTCGATCCGACCGTCCCGTAGCGGATGTTGCTGCCCTCGGTCTGGAGGTCGTCCCAGTAATAGAAGAGCGTCGGATTCGGGAAGCTCGCGCTCGGCAGTGCGCCGTTCGCCGTCGGGTTCGCGCCCGTGGTCGTCCCGAACTGGACGATGCCGTTGGTGCCGACGGTGACCGTGCTGTAGCTCGTCCCTTCGATGGTGACCGAGAACGGCAGCGTGACGCCCGCGGTGGCGTTGTCCCCGCTGAGCGTCGTGAAGCCGCTGATGTCGTCGGGGCTGTGCGCCATGATCGCGAAGAGCGGCATGAGGCCCGCCCGGCCGACGTCGACCGACCATCCTTCGTCGGGGCGGTTGTCGTCGAGGACCTTGCCGTTGCAGGTGAGCGGCTGTGCCGTCGCCGACGCGCCGCCGGCCCCCTGAAAGCCGATCGTCGTGCCCTGGCCGTTCGCCAGGTTCCCGGAGTCGCGGTAGCGGACGTTGATGATGTTCGACCGCTCGTGGACCTGCACCTGGAAGCCGATGTCGTCGGCGCCGCCGTTCTCGACGGCCGGATCGACGTCGACCTGGTAGTCGACGATGAAGGTGCGGTTCGGGCTCGTCCCCACCGTCCCGTAGCGAATGTTGGTGCCGAACGTGTCGAGGTCGTTCCAGTACGCCGCGAGGAAGGGGTTCGTGTGCTTCGAGGTCGGCAGGCAGGCGTTGCTGGGGTCGCTGGTGCCCTGGGTATTGCCACCGAACTCGAGCCAGCCGTTCGTCGAGATGACGACCGTCGTGTAGCCGACACCCTCGATCGTCACGGTGAAGGGCAGCGTGGCGCTCGCGGTGGCGTCGTCCCCGCTGAGCGTCGTGAAGCCGCTGATGTCGTCCGGGCTGTGGGCGATCCAGGCGCCGACGGATACGGTCGCCCGGGCGCGACCCGCCAGGGCCAGCATGGCGAGGGCGACGAGAGGCCCTGTCGCCCGCCTGCGAAGCCCCGGCCGCTGCGCGTCCGTCGTCCGGACCTTCGAGCCTCGACACATCGCGGTTCCCCCCGTCGCGGGCAGCGACAAATTCTATGTGCCTTCCAGCCGGCTCGCGGCGCGTAACACGGGTGCGTAGCGAGTTTCAACCGCAAAAAACCGCCCACGGCGGTGCCGGCAGCTCCGGACCCGTGCTACGCGCGGCTCTCGTGCGGGCGCTGTCGGCGATTCTTCTGCTTCTCGGCGCGTCGGTCGCTCCGGCGGCCGATCAGCTGCTCTCGGGCGAACGGCTCGTCCTCTCGAAGCACCGGCTCGGGGTCGTCTCCCGCGACGCCGGCATGACCCTCGGCCTATCTCCAGGTCTCGGTGAGTCCGCTTCCGGGTGACCAGCGGACGAATCCGATCCCGTTCACCAACCTGGTGCTCGCGCCGTCGATCCTCGGGACCCACATGCTCGACTACAACTGGGCGATGGACGACCTGCTCGCCCTGGTCGCGGCCAAGGAAGCGGCGCTGCGCTAACGCTTGTACTTGATCAGTAGACCGAGCAGCCGGCGCGTCCACGCGGTATATGGCGGATAGAAGAGGTGGAGCAGCGATAGGCGCGGATTGGTGAACACGGGCCGCAGCTTGCTGAACTCGAGGAACCCCTCGTGTCCGTGGTAATGCCCGAGGCCGCTCGCGCCGATCCCGCCGAAGGGCATGTCGTGCTGGGCGACGTGCAGCATGCAGTTGTTGACCGTGACGCCACCCGAGATGGTCGAGTAGAGGAGCTTCTCCTCCGTCGCCTTGTCGTTCGTGAAGACGTAGAACCCGAGCGGCCGGTCCTTGCCGTTCACGTAGGCGATCGCCTCGTCGAGCGTGCGATAGGTTTTGACGGGAAGGAGCGGCCCGAAGATCTCCTCCTGCATGATGACCATGTCGTCGGTCACGTCGAGGACCAGGTGCGGGGGGATCTTCCGGAGCCGGTCGTTGAAGTCCGTGCCCGGGATCATCGGCACGACCTGCGCGCCTTTCTGGCGCGCGTCCTCCAGGGTCGCGCGGAGCCTCGATCACCGACGTATAGCTCGGCTGGTTGGTGTCGGGATAACGCGCCGGCATGATGCGCCTGGCGGCCGCGACCAGCTGGTCGCGCTTGGCCTCGGGGACGAAGAGGTAGTCCGGCGCGAGGCAGGTCTGTCCGGCGTTCAGGAACTTCGCGTACAGGATGCGCGCGGCCGCCTCGTCGACGTCGAAGTCGTCGCAGATGATCGTCGGCGACTTGCCGCCGAGCTCGAGCGTCACCGGCGTGAGGTTCTCGGCCGCCGACCGCATGACCGTCCGGCCCGCGTCGGCCGAACCCGTGAAGATCAGGTGATCGTAGGGGAGGGTGGAGAAGTCCTGCGCGCGCACGCCGGGCAGGAAGGCGACGGTGTCCTCGGGGAACACGGCCCGGCACTTCTCGGCGAGCAGCCGGCAGAGATGCTGCGAGGTCGTCGCCATCTTCACCATCGCGCGGTTGCCCGCCGCGAGAATGCTGGTGAGAGGACTCATCGTGAGGAAGAGCGGGTAGTTCCATGGCGAGACGACGCCGATGACGCCCTTGGGCTGCGGGATGACGCGATTCGAGCCGGTGGCGAACAGGATCGAGACGTGACGGCGCTGCGGACGCATCCACTTGCGGAGCCGCTTGCGCGTGTCGCGGAGGCCGTCGACGCTCGTGAAGAGCTCGGCGATCATGGACTCCTCGAAAGCGCGGTGCCCGAAGTCGGCGCTGATCGCCTCGGCGATGGCGGTGGCGTTGTCGACCAGGATGCGCTCGAGCTTGTCGAGGTTCGCTCGGCGCTCCTCGTAGCTCGGGTACGGATGTCGCAGATACGCTTGGCGCTGGAGGTTGAAGACGCGTTGCGCCTCGTTCTCCGCGACATCGATCCGCCGGAGCTGTGCCGTCTGGGCCATGGGTCCTCCCGGGTGCGAGTCGCGGCGATATTCCCTCAGAGCCGCCAGGCGAAGCAAGGTGCCGAGCGGAGTTCTTCGGGCTGGCTGCGGCCCCGCTACTGCCCGGTCTTGACCTGGATCAGCTCCGTCCGCACCCCGGTGGTCTCGTCGGTCGCCAGCACGTTCCCGACTCCCGCGAAGTAGAGCTTGTGCTCGAAGAGATCCGGCTCGAGCGGCGTCGTCTCCCGGGTGTTCAGGCAATTCGTGAAGGTGCCGTAGGGTACGGTCACGGCGTCGCTCAGCCCGACCACCTCGGCGAAGTCCTCGGCGTCGTCGAGGTCGAACTCCTGCCGGTAGAAGTCGCCGATCGCCGGATGCGCCTCCATGATGATGCCCGGCTGCGTGCCGTCGATCGTGGTTATGAGGCCGTCGGCCAGCTCGTGGGTGTTCTCTCCAAAGTACCAGACGTGGATCAGCCACGCCGTCGCCCTCTCGTGATCATTTGTGCGGTTTCGCCGCGGCCGACTTTCCCTTCAGCTCGACAAGGATGACGTCGAGCGGCTTGTCCCCCATGTTCTCCGGCAGGTGCGTCTCGGCGGGCGTCCAGAGCGCCTGGCCCGCCTTCCCGTGCCTCTCGATCGTCTTTCCGTCGGGCATGGTGAACTTTGCGTCCTGATCCGACAGGAACACGGCGACGCCGGCGGGATGGTGGTGCATGACGGATTTCTCGTGCGGGCCGTATTGGATGTGCAGCACCCGCACCCGCGAGTTCTCGAACTCGACCTTGTAGTGCTTGGGGTCGACCTTTGCCGGATCCTGTGCCGTCGCGGTCGCGGCCAGCACACACACCCCTCCGAGAATGAGGATTCGACGCATCGCGGGCCTCCTTTCGCCAGTGGGACGTTGCGGAGCGCGTAGCCCTCTCGCTGGCAAGCCGTCAAGTCATCCTCCACGCGATCGGGGACGGCTCGTGGGCACTCCTCGTCGTCCTCGCTCGGCGGATCGGCTACAATGCGCGGCTCGAGTGCCGGAGGTGAGGAGGGGACGCATGCCGACGAGGCCGGTGGTGGTGGCGGTGATGGGATTGGTAGGGGCGCTGGGCCTGGCGGCCTCCCGATCGGTGGCCGGGGTGGTGTTCTGCCAGCAGGGGAAGCGCGTCGTGGTCCGCGTCGACGCCTGCAAGAAGAAGGAGAAGCTCGTCACGCCACCCGCTGGCCCGGCGGGGCTCACGGGCCAGACGGGTCAGACCGGACAGACGGGGCCCGCCGGGTCTGCGGGCGTCTTCGACTCCGGATGCCCAGGCCCGCGCGCCAACGGGGTTTGCCTGCTTGCCTACAGCAACGCGCAGGCGACGACCTTCACCGCCGCTGCCCTCCAGTGCGCCAACCTCGGTGGCGACCTCTGTACGGACAGCCAGGCGTGGCCGCTCACGGTGGCTTCCTGGCAGAACGTCTACCTCGCGCCGGCCTACCTGAACGGCCCGCACTGGACGGCGTCCTTCGCCGACAACGACGCGGGCAACTGGGCGGGGGCGGACGGTGGCACGGGCGACGATCACAGCGCCAACAGCTCATACGGCTATGCCTGCTGCGGCGGCACGACGCCGCCCGATGCGCATGTCCCGGTGACGACTATCAACAGCGTCAAGGTCGTCGCCGTGCACAACGCGGCGGACACGCAGTTCTCGGGTGCCGTCGCGTACTGCGGGGCCCTCAATGCCGACATCTGCTCGGACTCGCAGACGCTCCTCCTCCGCGACGCCGGAGCGCTCGGCGTTGCGTCGTGGACCAACTCGCACGCCGACAACGACGCGAACCAGTACAACGAGATCAACGGCGGCACGAACGACGACACACACCCATCGTACCTCTTTGGCTTCGCCTGCTGCCCGTCGCTCCGTTCGAGCAATTCGTCCTGCCCGGCGACCCCCACGCTCGGCGTCTGCGCGACGGTCGTCCACAACAGCGCCGACGCGAACTTCCGCGCCGCTGCGCAGGCCTGCGCCGCAGCCGGCGCCGATCTCTGCTCGGACTCCCAGACCGCGCTACTCCATTCCGCGAGTGCGCTCACGGTCCCCTCGTGGACCAACTCGCACTCCGACAACGACGGCGGAAATCTCACGACTGCGATCGGGGCGGTGCCGGACAACCCGAATCTCACGACGACGTACGGCTATGCCTGCTGCGTGAAGTGAGCCGCGCTCAGCGACCGGGTGTCCTGAGCGGCGGATGCTGGCTCGTTCGCCGGCGCCGCGCTACGAGCCTCCCCCCCGTACTGGACATGACCGTCCCCAGCGCGGGCCCCGCCCCAGGAGCCGGGACCCCTTTCGGGAGCCGCAGATAGCTATGCTCCCGGGAGGGCTCGCGCGACCTTCCGGCAGCCATGGGTGAAGGCCCGTTGAACCTTTTCCAGGTCGTGATCGGTCAACATTTCGCAGGGGAACGCGACCCGGACGGGCAGGACGCCGCGTTTGATCGTCTCCCGGGCGAAGATGTGACGTTGCTCGTGAATACCGAGATGGCCGACCGGGGTGAAATCCAGGTCCATCCGCGCGGCCAGGCCAACGCCACGGCCGGTCAGGCCTGCCGCCGCCGAGGCGTCGTTGAAGATCTGACGGAGCTTCTCGCCTTTTCGATCGACGTCGCCCGCGACGTCGTGACCGCGGTAGTATTGTAAACACGCGCGGGACACCGCGAGCGCGACCGAATCGTGCTGGAAGGTCATCCCGTAGAAGATCTTGTTGACGTACTCCATGATGTCTTTCCGCCCAATGAGCGCACTGAGCGGTAGGCCATTCGCAAGGGACTTTCCGACGCACGTGAGGTCCGGCGTGACACCGTAGACCGTCTGCGCGCCGCCGCGATGCATGCGGAACGCGGTGATCATCTCGTCGAAGATCAAGAGCGCGCCGTGCTGGTCGGCAATCCGGCGGACGGCCTGCAAGTATCCCTCCTGCGGAAAGTGGCGGTAGGCCGGCTCCATCATGATGGCGGCGAGATCATGGGAATGCTCGTCCGCGAGTGCCTCCAACGCCGCGACATCGTTGAACGGGAACTGCTTCGTGTAGCCGGCGAAGCCGGGCACCATGCCCGGGAGTTGTCCCATGTCGGCGGCGAACCAGTCGTGCCATCCGTGGAAGCCGTGGCACAGAATGAAGCACCGGCCTGTCGCGGCGCGCGCGACGCGCGCGGCGCCAGTACAGGCGTCGGAGCCGTTCTTGCCGAAGACGACCCGCTCCGCGCCCGGGAACAACGACGTCAGCAGCTCCGCGACCTCGACCTCGTAGCGATGGAGGAGTGACGTGACGATCGGCGCCCCGGCGTGCTGCAGCAGGGCCTCGCGGACGACCGGGTGATTGTGGCCGAGGAGCGTCGGGCCCATCCCCAGCTCGAGGTCGATGAACTCACGACCGTTTTCGTCCCAGAGCCGCGCCCCTTCGCCCCGCGCGAAGTACCACGGCATGACGTCCCGCAGCGGCTCGTTGTTCCAGAGGAACGGGGCCCAGGGCTGAGCGAGCACGGCCTCGGCTCGCCGGCGCAGGGGCTGCTCCCGATCCTCCCGACCGAGCCAGCGACGGAGCGTCGACCGCAGCACGCCGTGGCGCGCTACCGCCCATGGGTCCTGGAAGTCAATGGGGATGGTCGCTCGTCGACCATGCGCTTCGTGCACCTCGATCCCGACCAGGCGGTGCGCGCCGCGCTCGACCTCGAGGCGCGGTACACGGTCCCGATGCACTGAGGGACATTCGACCTAGGACGGTGTACCTATATCTCGACCTCTACGTCCGCTCCCCGTAGGCGGACCGGGTAGCTCGCGACGCCTCGCGGTGCGGGGGGGCCCAGCACTGCGCCGGTCTTGATGTTGTAGACCGCCCCGTGCCACGGGCACGTAACCTCCTCGCCCGACACCTCGCCTTCGGAGAGGGGCCCGCCGCGGTGCGTGCAGGTGTCGTCGATGGCGTAGAAGCTCCCCTCCAGGTTGAAGAGGGCGATCTTCTTCCCCGCCGCCTCGACGCACTTCGCCTCGCCCGGAGCGAGGTCGGCGGTGCTCGCGACCTTGACGAACTGTGCCATGTGGACCTCCTCGCGACCCCTCGATGGGTGATCGTCGGTTCGCGTGGTTTCGCCCCTCGGGAGATCTCGCTCTTACCTCGTTCCGAGCTGGATCACGACCCCCCGGCGCCGAGCAGGGCGGCGCCGAGTACGAGCTCGGGGCCAGGGACCTGAACCCAGGGACGTGACTCGATCGTCCCCCTGTCCTCCGCCTGACTCACGGATCGACGCGATCTGGACGTGATAGTCCGTGCCTCCTCCGCCTGCTAGCCACCCC
>VBLD01000246.1:0-335 GCA_005879205.1 Deltaproteobacteria bacterium
CGGACAGCGTCGACTTCCTCTCCAACGCGTTCCACCCGCTGTACCCGAGTCCGATCCGCCCGGACCCCCGGCCGCTCTGGGGTATCCTGCTCGCCGTGCATGCTTTCCTGCCCGTGGCCGAGCTCTACCGCCGCATGCGTGACGCCGGGCACCCGTTCACGGCGCATCCCGGTTTCGAACAGCGCATGGCAGACCTCGACCTCAAGAACCACGAGGGCATGGAGATGCTGCGGGCCCACGCGCGGTTCACCCCGCCGGGCGTCGCCCTGTTCGCCGACCTCGAGGCGCTCGAGGGGCGCCACCTCGCGGAGCGGACGGCTCGCGGTCTATCGAAC
>VBLD01000246.1:450-4783 GCA_005879205.1 Deltaproteobacteria bacterium
TCTCGACGAGCGCCTCCATCACGGCCTTGACGCCGCCGTCACCGGTCGGATCCGCGGCCCGGAACTCGACGCCGACCGTCGACCGTTTCCCGCGCGCGCCGATGGTGAATCGCACCTCGACGCAGGCCTCGGCGGACCCACGCACCGGCAGCACGGCGCTGGCCTCGGTCGGCCAGCGCAGCGGTTCGACCCGCCAGCCGGGCAGGGCGAAGTGTGCCTCCACCCGCTTCGCGAGCAACGTCACGCGCTGGCGGCTGCGCAGAAGCATCGGCCCGTGCACGGCTTGCTCGATGGCGTGAGGAGCGAGCGCGGGCGCTGGAGTGCCGTCCGAGCCGGCGGCCAGGCGCCCGTGGAACCAGGAGAGGAGCTCCGCGAAGGCGTCCGTCGGTACGCCCGGATCCACCTCGACGTCGACGTCGTACGCATCGCACGTGATCACGGGCGCCCGTCCGCGGCCGGGAGCGAGCAGGACGAAATGGGCGCGGGCACCGTCCCGGTGCGCGAAGACGATCTCGACCCGCCGTCGCCGGTCCTCGCTGATCTCCCGCTCGGTTCGCCACCCCGGGGGACTCTCGTCCGCGCCGAGTGCCGCACGCAGCGGGCCGAGCCGTGGCTCGACGAGCACGACGAAGTTGCGCCGCTCCGGATCCAGCGCGACGAGCGCCTCGCGGCTGATGGGCCGGAACTCGTCCTCGCCGTGCAGCTGGAGATAGACGCGAAAGATGCCCGTGCACCGCGGGCGGAACACGCACTCGTCGCAGCCGGGCAGGTACGTTCGCAATGAACCGTGCCACTCGTACTTGTTCATCGCGTCTTCGAGGCCGACCGCGTCCGCCGACTTCGTCACCGTCTCCTGGCCGCCGTGGTGGATCCGCGAGCCCCACTTCGGGAGGATGCAGTAGGGCAGGTTGCCGACGTTCACGTCGAAGTCCGGATTCCACTCGTCGAAGCGCGCGAGCATCTCGTCGTAGTACGGCGCCATGTCGGAGTACCGCGGCATGATCTCGCGGAGGTACTCTTGATCGCGCTCCCCCGTGCTCTCCGGCCGGACGATGTCGACGTGCAGCTGGCGGACCCCGTATCGACGAAGCAGCGCGGGGTACTCCGGAAGGGAGCGATAGCTCCGCTCGTTGACGCACATGTTCGCGGTGACGAGCTGCCCGTGACGCTGCAGCTCGCCGAGCCCGTGCAGGATGCGTCGGAACGACTCGGGGCGGCCGGTAGTCGCGACGTGGGCCTCGTCGGTGGCGCCCTGGATCGACACGCGCCACTCGAAGCGTCCGAGCGCGAGCACGGAATCGATGAAGCCGGGATGCGGGAACATGACTCCGTTCGTGAAGATCACGATGTGCTGGAAGCCGAGCTCCACCGCTTTGCCGAGCGCGTCGAGGAAGCGCTTGTGCGTGGTCGGCTCGCCGCCGAGGAACGTGAGATGCCATGCCCCCGCGGCGCGGGCGGCCTCCAGCGCCTCGACGATGGGCTCGAGCGGCACCGCGCGCGCGATCTTCATCGCGGTCAGTTGACCGCTGGAGCAGAAGACGCAGCGGTTGTTGCAGAGGTGGCCGAGCTGGATCTCGAACTTGTGCCCGGAGCCCGAGGTGGTGACCGTGGTCGCCGCGCGACGGTCTTCCTCCGTGATGTACGAGCCCGGCATCATGAGCCGGCCGATCGTAGTTCATTATGACTGCGCCTGGCAAGGACTTTTCGAGAGTGCCTGCACCGCGGCTCTTCAAGAAGAAGGTCCCCGATGACGAGCCCGTCACGCCGGACAGCGCCGTCCTCTTCCGGTTCGGCGAGCAGTGCAACAACGACTGTCCGATGTGCAGCAACACGGGAGAGGCATCGCTGTTCTTCCATCCGACCGAGACGCTCCTCGGGCGCGCCGCGTTCCTCCATCGCTCCGGCTTCAGACGCGCGGTCGTCACCGGGGGCGAGCCGACGATTCACCCCGGTTTCTGGGCGGTCGTGGAACGGCTGGAGGCCGACGGCTTCACGTGGGACATCAACACGCACGGTCGGACCTTCGCGAAGGACGGCTTCGCACGCCGCGCCGCCCGGCACGGCCTCAAGCGCGCGATCGTCTCCCTGCACTCCCATCGTCCGGCGACGAGTGCCGCGCTCTTCGGTACGAGGGAGGACGCGCATCACGAGACCGTCGCGGGCATCGACCGCCTCTTGGACGCCGATGTCGACGTCACGCTGAACTGCGTGCTGACCCGGCCGAACCTGGGCGAGCTCGAGGAGTACCTGCGCGCGGGACATGCGCGGTTCGGCGAGCGCGCGGCGTTCAAGTTCGTCTTCCCGTCGACGGTCGGCAAGGGCGGTCTCTGGGCCGGTATCGCGACGCTGCGGTACGACGACGTCCGCGAGCCCGTGCAGCGTCTCCGTTCCACGGCGCTCGAGCTCGGTGTCCGCGTCTTCTTCGAGTCGTTTCCGAACTGCATTCTGGAAGATTCAGATGCCGTGAACGTCGGGCGATGGACCTTCGGCGAGACGCACTATCTCGACGATGCGGCCGGCGATCGAATCTACTCGATGCGTCACATCGAAGCGGAGCTCTCGGCGTTCGGGGAAGTGTGCCGGCGTTGCGCCGCGCTTCGTCGCTGCCCGGGCGTGTCGCGCGGCTATGTCAGGCGCTACGGCGTCGACGAGCTCGTTCCGTTTCCGTCCCGACGCGCGAGGCCCGCGAAGACACGCGCCAACTCCTTCAACTTCGTTCGCACGGCGACGGCCGTCCCGTGGGCGGCCGACGCGGACGCGTGCACCGCTCACGCCCGCAGCGGCGGCCTGGATCCGGTACGGCACCTCTGGCTGAGGGAGGACGGCCGGCTCACGCTCCACGTCACCGACACGGCCGACTTCACGGCTGCGGAGATCGCCCGCGTCAAATCCGAGTGGAGCCATCTCTTCGTCGACCGTGCGCCACCGGGCGTTCTCGACGACTTCAAGAACGGCATGCGTCGGGTCCTTCCCGACCCGGCCTGCGGCTCGTGTGCGAACCGCTCCCGGTGCGGGCGGAGGTTTCGCCTCGTCGAGGGGGAGCCCTTCGCGCGTGAGGAGGCATGGATCGCCCGCCACATCGGCGGTCTGCGCGGACGGGTGCTCGACGTCGGGTGCGGAGAGCAGCTCTACCGGGAGGAGCTGGCGACGCTCCTGCGCTCGGGTGCGATTGCGTATACGGGCCTCGACCCCGACGAGGAGAGTCTCGCCCGGCTCCGCGCGGTGCTTCCGGAAGCTCGCCTGCACGCCGGCGACATCGAGCGCTTCGAGGGTGAACCCGCGAGCTACGACCATGTCCTCTGCTTGCGCGCCTTGAACCACGTGGCCGACGTCGACGAGGCACTGTCCCGCATGGCGATGCTGCTCAAGCCGACGGGGTGGCTGCTCCTCGTCGAATGCACGCCGTTCGCGATGCTACGCGAGGCGGAGCAGGTAGTCGCCGCCGACCGAGCTCCCCGGGCGGGGCATCAGCATTTTCGCAACATGGCGAGCGACGACCTTCTCCCCTTCGTCCGGTGCCATGGCTTGCGAGTCGTCGAGCATCACCGGGCGAGCCGGGAAACGAGCAACCAGTGGATTCTTCTCCTCGCGCGAGACGGGACCGTCGGCGAGTCGCCCGCTTTACCTCTGCCGTGATCGATGACGCATCCCGTCAAGGATACGAGTAGCGTGCCCGTTCGTGATGACCCGTCGAGGCCTGTCGCTTCCTGGTCCTCGTGCTGCCCTCCGCCGGCTCCTCCTGAGGCGCGGATGCCTCCCCGGCCGTTTCGGCGGCTGGTTCGGGCTGCGGCTTCGTTTCGGGCCCATTCCTGATCTCGTCCGCCAGCTCCGCCGGCCCGCTGCTCGATCGCTGGACGCCCGACCTGCACGACTCGGAGAAACACTGTTCGACGGCGAGCCGTGCTCGTAGAACCCCGTCGCCTGGATCACCGTCTGGGTGCAGGTCTGGCCGAACTTGGCTCGTCGGCGTTTCGCGGGCCCCGAAGGAGCTCCTGGAGGGCCCAGCCGAGCGCCACGGTCGCGAGGACCCGCCGCGTGCCGACGTCGGCCCTCCCGAACGGCTTCAGCGCCTGGTCCCGGGGCTACGCGGTGCCCCCGCCGCGACCTCGGCCATCACCGCGGCTCGGCGTTTCCCCGCCCGCGCCGCGACGAACTCCACGACGTCGAGTCCGGCCGGCAGGACGCCGCGGTGCTGGCAGAAAATGAGCTGAAACAAATCCAGCCAGATCGCCTGTACCTTGTGGCACAAGAACCCCCGGTGCGGATGCTCGCTGAAGTAGCGGTCCGGAAGGACGCGGTCGCACAGATGGTGGAAGCGCCCGTCACTGGCACG
>VBLD01000078.1 GCA_005879205.1 Deltaproteobacteria bacterium
CTCGATCCAGGCGACGGTCCTGCCGGGCCTCCCCGTGCCGACCGCGGACTTCACGAGCCAGCCGGGGCTCGTCTTCAAGGGTCCCTCCCGGCTGACGGACCTGTTCGGCGCCTCGCCTCCGGCGCACGTCGCCACCGTCGCCACCGGCTTCTACGGGAGCGCGCGCTTCCAGACGCACGATCCCAACGGCGACGGGCCGTTCGGGGACCTGCCGCTGCCGCCGAGCTTCATCTCGTGCGCGACGCCGTGCGAGACGACCGACGAGCGCTTCACGCACGACGGCGCCGGCCAGCCGGTGGTGATCGATACCGCGCAGATCCCGTTCACGGTGGTGGTGCCGAGCGGGACGCCGCCGGCGGCCGGCTGGCCGGTCGTCATCCAGCAGCACGGTCTCGGCGGCCAGCGTGACCTGGTGATCGCCTTCGGCGACCTGGACGCCGCCAAGGGCTTTGCGTCGATCGGCATCGATGCCGCCCAGCACGGCTACCGCTACTGGAACTGCGGTCCGGGCGCCGCGTGCCCGCAGGACGCCAAGAACAACTTCGGCGGCACCGCGATCCCCGACGGCTTCGCCGATGACCCGAACACGGGCTTCCTGAGCGTGAACCTCGGCTTCTTCCAGGCGTTCCACAACTTCCTCGGCGTGCGCGACAACTTCCGGCAGACCTATGCCGACCTGCTGTCGCTCGTGCGCCTGCTCCACGGCCACACGATCGACCTGGCGCTCGACACCACGCTCGACGACACCAACATCTTCTACATGGGTCACTCGCTCGGCGGGCTCATGGGGTCCGGATTCGTGCCGATCGAGCCGGACCTCAAGGCCGCCTTGCTGAACGCGACGGGCGGCGGGCTCAACACGCAGCTCTTCCTGAACTCGTCGATCGGCGCCGGGGCAATGGCGCTGGTCGACGGCATCCTCGGCCTCGACCCGGCCAACGTGGCCGACCAGTTCTCGCTCGCAGCGAACTTGACCCAGACGATCATCGATCCGGCCGACGGGATGAACTCCGCGGGCTTGCTGCTCGACCCGGCCGCCGGCACGCCGCGCAACGTGATCCAGGTGGAGGACTTCGGCGATCAGGTGGTGCCGAACCCCGCGAACGAGGCGCTCGCGGTCGCGGCGGGGCTGCCGATCTTCGATCCCTTCGTGCAGAACCTGCACCAGAACCCGGTCGTTCTCCCGATCGCCAACTTCGCGACGCCCGGCACCCTCCACGCGAACGCCGCCGGCGGCACCGCCACCAGGGCGCTGCTCCAGAACGGCCCCGCGACCCATGCGGCGAGCATCGGCACCGGCCCCGGGACCCTCACCTTCGTGCCGGAGTTCGCGCGCCTCGACGACTTCCTGCTCACCGGCAACGCCTTCCCGACGCTCGCGCGCGGCATCCGCGTCCCCAACCTCGGCATCTTCGACGCCGTCATGGCCTGGTTCGCCGACATCGTCGCGAGCGGGCCTCCGGGCACCTTCACCTTCACCACCCCCGAGAACTTCAACCCGATCCAGAACGTCGAGGTCCCGACGGGCGCCTCGACGGCGCACTTCTTCGCGCGGACCGTCGACCAGGGCGGCGCGCTCGCGGCCCCGGAGCCGACGCCCGACGTGGTCGTCGACTTCGTCACCAACGCGGTCGCGAGCCGTGTCACGGCTGGCCGCTCGATTCTCGGCACATCGCCCCTGGCGTCCGACGCCGACGTGCCGCCCGGCCCGGCGATCACGGTCGGGACCCCGGGCGTATTGCCCTTCTTCGTGACGCTGCAGCGCGCGCTCGCCGGGCTCTTCAGCGCCCAGCTGACGATCGGCTACACGCCGGCCGAGCTCACGGTGGCCGGCATCACGCCGGGCTCGAGCGCGGAGGAAGCGCTCGTCATCGCCTCCTTCAACCCGGGCACCTGCACGACGGGCGGCGCGCCGTGCTCGGAGAACGGCGACTGCGGCGCGAACGGCCCGTGCACCGGGACGAGCTACACCCCCTTCATCGACACCATGATCGACACGGCCGCGCATACCGCGCACGCCGCCGGCATCACCGACCTCTCGACGTTCGCCCTGCTGCCCGCCACGAGCTTCGCCGCGCTGGTCGAGGGCGGCGGGGCGGCACGGACCGACTGTGCCGCCGAATGGCAGGTGGTGAATCCCACCAACACGCCGTTCCGCGACCGGCGCGGCCGGGTGAGCAACATGCAGAGCTGCCACGACGGCGACTCCCTGTGCGACGGCGACGGCGCGGTGAACGGGAGCTGCACGTTCCGGATCGCGATCTGCCTCGACGAGAGCGACGCCGCCCTGCCGAGGTGCGGCCCCGACGCGGTCAGCTCCTACGCGCTCGCGAAGCCCACGCCGGTCGCGAAATCCGCGGTGGACCGCGCGAACGCGGAGGCCATCCTCGGCGCGCTCGTCGCCCTGGGCGGCACCCGGGGCGGGACGCGGCACAACGTCGTGACGTTCGCTCCGCCGATCGCGGGCGGCACGTGTACACCGCTGGCGGCCGTACAGGTGCCGACCCGAGGCAGAGCGATCGTCCAGGCGCGGGCGCGGACGGTGGGTCTCGGGAGCGACGCCGACCGGCTCACGCTGCGCTGCGCGGGGTCTTGACGCCCGGCAGGCGGGGGGACGAGCCGGTCACCGACGCAGCTGCTCCTGTCGCACGTGGCCGGCGCGGTTGAACTCCGGGTCCTTGTGGACGAGCACCGCATCGCGCGCCACGGCGGTGGCGGCTATCCACGCGTCCGCGACCGATAGACCGCCGGCAGCCTTGATGCGCGCCGCCTCCTCGAGGATCTCCGGCTCACACGCGACCCACTGCACACCGGTCGCATCGACCAACCGCACGGCCATCTCCGCTTGCTCCTGACCCTCATCCCTCGCAATCCGGTAGAGCAGCTCCATCCGGGTCATGAACGAGAGGTACGCGTGTGAGCGGCCCGAACGCGCAGAGCGCAAAATCGCTTCCACGCGCCGAGCCCCGCTCTCGTTGCTCCGGAGCGCAAGGATGGCGGAGGTGTCGAGGACGAACCTCGGCCTACTCGGCATCCTTGCGGCGGTCCGCGATCAGGCGCCGGACCGCGCCCGCTTTGCCCGATCCGCGCAGCGCTGCGATCGGATCGTCGGGGATCGGAACGACACGCACGGCGGTTCCCTCGACGACCCAATCGAGCGTGGTTCTCGAAGTGATCTGGAGCTTTCGTCGGATTGCCGCCGGAATCGAGACCTGTCCGCGGCGGGTCACCTTGGTACGCATAGCGCTGATCGTATCCTTCAGATCCCGGATCCACAAGACGCCCTGGATGTCATCATGTATGAGCAACCGAGGGTCAGCTCACCGTCGCCGCGCTCGTTCCGTAACGCGCCCGCGCCGCGATCGGCTGCTCCACGCCGCTCGGCACCGCCGGTCGCACCACCGGGATCGCGATCCGCCTGAGCCGGCGCACGAGGATCGCGAGCCGCACGAGGTCCGTGGCGGTGGCGCCGTTCACGATCGGCCCGATGTTCCAGATGACGACGTGCCGGAGACCGGCCTCGACCAGCGCCCGCACCTCGGCCACGACGTCGTCGACCCGTCCGGCGAAGAGCGCGTCGGCAAACAGCTCCGGCGTCGCCCGCCGCTGCGCGGCCTCGATCTGGGCCGGCGTCACGTCCTCGGGGACGAAGTCGGGGAAGCCCTCGAACTCCGCGCCGAGCGGATGCTCGAGGCCGTGACGGCTCCAGAGCGCGCCCGGCAGCAGCATCGAGAGGGTGGCCGCGGCCGGCACCTTCAGCATCTGACCGAGCACGCGGTTCCGATCGGCGCCGAGCGCCAGCTGGATCTGTGTCGCGGGCTCGAAGGTGGCGACGCTCCGGCCGGCGGCGGCCGCCGCGGTGTGGATGCGCTCGAGGCGCTGACCGTATTCGGCCGGGGTCATCTTGATCGTCGGGTACCAGCCGTCGGCGAAGCGGCCGGTGAGCGCGAGCATCTTCGGCGCATGCGCCGCCACCCAGATGGCGGGCGGCTTGCCGCCGTGGAGCGGCGTTGCGAAGAGCGCGCGGCGGAGCCGCCAGATCGATCCGTCGAAGTCGACGGGCTCGCCGCGGCTCTCCCACAGCTTGCGGATGATCGTCAGCGCCTCCTCGAGCCGCGCGACCCGCTTGACGAACGGCATCCCGTACGGGGCCGTGTTCTCCCGCTCGCCGTTGCCGATGCCGAGGATCGCGCGCCCACCGGTCAGGTGGTCGATGGTGACGAAGGCCTGGGCGAGGGTCGCCGGATGGCGGCGGAAGGACTCGGTCACGCCGGTGCCGATCCGCACCCGCCGGTAGCGCGCCGCCATCATGCCCATCATGACGAACGGGTCGAAGAAGGCGTCGGGCGACGGCACCATCTTCGCCGCGGGGGTCGAATCGACGTTCCACACCGAGCGCGGTACGAAGCTCAGGTAGTGGTCCGGCAGCAGCAGCGAGTCGACGCCCATCAGCTTGAAGAGGCGCATGCCGACCCGCTCGAGCTGGAGAGGCGCCGTGCAGTTGGTCTCGATGCCGACGGAGAGGCGTGTGTTCATCGAGGCGCCTTGTAACCGCGAGAGCTTCCCCGGGGCAAGCGCCTCGCCCGTCTCAGCGCACGTCGCCGTAGAGCTGGGCCAGCACGCGCGGTGGAACCCCGAGCCGGTAGAGGATCGGGAGCACCCGGTTGATGAGCGTCGAATGGATCGGCCGGTCGAGGAAGCGCCGTCCGGAGACGCGCACCACGGCCGGCACGGTGACGACCCGTCCGAGCCGTCGCAGGCGGCGCGAGAGCTCGAGGTCCTCCATCAGCGGCTGATCGGGGAAGCCGCCCGCGCGCGCGAAGGCCTCGCGGCGCATGAAGATCGCCTGGTCGCCGTACGGGAATCGCGTGATGCGCGAGCGGATGTCCGCCAGATGCAGCAGGGGCGCCAGCCACGACTCGCCGGCGTCGGGGACGGTCCAGGTCCGGAACGCGCCCGCGACGACGTCCCGCTCCGCGAGCGTGCCGGCGATCCAGGCGGCCGCGTCGCGGGGCAGCGACACGTCGGCGTGCAGGAAGAGAAGGATGGCGCCCCCGGCCGCTCTGGCGCCGGCATTCAGCTGCGGGCCGCGGCCGCGCGGGGCGGACAGGACCCGGACGCCAGGAAAGGCGCTCGCGAGCGCGACGGTTCCGTCGACACTGCCGCCGTCCACGACGATCACCTCGTCGATCCCGGGCGTCGCCGCGAGCTCCTCGAGGCGTCGCGCGATGCGCGCCTCCTCGTCGAGTACGGGTACGACGACCGAGATGCGCACCGCGTCCCTCACGCGAGGGACGTGTAGCAGATCTCAGACGCCGCAGCGGCCGCCGCGCCGGCCGAGCCGGCACGGAATGACGGCCCTGCCGCTGTCGTCGCCGATCTGGACGGTGAGCGAGAACGGCGTCTCGGGCTGCCGGGTCCCGTGGTCGGTCAGATCGAGCGGCGGCGACTGCGCGGCGACCCGGATGCTCGCCTTGCCGACGCGCAGGCGGAGCGCGCGGACCTGACCGCGCAGCGCCGGGCGATGGTCGAGATCCGGCTGGAAGCGGTTGCCGTGGTGCTTGAGCGCGCTCGCCGGGACGTCGCTCGACCAGAGGACGCGGCCGCTCGCATCGGCGAGCGTGAGCGCGACGCCGTCGCGCGTCGGCACGACCCCATTGGTGAGCCGGCCGAGCTGGAGGAAGCCGCGTAGCCGGACGCGGTCGCGGGCGCGGCCGCCGCTCAGCTTGACGGCGAGGTCGGTGGCGAGGTGCGTCGGCGATGCCAGGAAGACGCCCTGCCGCCCGCTGCCTCCCGCGACGTTCCCGATGAAGGTGATCTCGTCGTGCGCGTTGGCCGCGGGGCGGATGCCGAAGGACTGGAAGTGGCCGCCGATCGGCGTCGTCTCCCCGGTCAGCACGTAGGCCTCGATCCCGGTGCCGGCCGCGAGGAAGAAGCCGGGCGTGGCGGGGCTCTGCGTGTTGAACGAGCCGAAGAAGGCGACGTGCCCCGCGTCGCCCATCACCGGCTGGCCGAAGCCCTTGAACGTCCCGCCCATCGGTCCGGGCATGCCGCGCGCGACGACCAGCCCGAGGCCGGAGCTGGTGCGGCGAAGGATCGCCGGCCCGAGGTCGCGCGGCAGCGCGCTTCCGCCGCCCGGTAACGAGCGGCGCACGCCGAACGCGACGTCTCCCGCCCCGTCGGAGGCGGGCGCGCTGACGAGGTTGGTGATGAGGCTCCCATCGGCGAGCGTCGTCGCCCTTTCGATCGCGACCGAGCCCGCGACGATCCCTGTCCCGCCGCGGACCTGGCTCGAGAACAGGCCATTCCCGATCGGCGTGGTGGTGCCGAGGGGCGCACTGAAGAAGACCCCCGGCACGTCGGTGACGACGGGATCGCGCATGGTGAGGAAGTTGGGACCTGCGGGCGAGGGCTGTCCGGCGGCGGCAAGCAATCGGACGTCCGACGGGCCGGTGAGGAAGATGCCGTCCTGGCGGTCTCCGGTGGGCAGCTGCGCGACCGCGCGGAAGGCCACCATGCCCGCCTCGTTCACGGCGGGGTTCAGACCGAAGGCGAGGAAGGTGAGACCCTGTGGCCCCGGGTCGCCGCGCACGATGGCGCGCGCCCCGCCCGGCCCGACGACGTAGATGCCCGGCCCCTGACCCGCCACGACGGCCGCGAAGGCCACCGTGCCGGCGGCGTTGATGCTCGGACCCCCCACGAGGTCGAAGAACGGCGCGCCGGAGCGCGGCGACGGGTCGCCGGCGCGGGCCACGGCGTCGAGCTGGCCGCCGCGGGAGCGGAAGATGCCGACGCTGCTCGGGCCACCGGCGACGAAGGCGCGGAAGACGACGTCGCCGCCGTCGTTGACCGCGGGCTCCGAGAAGGGAGGTCCTGCCAGGAAGCCGCTGTCGGGCGCCGCCTGGCCGACGACCAGGGCGGTGTCGGCGCCGGACGCCGGTTTGTAGACGATCGCCTCGATCGTCGAGCCGCCCGAGATGCGGGCGAGGAAGGCGACGCCTCCGCCGGCGTCCACCGCCGGCGCGGAGCCGGCGGCGGCGTAGACGCCACCGGTCGGCGTGGGATCGGCGGCCGTGCCGCCGAGCCTCACGAGCACGGCCGGGGTGATGCCGTCCGAGCGGACGATCGCCTCGCTCCGGTGCCCGTCGATCGATGCGAAGAAGGTGACGGTGCCGTCGGGCGCCAGCGCCGGCGCGGCGAGGACGGAACCTCCGACCGTGCTGAGGACGCCGTCGCTGACGCGGCCCGCCGGCAACTGCTGGCCGGGATAACCGGCCAGCCGGGTCACGCCGGCGTGGCGGACGAGCACGCCGGCGACGCCGTCGGCGCCGGACTGGTCGCCGGGCGCCACGAGCGGGCCGGCGAGGAACGCCACGTCGCCGGCGTCGTTGACCGCGATCGGGTCGCCGAAGGCGGTGAGGCGCTGGTTCAAGGGCAGCGGGGAGAACCCCTCCTGCGCGAGGATCGAGACGTCGGCGCCGTGCACGGCGAAGATGCCGTCCGCACCGGCGTCGCTCGCATCGCTCGAGCTGACCACGCCGTGGAAGGCGAGCAGCCCCGTCGCGTTCAGCGCCGGCGGCCCGAGGCGGACGAAGTGCCCGCCGTCGAACGGATCGTCGAAGCGGAGGACGGGAGTGAGGACGCCGCCGGGGGCCCAGAGGAAGATCGCTCCTTCGGGCGTGTCGCCCGCCGGCACGAGCGCCGAGAGGAACGAGACGTCGCCCAGGTCGTTGAGCGCGGGGGTGCGCTGCGGGAGATCGATCGCGTCCGGGTCGGCGCTGGGATCGAGCGACCGCGCGACGTCGAGCACGCCGGCGGCCGTGGTTTCGAGCGAGCGCGCAACGGCGGCGATCGTCTGGGTCGCCGCATCGTAGAGGAAGACGCCGGCCGGCACCGGCAGCGACGGGTCGTCGGGCACGCTCGGGTCGGTGAGCAGCGCGAAGAACGCCACGTCGCCGCGCGCATTCACCGCGGGCCGCCCGAAGAACTGCCGGAACGTGCCGCCGCCGGGGGCGCTCTGTCCCTTGCTCGCCACCTGCACCGTCGTGCGCGGTGGTGCCTGCCGGGTCGCGATGATCGCCTCGCTGGTCCTGCCGCCGGTGATCCGGCCGCGGAACGCGATCCATCCGTTTCCCGCCGCGGTGGGCCAGCCCGAGAAGCCCGGCCCGGCGAACACGCCGCCGCCCGGGGCGGCGTCGCCGGCCGCGGCGATCTTCATCTTGGAGGCCGCCGTGGCGCGCGAGACCCCGGCCGCGAGGAGCGCGACGAGCGCCAGCGCGAGGCGACACGCGTGCCGGGGTAGCATTTCGTCGAGACCGCGGTAGAAGACTGCAGTCGCCCCGGCAGCAAGGCGGGTGCCACGAAAATCGGGCAGCAATAATGCGTGGATGGCAACCGCTGGTCGCGGCGATGCAAGACTAGCGCAAGGGTGCACGAGGTGTCGGCGGCGTACCCACCAGGGCGGCGCATCTGTCCGAGAGGACGTGACGCATCGATCCGCACGGGCCGATAGTCAGGAAAGGGTCGGGACGAGCTCGGATTCGACGATGCCACCGTCGCTCGTCAGCAGGGTGGCTCCGAGCACCCGCGCGGTGGCCACGATGATGCGGTCGGCCGGATCCCTCGGGAATGCGCGCGGCAAGGACGCCACCTCGGTCGCGACGGCCGGAGAAATACCGCAGCGCCTGACGAGCGGCGGAGCCGTGGCGCGATCCAGCCACTCGCGTAGAGGCAGGCGGAGCGCGATGCGACCCACGACATGGAGAGTGGCGATCTCCCAGAGGGAGATGTCCGACACCCAGAGTGGCCTCTCCTCGCTGGCGCGCCGGATGGCCCGCCGCTGTGCTCTGGTGAGGCGCCGATCGTCCTGCAGCCAACGGATCAGGACGTGCGTGTCCAGCAGATACGTCAACGCTTCCGCCGGCGGTTCGCCTTCCAGGCGCTCGCAGGCACGGCCGGCGCGAGGATGTCACCCAGGATCTCGACGGTTCCGGCCAGGGTGTCCTGCGGGCGACGTGCCGGCGCACGCGGTGCTGGAACGAGGCGCGCAACGGGTCTGCCGCGCTTGAGGATCGTCACCGGCTCGCCCGTGCGATCCACCTCATCCAGGATCGCCAGACACTTCGCCTTGAACTCGGATGCCTTGAGAGCACGCATGTGACCATTTTAAGTGGTCACGACGGCAAGTCAACGCGGTCGATCTCCTCGAAGGGCAGGAAGACGTTCAGGTCGACGTCGTTGGTGGCGCGCGGCGGAGCGTGGAGCCCGTACGCGATGGCCCCGCCGACGGCATACGGGATCCCCGCGCGCTCGAGCGCGTCGGCCAGTCGTCGCGCGACCTCCGGCGCGGTCGGGATGTCAGCCATCGACCGCTGAACGACGCAGCCGGGCGAGAAGCGCCTCCGTCTCGGGCGACAGCGGGTCCTGCCATTCGAGGACGCGGCCCGGGTCTCGCTGCTGGGCCGTCAGCTCCGCGGCCATCCGGCACAACGATTCGAGAATGCGGGCGCGCTCCTCCATGGTCGTCCCGCGCGCGGACTCGACGTCGTCGAGGACGTCATCACGGTCGGAGCGATCGATCAGCCCTGGGGGAAGTGTCGCCGGCACCTGGGGAAGCGTAGCGGATCCGAGGTCGCGACGCAGCATGCTCGACCATGCGTGGGCCGTCTGCCGCCTTCAGATCCCGCCCGCCTCGCACCAGCCCGCGGGCGTCCGGCTCGCGTCGACCGCACAGGCCGCGAACACGACCCGCACCGCCGACGGCCCGCGGCTCCGGACGACCGGCAGCTCGTGCACGGCGACGGCCTCCACGCTGAGCCGCTCGCCGCCCGCGAGCTCCACCTCGAGCGTGACCCGCTCGAGGCAGGACGCCGGCGGTCCGAGGCTCGCCCGTGCCGCGACCACGTCGACGTGGCGCCCCGCGCGGCAGAGGAAGCCCGACGCCTCGCCTCCGGCGAGTCCGACCGTGACGTTGAGCGCCGTCGTGCGGTCGAGCTGGAGGGCGGCGCGCAGGCGCGGCCAGGGCGCGGCCCGCTCGATCTCCTCCGCGAAGGCCGTGGCCGAGACGTCGACGCGCCGGCCGTCGAGCGTCACCGTTCCTGCGACCGCCCCGAAGTCGCCGGCCTCGCCTCCGGCGTGCGCGGGCGTGAACGTCAGACGGACGTCGGCGTCGACGAGCCGGGCGCGCGCCAGGCCGCGCTCGAGGTCGAGGAACGGCACGGTATCGGGAAAGCGGAGGAGGGGACCGGCGTAGCCGAACGCCGTGGCTCCGGGCCTCGTCGTCTCGATGGCGAGTCCGCCGGCGCGCTCGCCGGTGAAGAGGAAGAGCCCGCCGTCGCTCGGGAAGAGCAGGAGCCGTGCGCCGCCGTCGGAGCCTGCGGCGGCGAGCCCGGAGAACGGTGCGCCGGCGAACTGAATGCGGCATGGCACCGGGGTCCAAGCGGTCTCGCCGGGCGCTGCGCCCGCAACGTCGCGGTCGCGCGCCGCGAGCGACGGTAGTACGTGGCGACACGCCTCGACGAAGTGCGCGCGCCACGGGCCCGGCCAGCGGAGCGGGATGCCGAGCTCGAGCTGCACGGCGTCCACCGCCGGCGCCATCGCGGCGAGCGCCGCGACGAGCGCGCGCTGGTCGCTCGCGTACCGCCGCGTGAAGAGCTGGAGCAGGTTCTCGCGCGCCCGGGCGGGGTAGCGGGCGCCGACGGTCGCCGCGATCCCGCGGCCGGCGCACGCCCGCACCAGCGCCCGCACCGCCGATGCGGCGAAGCCGGGCGACACCGCCGCGTCGGGCCCGACCGAGAACGGGTCCGCGCCGGGCGTGCACCCGAGACCGAGGTCGACGACGGGCTGGATCACGTTCCAGCCGTGCACCGTGAGGAGCGTGGCGCGACCGTGGCGCGCGAGCGTGGCCCCGAGCACGTCGGCCAGCTGCTCGAGGAACCACGGCGCGCGGTCGTGCGCCGCGCTCACGCGGTTCAGGTCGACGTCGTTTCGATCCGCGGCCGTGTTCACGAGCGCGCTCGCACCTGTCGCCGCGGCGAGCTCGGCGGTGAGAGCGGCGGTGTGGAGGTCGTTCATCTTGAGCGGCGCCGAGCCCCACGGGCGGCGCGCCGCGTCCCGGCGCCCGCCGTGCGGCGCGACGAGGACGAGCGGCGCCGTGCCGGTCGTCCTCAGGAACGGCGGCGCAGGCGGCACGGGGGGCTTCTAGCTTTTGACGCCGCGACGGTCTACACGCGGCGGATGCGACCGCTGCTGCTCGTCGTTGCGGCGCTGCTCCTGGTCGCGAATGCCGGGGCCGAGCGGCCGCACGTGTACCTCGTCGTCGTCGACGGGCTCGACGCGCGGTTCGCCACGCCGGCGCGCATGCCGCGGCTCTTCGACCTGGTCACGCGCGAGGCGGAGCGAACGTCGGTCTTCGCGGCCGCGCACGCGGTGATGCCGACCAGCACCAACCCGAATCACGTCTCCCTCCTGACCGGCGTCTACCCGTCCACGCACGGCATCACCGGCAACGCGTACTGGCGGCGAGTGGCGGATGCGCCACCGGAGAAGACCGAGGACGCGAGGCTCATCGACGTCGAGACGCTGTTCACGGTGGCCGAGGCCACGGCGCCGGAGCTGGTGACGGCCGGCGTGTTCGGCAAGTTGAAGCTCGCTCGCCTGTTCTCGGCGGTCCCGGGGCGCCAGCGAGCCCCCGACATTCTCTGGTCCCCCGAGCAGGCCTCGCCGGCCGGGCGCGATCCCGTCACCGGCTACAGCTTCGATACTGCGACGATCGGGGGGCTGCTCGCGGAAGCCGGCGACGAGGAGCCCGACCTCGCCGTGGTCAATCTGTCGGACGTCGATCGCGCGGCACACGGCCGCGGGCCCGACAGCGAGGAGTGCATCCGGGCGATCGCCGGCGCCGACGCGGCGATCGGCCGCCTCGTCGACCAGCTGCGCGCCCTCGGGCGCTGGAGCCATTCGGTGCTGATCGTCACGGCGGACCACGGCTTCACGAGCCTGGCTGCCACCCCCGAGCGGCCGTATCCCGTGATCTCCTTCGGCCGCGACCTGCTGCGCGTCGGCGTCGGCGCCGTCCACCTCGTCGGCGACGGCGGCATCGAGCACGTCTACGCCGACGGCCTCGCCGCCGACGCCACCGACCTCGGCGATACGGCAGAGCGTCTCGCAAAGATCGCCGAGGTGGCGCGCGGCGTGCCGGGCGTCGCCGAGGTGCTCGCGCGCCTGCCGGTGTCGGACGTGCCCTTGCTCGCCGGACTCCACGCGGACTGGCACCTCCAGCATCCGCGCAGCGGGGAGCTCCTGCTCGTGGCGTCGCCGGGCTACGAGTTCGTCGATCCCTTCGACCCGATCGTCGCGTCCATGCTCGGCAACCACGGTGGCCCGGGCGAGGCCGCCGTCCCCCTGATCGTCACCGGCGGCTCCGACCGGCTCACGCGCGCGCCGACCGGCACGCCCGAGCCGCGCGCCGTGGACGTCGCGCCGACCATCGCGGCGCTGCTCGGGCTCCGGGCGCCGCGTCGAATGGACGGGAGCACCGTGCCGGCCGAGGAGAGCGGGCGGCCGATCGCGGCGGTGCTGCGCTGAGCGAGCCCGGGGCTCCTACAGGCCGCACTGCGCGAAGAAGCTCGAGAAGACCCGCTGCGCGACGTCGGCCAGGTGGCGCAGGCGTCCGGGCGTCTCGGCGAGCAGGCGGTCGGGATCGACCCCCGCGCCGGTGATGTACGCGCGCGACTCGGGCTCGCTCGCGAGGCGGCCGATCATCGTGTCGGTGAACTCCAGGTGGAACTGGAGGCCGTAGACGAGGTCGCCCCAGCGGAACGCCTGCTGCTCGTAGAGCGGCGAGCGCGCCAGGTGGTGGGCATCGGGCGGCAGCTCGTAGGTGTCGCCGTGCATGTGGAAGACGGTGAGCGTCGGCTCGCAGCCGGCGAACAGCGGATCGTCGACGCCGTCCTCGGTGAGCGTGACGGGCGCCCAGCCCACCTCCCGGTTCTCGCCCGCGTAGACGCGCGCGCCGAGCGCCTGCGCGATCAGCTGGGCGCCGAGGCAGATGCCGAGCACCGGCCGCCCGGCGGTGAGCGTCCGCTCGATCAGCGTGCTCTCGGTGGCGAGGAAGGGATGCCGGGCGGCGTCGTACGCCGCCATCGTGCCGCCGAGCACGATGAGACCGCCGACGGTGCGCAGGTCGCGCGGCAGCGCCTCGCCGCGCGGCAGATCGAGGTAGCGATGGTGTATCCCGAAATCGCGCAGCGGGTTGGCGAGCAACCCGAGTCCTTCGGCCGGGGTGTGGCGGAGCACCAGCCAGGACGTCCCCTCGCCCGAGGAGTCCTCCCCGCCCCGGCGTACCATGCCCCCCCTCTTTGCCGAGCCCGCGCCGCCAGTCAAGCCGCGCAGCGATGGTTGCCGGCCCGGCGGGCGAATACCGCTTCGCTAGAGGCGAGGAGACGGCTGTGATACAAGCCGGCCGCTCATGGCTACCGGGGCGCCGCGGCAAGGATTCCTCTCCCGGCTCCTCCCCGCCAGCGGGAGCGAGCAGTTCTTCGACCTCCTCGAGAAGCACGCCGACCGCACGCGCGAGGCGGCGACGCTGCTCGCCGAGATGCTCGAGCACAACGTCGACGCCGAGAAGCAGGCCGAGCGGGTGAAGGATGTCGAGCATCAGGGCGACGAGATCACCCACGCGGTGATCGAGCGGCTGCATCAGACGTTCATCACGCCGATCGACCGCGACGACATGCACCGCCTCATCTCGCGCATGGACGACGTGCTCGACCTGATCGAGGCCTCCTCGGAGCGGATCTGGCTCTACGAGCTGCACACGATCGAGCCCGAGGCGCGCGCGTTCGCGGCCGTGCTGGTCAAGTCGGTGAAGGCGCTCGGCGACGCGGTGCGCGGGCTCCGCGACCTGCGCCACCGGGAAGCGCTCATCGCCCACTGCACCGAGATCAACCGGCTGGAGAACGAGGGCGATCAGCTCCTGCGCCGGGCCGTCGCGCGGCTCTTCCACGACAGCAAGGATCCCATTCACGTCATCAAGTGGAAGGAGATCTACGACAACCTCGAGAACGCGATCGACCGCTGTGAGGACGTCGCCAACGTGATCGAGGGCGTGGCCCTCGAATACGCCTGATCGCTCGCGCTGCGGTCGGATGCTCGTCCTCGTCCTCCTGATCCTCGTCGCCCTGGCCTTCGACTTCATGAACGGCTTCCACGACGCGGCGAACTCGATCGCCACGATCGTGTCGACGCGCGTGCTGACGCCGCGGGCGGCCGTCGCGTGGGCGGCCTTCTTCAACTTCGTCGCCGCCTTCGGCTTCGGAGTGGCGGTGGCGACGACCATCGGGAAGGGCGTCGTGAACCCCGAGGTGATCGACCGGCCGCTGATCTTCGCCGGTCTCGCCGCCGCCTTCACGTGGGACTGGATCACCTGGCGCTGGGGCCTCCCGACGAGCTCCTCGCACGCGCTGATCGGCGCCTTCGCGGGCGCCGGCGTGACCAAGGCCGGTCCCGGCGTGCTCGTCTGGTCGGGAATCACCCGGATCCTCGTCTTCATCGTCGTGTCCCCGATCGTGGGCCTCCTCGTCGGCGGCACGCTCATGTTCCTGATGATGCATCTGCTCCAGCGCGCGCACCCGGCCTTCGTCGATCGCCTGTTTCGCCGCATCCAGCTCCTCTCCGCCGCCGCCTACAGCCTCGGCCACGGGACCAACGACGCGCAGAAGACGATGGGGGTCATCGCCGTTCTGCTCTTCACGTCGGGCTACCTCGGCAGCACCTTTTACGTGCCGTTCTGGGTGATCCTCATCTGTCACGCGGCGATCGGGCTCGGGACCCTGTTCGGCGGCTGGCGCATCGTGCACACGATGGGGATGCGGCTCACCCCCCTCCAGCCGGTCGGCGGCTTCTGCGCCGAGACCGCTGGCGCGATCGCGCTGTTCGGGTCGGCGCGGTTCGGCATCCCGGTCAGCACCACCCACACCATCACCGGCGCGATCATCGGCGTCGGCAGCGTGCGCCGGCTCTCGGCGGTGCGCTGGGGGGTGGCGCGCAACGTCATCTGGGCGTGGGTGCTGACCATCCCGTGCAGCGCGGCGATCGCGTCGCTCATCTACCTGCCGTTCAAGTGGGCGTGAGGATGCGGGTCGGCTCCCGCAGAAGGATATCCGCCTCGCTCGCGGTGGCCAGGGAGCTCGGCGTCGAGCTGCCCGTCACCGCCCCCGTCCACCAGCTCCTGGCCCGGGTCGAGGCGCAGGGCGGCGGAGCGCTCGGGACGCGGGCGATCGTCACCGCGCGCGAGTAGTCGCCTCGCGCCGGTGCGTCGCCGACCACTGGGCGACGACCGTGGCCGCGCGCCGGGCGTCCTCGTCGTCGAGGGCGCGCGACTGGTACGTCAGCTCGAGGGTCACCCCGTTCGGGTCCCCGAAGTAGA
>VBLD01000248.1:0-4521 GCA_005879205.1 Deltaproteobacteria bacterium
CTCGGTCGCCGCGCGCGACGGAGGGCGTCCGTCGGTCAGCGGTGTTCGCCTCGTCGACGGCAGCGTGATCCCCGCCGCGCTGGTGGTCGACGCCACGGGGCGCCGGTCGCGGGCACCCACCTGGCTCGCGGCGATCGGCGCGCCGCCGCCGCGCGAGCGCTGCGCGGATACCGGCATGTACTACTACACGCGTTTCTACCGTCTGCGGCGCAAGCGGGCACTGCGCGGCACGACGGGGCTCGTGGCGGGCGACCTCGGGTGGGTCAAGGTGGCCATCTTCCCGGGCGACCACGGGTCGTTCTCGATCAGCGTGGGAGCGCCCGTCGCCGATGCGTCGCTCGGGGGCCTCACCGATCCCGCCCGCTTCGAGGCGTTCGTCCAGGCGTTCCCCGCCGTCGCGCCCTGGCGGGCGCGCGGTGTCTCGGCACCGATCGACGGCCCGACGACGCCCGTCCTGGTGATGGGGAAGCTTCGTAACCGCCTGCGGCGCTTCGTCGACCGTGAAGGTCCCCTGGTCGCGAACTTCATGGCCATCGGGGATGCGGCGTACCACTCGAACCCGGTCTACGGACGAGGCGCCACCTCCGCGATCGTTCAGGCCGCCTTGCTGGACGAGGCGCTCGGACGGCACCCGGGCGACGTGCGCGCCGCCGCGTGCTTCCTCGACCGGGAGAGCGAGCGCCAGCTGAGACCATTCTGGGAGGCGGCCGTGGCGGGAGACCGCTGGTCACTCGGCGCGACGCCCTCTCCGAAGATGACCGATCCGCTGGCGTGGCTCGCGCTCATCGCCGAGCAGGCGTTCGGCTGGTTCTTCGATCTGGGCATGCTGCCGGCGAGCCGCGTCGACCCGGTGATCTTCCGCGCGCTCATGCGCATCTTCAACATGCTGGAGCTTCCCGAGCGGCTGTTCACGGATCCGGGACTTCTCCTGCGCGCGCTGCCGGTCCTGGCGCGCGTCCTGCGCGGCGACGGCCCCCCGCCACTGTTCCCGGTGGTGGCGCGCGAGACCGCCCTGTCGCAGCTCGAGCGGGCCGGAGTACGGGGGTGAAGGGATGTATCCTCTCCGCATAGTGGCCGTCGCCGTCCTCGGTCTCGCACCGGTGGCCGGCGCGGACCGGGCTCTCGGCCAGCCGCTGCCCGGTGACTACGCGATCCTCGGCCAGGAGCGGACGTCGTTGCGAGTCGGCGTACGCGTCACGGGTGCCGCCGGGACGGTAGCCGGCACGCTCGTTCTCGGAAACCACGTGCAGGTGAACGGAAGCGTGGCCGCCGACGTCGTCCGTCTCGGCTCCGATGCGGGCGCCGGTCGCTTCTTCTGCCGCTTCGTGATCCTCTCGCGCGGCGGCGGCGTGGTCGGCGGCCCGGTCGTCGGCGGCGGAAGCTTGCCGGCGTGCCGCGCCTTCACGCCGCCGCTCGTCGACCCGACGCTGCTGGCGCCGATCGCCGTGGTCCCCGGGGCGACGGATCTTCGCGTGCCCGGTCGCACCGGAAGCGCGCCGATGCCGGCGGCGAGCTATCGGGACGTCGTGGTCGGGAGGGGCGCGTTGCTCCAGCTCGCCGGCGGCAGCTACGCCGCGCGCTCCATCCGCGTCGCACCGACCGGCCGAGTCGTCTGCGTCGACACCTGCCGCATCGGCGTGCTCGAACGCGTCGTGCTCGCACCGCGCGCCGAGCTCGGCGCGGGCGCTCCCCTGCGTGCCAACCGCGTGCGGGTGGACGTCGCCGCGAGCACCGGCCGACGCGCCTTCCGCGCGGGCGCCCGCGCCGCGACCGCCGCCACGATCTTCGCGCCGTCCGGCACGCTCGTCCTCGGCCCGCGCGGCAGCTACCGCGGCGCGTTCATCGGGCGGACGATCACGGTGGGTCCCTCCGCCACCCTGCGCGAGGACAGCGCGTTCGGCAGCTGAAGCCGACCTTTTACAGGTCGGCGGCCGGTACGGTCGCGTCGCGCGCGACCGCGCGCCGGTGGCCACCCGCGAGCCGCGCGCGGCTGCACGCGACGAGCTCCTCGAAGAGCCGCCGCTGCCGCGCGTCGCTCAGCGCCCCGAGCTCGGGGTGCCACTGGAGGCCCAGCGCGAACGGATGCTCGGTCGACTCGACGGCCTCGACGACGTCGTCCGGGCTCCAGGCGACGGCGCGCAGTCCCCGGCCGAGACGCCCGACCGCCTGATGATGCACGGACTGCACGACGAGCTGCTCGGTACCGAGGATGGCGCCGACGCGGCTCGTGGGATCGATCCGCACCTCGTGCTCGACGGGCAGCCGCTCCGGACGCCGGTGCGGCACGCGCTCGCCGTACCGGTCCGGGATGTGCGCCACGAGGTCGCCACCGAGCGCGACGTTCAGCAGCTGCATGCCCCGACAGATGCAGAGCACCGGGAGATCGCGGCGCGCGAGCGCCGCTCGCGCGAGCTGCATCTCGAAGCCGTCGCGCTCGGCCGAGATGCCGTAGTTGGCGTCGTGGCGGATGCCGCCGTAGTGCGCCGGGTCGACGTCGCCGCCGCCGGGCAGGATGAGCCCGTGGATCAAGTCGAGCGCCTCGGGAATCTCGCCCTCCACGGCAGGCAGGACGACCGGCACGCCGCCCGCCAGCCGCACCACATCGACGTACTCGCAGGGAAGGGAGAACACCTGTCGTTCGCCGGCGCGACCGTAGCTGCTGATTCCGATCAGAGGCCTCACGTCGGTCCAGGCTACCCGGCGGCCCGCCGAAGTTCCAGCATCGTGCCCTCCTGTGATAGCCCCATGCGCATGAGCTTCCCGCGCCAAGTGCCCGGCATCCCCGGCCAATCCGACACCCACGAGCTCTTCGAGGACGTCGTCTACGCCGTCGCCGACGGCTTTCCGCTGCGCTACGACCACTACCGGCCGCGGCGGGCCACCGGTCCTGCGCCGGCCGTCGTCTTCGTCCACGGCGGCGCCTGGGTACACGGCGACCCGAGCCAGGCGGCCGGCAACGCGTTGCATTTTGCGCGGCGCGGGATAGCAACGATCTCCATCTCCTACCGCCTCGCCCCGCGACATCGGTTTCCGGCCGCGCTCGACGACGTCCGCCGCGGGCTCCGCCACGTGCGCGCGCACGCGGCCGAGCTGGGCGTCGATCCCGACCGTATCGCGCTGATGGGGCTGTCGGCGGGCGCCCATCTCGCCATGCTCGCCCACGTGGCCGCAGGTCTCCCGGCGCTCGCCCCGGAACTGCCGGCGGAGCTCTCCGACGTCGCGGAGACGATCCGGGCCATCGTCCTGCACTACGGCCCATACGACCTCGCGCGACGCCGGCCGTTCCCCGACGGCTTCGACCCGATCGCCGAGCTCCTCGGCGAGCGGCTCGGGGACGAGGCGTGGGTCCGCCTCGCGTCGCCGGTTCACCACGCCGCCCGCGCCAGCGCTCCGGTGCTGCTCGTCCACGGCACGGCGGACGCCGTCGTCTCGTATCGCGAGTCCGAGCGGATGCATGCGGCCCTCGAGCGCGCCGGCAAGACGGGCGAGCTGCTGCTCCTCGAGGGCGCGCCGCATGCCTTCCAGACCGACTGGCGCGGCGAGGCGAACCGGCGGGCCAACGCCGCGACGGACGCCTTCCTCGAACGCCACCTCCTGGAAGCCCCGTGATCCTCCGCGCCGCGATCGCCGACGACGAAGCCGCCGTCCTTCGCCTGATCGAGGAGCTCTTCGAACCGCCCGGCCGCCGGCCCGCGGGCTTCTCGTCCGAGCGCGCGACGAGCGGCTTCCAGCACGCCGTCGCCGAGCCGCACGCCGACGTCCTCCTCGCGCTCGACGGCGAGGCGGCGGTGGGGCTCGCGTCGGTCTACGCCGAGTTCCCGTCGATCCGCTTCGGCCGGCGCTGCTGGCTCGAGGATCTCGTCGTCACCGCATCCCGGCGCGGCGAGGGCATCGGGCGGCGGCTGCTCGAGGCGGCCATCGAATGGGGACGCGCGCACGGCTGCAGCCACCTCGAGCTGAGCTCGGCCGTCACGCGCCAGGACGCGCACCGCTTCTACCTGGCCAACGGGCTCGCGCAGGATGCGCTGCTCTTCGGGCGTCTGCTCCGCTGACGGTGCTGGCGCCCGTCGACGGCCTCCTCTATAAGAAACGACGCCCACGGGCGGCAGGGATGTACGAGCGGTTCTTCGGGCTCGCCGACGCGCCGTTCCGGCTGACGCCGGATCCGCGCTACCTCTTCCTGTCGCGCAAGCACGCCGATGCGCTCGCGCACCTGAAGCTCGGCCTCTCGGAGTCGAGCGGCTTCGTCTGCATCACCGGTGACGTGGGCACCGGCAAGACGACGCTCCTCCGCGCCTTCTTGACCGGGCCCATTCCCGACACGGCCACCGCGTACGTCTTCAACCCCGTCCTCTCGCCGCTCGAGCTGCTGCAGACCATCAACGGCGAATTCGGCCTTCGCGCCGACACCGACAGCCGCACCGAGCTGGTGGGCGCCCTCAACCGTCACCTGCTCGAGCAGCGCAAGGCGGGCCGCCGCGCGATCGTCGTGATCGACGAGGCGCAGGCGCTGGCCGTCGA
>VBLD01000248.1:4532-7293 GCA_005879205.1 Deltaproteobacteria bacterium
GTCGAACCTCGAGACGACCACCGAGAAGCTCCTGCGCATCATCCTGGTCGGACAGCCGCAGCTGCGCGCCCTGCTCCTCCACCCGGAGCTCGTGCAGCTGAACCAGCGCATCACGCTGCGCTGGCACATCGGGCCGCTCACCCGGCAGGAGACGGGGGCCTACATCCAGCACCGGCTGTCGATCGCGAGCCAGGGTCAGGCCGGACCCATCTTCACGCGGCCCGCCTTGCGGCTGATCCACCGCCGGTCGGGCGGCGTGCCCCGCATGATCAACATGATCGCGCACCGGGCGATGGTCGCCGCGTTCGCCGACGACCGACGGACGGTCCGCACTCGCTCGGTGCGCCAGGCCTACGACGAGATCGCCGTCGTGCCGTTGCCCACCCGGCGCCGCCGCACCTCGCGGGTCGCCGCGCTCGCGACCGTGGGCGCGGCGGTCTGCCTGGCGGTGATCGCGATCGGTGCCGCGCGGCTGGCGCCACCGCCCGACCCGGCGCCGCTGCCCGCGGCCGAGCCGGCGAGCGATCCCCCGGCGCCGGGCGCNNGCCACGGAGGAGCTGCCGCCTCGTGACATGGCGACCGCCCCGCCCACAGCGCCGAGCCCTCCGCCGCAGATCGCCAGCGCCCCCCCGTCGGCCGCGCCGGAGCCCCCTGGGCCCGCGGAGGTGGAGCAACGGCTCGCCGCGCTCGACGCCCGGGCCAGCGCGCGCGAGGCGTTGAACGCCGTCTTCGCGGCATGGGGTGTCCGTCTGCTTGCCCCACGCGAGCCCGCGGACGCGCGCGCGTTCACCGGCGCGGCCGTGCGACGGGGCCTCGAGCATCTTCTCGTCTCCGCGAACGGCACCCTCCTCCGCGCGCTCGATCTCCCGGCCATCCTCGAGCTCAACCCTCCCGATGCCGCGGGCCTGCGCTACGCGGCGGTGGTGAACCTCTCCACAACGGGGGCGACGCTCGTCATCGGCGACGCCACCGGCGCAGTCGACCGCGCCTTCCTCGATCGCGCCTGGTTCGGACGCGCGCACGTCTTCTGGCGTGACTTCGATGGCATCGGCGCCCTGACGGGGGCTTCATCGGGAGGGGTCCGCCGCCTGCAGACGCTGCTGCGTCGCGCCGGCATCTACCACGGCCCGGAGACGGGCGTCTTCGACGAGGCGACCCGCGTCGCCGTCCTGGAGTTCCAGCGGGCCCGGTTCCTGGTGGCGGACGGGCTTCCCGGGCCGCTGACGCGTATCCTGCTCTACGACGTCGCGGGGGGCTATACACGCCCCACGCTGGGTGCAGGCGGAGGTGGGACGTCATGAGCTCGATCCTGGACGCGCTGGAGAAGGTAGAGGCCGCGGAGCGCTGGACGCCGCACGCCGCGCCCGCACGGCCCGAGGGACGCTCGAAGCTTCGCCTCGCCGCCATCGTTGCCGGTGCTGCCTTCGCCGCCGGCGCCGCCGTGGCGGTCGTGGTGCTGAGATTCGCACGGCAGCCAACGGCGGCCCCTGAGCCCGTCCGGGTCGCGAGCCCGGCTCCGGCGCCCGAGGCCGCGAGGCCAGCCCACGACGCCGATCCCGCGCCGGCGGTGATGCCGGCGACGGACGTCCCACCGCCGAAGCCAGTCGCCGCGCAAGCGCCGCCGCCGACACCCGCGGCCGTACCGCCTGCGCCGGCTGCGGAAGCCGCACCACCTACGCCGACGGCGAGGGAGACGGTGGCGGCCCTGCCCTCCGCGACCAACGTCGCACCCCCGACGCCGGCCGCGGCGCAGCCAACACCCTTGGCAGTGGTCGCGACCGTCTCGCCACCCGCACCGCCTCGGCCCGAGGCGCCGAGCCGACCGGTCGAGCCCCCGGCAGTGGCCCCGGCCGCGCTGGCGGACGCGCCACGCCAGCCGGCGCTCGCCGCCATCGAGCCGCACAGAGCGCCGGACGACGAGGGCAGGTCCGCGAGCCGCGCCACACCGCCTCCACCACCTGCCGTGCGCCTCAGCTTCCTCGTTTACTCGCCGTCCGCCGAGCGTCGGAGCGTCGTCCTGGCGACGGAGGGTGGGAGCCTCACCACCCTCCACGAGGGCGAGCGCGTCGGCGACCTCGAGGTGATGCGCATCCTGCCCGATAGCGTCGAGCTACGGCACGAGGGACACGTCTTCACCGTCCGCCCGCGCTAGCGGCGGCCGCACGTTGAGCTCCCGGGCAAGCTCCGGGTCATCGCCGCTCGCCAGCTCCTTGGCGGTCCTCTCCGCAATCTGCGTGGCAACAATCTGACGCCGTCGAGCCCCCGATATCCCGCCCCGCCGACGTGGACCGCTATTTGCGACCACGGCACGGACGATCGGGAGGCCGCTAAAGTGTCTGCAGTATTCGGCCGAGTACCATTGGGGCGGGCCGCACGCTGTGGCCTGGATGCGCCCACTTGACGGCGATCGGCAGGAAAAATGGTGGCAATTGCGTCGGAACGCATGATGGGGAGGTCGCGCCAAGGCGCGAACCGGACCCGGGGCCTATTCCTGACTACCCTTCTGGCCGCGGCGCTCCATCTTGCGCACGCACCGGACGCGCTCGCCGCGATCGCCTTCGTCAAGAACGTCGGCTTCCTCGCGGACAACACCACGGGGACGTCGGTCTCGATCACCGTCCCGGCCGGAGGCGTGGCCTTCGGTCACACCGTGCTCGTCAGCCTCGCGATCGATCCGGTCGCGGGTGCCGTGTCCTGCACCGACACGAAAGGCAATTCTTACAGCGCCGTCATCGACTTCTCGAACGGATCGGGCACGACC
>VBLD01000248.1:7298-7847 GCA_005879205.1 Deltaproteobacteria bacterium
CGCTCGTGCCGGGGAACACCATCACCGTCACCCATCCCTCCGTCGACGTACGGGCCGTCAGCATGAACGAGTTCTCGGGCATCGGTTTCGTCGATCGGACCCACACCGCTGCCGGCATCAGCATCTCGCCTTCCTCGGGCTCGACGGCCGTCACCTCCCAGGCCGACGAGCTCCTCCTGGGCTCGATCGGGGTCGAGACGAAGAAGGACGATCCGTTCGCCCCCGGCGCGGGTTACACCGCGCTGGCCAACATCGGAACCGGCACCTCGGGCCCCTCCGATTCGAACGTCTCGATCGACCCCGAATACCGCATCGTGGCCGCGACCGGCAGCTACCTCGCTGACGGGTCGATCAACCCGGCGCAGAACTGGGCAGCGACCATCGCGACCTTCCCGGCCGCCCTCTGCGGCAACGGCGTCGTCGAGGCCACCGAGGCGTGCGACGACGGCAACCTGGTGAACGGCGACTGCTGCTCCTCCGCCTGCGCCATCGAGGCCGCCGGCACGGTCTGTCGCGCGTCGGCGGGGGTGTGCGACCCGACGGAAACCT
>VBLD01000249.1:0-7994 GCA_005879205.1 Deltaproteobacteria bacterium
TCGTCACGACGTTGAAGCGGTCGATGTCGAACTCGCTGACCTGGGGGAGCGCGGACGGGATGATCGGCAGGAAGCTGAGGATGGACGGCGGCAGCTCGCGGAAGAGCGGGTCCATGCCGATCGCGCCGGCCACGACCTCCGGCGTGTTGTGGGTCGAGTTCGTCGCCGTGTCGAGCCGCTGCGGCGAGATGACGATCCCGTGCAGGTCAGTCGAGAGCCACACGACGTTCTTGAGGCTGTTGTTGGTGATGAAGTCGAGGATCTCGGTCCGCTCCGCCGGCCAGGCCTCCCAGCGGTCGTAGGGAACGAAGATCAGCTGGGTGATCGGTGGCCCGTTCATGATGAATTTGAAGGTGGCGGTCGAGTTCATCAATCCGCTCTCGAGCCAGGCCTTCTGCGCCGCGCCGAGGATCTGCGCGACGCTCGCCTCGACGCTCTGATCCCCGGTGCGGATCACCAGCTCGGGCTGGAGCGGCGGTTCGTACGGGGCGGACACGCCCGTGAACTCCGGGATCTCGCCGGCGCGGGCCTTCTTGTAGAGGCCCTTCACGTCGCGTACCTCGCAGGTCTCGACCGGGCAGTCGACGAAGACCTCGATGAAGTCGCCCGGCTGCATCAACGCCCGGACCTGATCGCGATCGGCACGGTACGGCGAGATGAAGGCGGTGAGGGCCACCATGCCGCCGTCGGTGAAGAGCTTGGCGACCTCGCCGATGCGCCGGATGTTTTCGGTGCGGTCGGTGGGCGAGAAGCCGAGATTCTTGTTGAGGCCGTGGCGGATGTTGTCGCCATCCAGGATGTAGGCGCGCACGCCGCGCCCCCAGAGCTCCTTCTCGAGCGCGACCGCGATCGTCGACTTCCCGGAGCCCGACAGCCCGGTCAGCCACACGGTGCAGCCGCGATGGCCGTTCAGCTCCTCCCGATCGGCGCGCGTGACGGCGCCCGGGTGCCACACGATGTTGGTCGCCTTCTGCTTCGTCATCGCGCGCACCTTTACCGGCCCGACGGGAGCGCGGCAAGCGCGCCGCCCCGCAGTGCGGTTCCGTCCCGGCTTGACGCGTGGTCCGATCGGTGTGCATGCGGGAACGGTACCCCGTCAGCAGGACGTTCGCACTCCGGAGGGAGACGCCATGCGGCTCGTCGATTCCCTGCGCGGCCCGGTCGACCCCGACGATCCCGCCTGCCGGGATCCGGAATTCATCCGGACGTATGCCCTCCCGTTCTTCCGCTTCGTCGGCGAGCGGTACTTCCGCGCCGAGCTCGAGGGCGAGGAGCACCTGCCGCGCAGCGGGCCCTTCATCGCCGTCGCGAACCACAACGGCGGCCCGATGCTGCCCGACTGCTGGGTCATGGCGGCGTTCTGGTGGAGGTTGCTCGGTCCCGAGCGGCCGGCCTATGCCATGGTCCATGACGCCGCGCTCGCGGTGCCGGGGCTGCGCAACTTCCTGGTGAAGGTGGGGGGGATCCGCGGCTCGCGGCAGAACGCGGAGAAGATCGTGCGACTCGGCGCCCCGCTTCTCGTCTACCCCGGGGGCGAGCTCGACTGTCTCAAGAGCTTCTGGCGGCGTCACACGATCGACTTCCACGGCCGTACCGGCTTCATCGAGCTCGCCATGAGGACGGGCGTTCCCATTCTGCCCGTCGTGAACGTCGGCGGGCACGAGGTCTACCTGACCGTCTACTCGAGCGAGCGTCTGGCCCGCTGGACGGGGTTGGCGCGGCTCACCCGCGTGAAGACGCTTCCCGTCAACGTCGGTCTCCCGTGGGGCGTCTGGGTTTCGGGCTTCGTGCCCTACCTGCCGCTCCCGGCCAAGTTCGTCTACCGGGTCGGCGAGCCGATTCACCTCGGACCCGACGCCAGGCGGGCGCGCGACCCGCGAGCCGTGCAGGACGCCTATGCGCTGGTGACCGACGTCATGCAGGGCATGCTCGACGACCTGGCGCGCCGGCGTCGCATGCCGGTGCTGGGCCTCGCTGCCTAGGAGCACGACCCGAGATGCGCGGCGGGGTGGCGGGAAGGGGCGCCGCCTCGGCTCCCGGTCCTCGCTCCACGCGCGACTCGTAGGCTGCAGCGTCCCCCCGCAGCTGCGGGCGCGCGCGGGAGCTGCGGAGGTCGCCGACGCGGCGCCCCTTCCCGCCATGCAGTGCGATCTACGGTCGCGCTCCTAGCGCCGCGCGCCCCAGGCGTTCCAGTGGGTGAACTGGCGCGCGGGGAGGCGGGAGGCGGGCTTGAAGTCCGCGCCCTTGAAGTAAGCGATGGGCAGCAGCGCCGCCTGCGTCACGTGCTCGGGGATCTCGAGAAGCTCGGCGATCTCTCGCTCGTACATGATGTGCAGCGTCGTCCAGGCCGAGCCGACGCCGCGGGCGCGGAGCGCCAGCATCAGCGACCACACGGCGGGCAGGATCGAGCCGTAGTGCGATGCCTGCACGACCGGCGGGGCGCTCTCCACCCGCCCCTCGATGCAGGCGATCACCAGCACGGGCACCTCGTGCAGGTGCTGCGCCAGGTAGGTCGCCGAATCGACGATGCGGGGGAGCTGCCGCGCGCGCGGGTCCTCGGGGGCGAGGGCGTCGCGGAACGCGTTCGGCATGTCGACGTACGCCTCGAAGGCCTTCCGGTAGAGCTCGCCGATGCGGGCGCGCTTGCGGGCCTCGGTGACGACGACGAAGTGCCAGCCCTGGGAGTTCGAGCCGGTCGGCGCCTGGAGCGCGATCTCGATCGCGCGCTCGAGGACCGCCGGGTCGACGGCTCGCGCGAGGTCGAGCCGCTTGCGGACCGAGCGGGTGGTGGTGAGCAGACGATCGACGGTGTCGAGATCGAGGTCCATGGAGTTCTCCCTCAATGGATGCGCTTGTCGCGCCCCGCCCACTCGCGCTCGCGGAGCACGAACTTCTGGACTTTCCCGGTCGACGTCTTCGGCAGCGCGCCGAACTCGACGGCCTTCGGGCACTTGAAATGGGCGAGCAGCCTTCGACAGTGGCTCACGATGTCGTCTGCCGTCGGATGGCGTCCGTCCTTGGGGACCACGAACGCCTTCGGCACCTCGCCCCACTTCTCGTCGGGCACGGCGATCACCGCCACCTCGAGCACGTCGGGGTGCTGGGCGATGGCCTGCTCCACCTCGATGGTGGAGATGTTCTCACCGCCCGAGATGATGATGTCCTTGGCGCGGTCGCGCAGCTCGATGTAGCCGTCGGGGTGCATGACGGCGACGTCGCCCGAGTGGAACCAGCCGCCGCGAAAGGCCTTGGACGTCGCCTCCGGATCGTGGAAATAGCCGGCCATGACGTTGTTGCCGCGCATCACCACCTCGCCCATCGTGGCGCCGTCGGGGGGCACGTCGCGCATCTCGGTGTCCACGACGCGGAGGTCGCAGGCGACGAGGTTGGCGACGCCCTGGCGGGCGCGGAGGCGGGCGCGCGTCTCGGCGTCGAGCCCATGCCACTCGGGGTGCCAGTCGCAGTGGGTATGCGGTCCGTAGGTCTCGGTGAGACCGTAGATGTGGGTGATCTCGGCTCCGATCCGCTCCCACTGCGCGAGCAGCGTCGGCGAGGGAGGCGCTCCCCCCGTCGCGATGCGTAACGGCTGCGCGAGGCGCCCGGTGGGCGCCTCGCGACTGTTGATGAGCATGATCAGCACCGTCGGGGCGCCGTTGAAGTGCGTGACGCCCTCCTCGGCGACGAGCCGCCAGACGAGCGGCGGGTCGACCCTCCGGAGCAGCACATGGCGGCCACCGGCGGCCGTCAAGGCCCACGGGAAGCACCACCCGTTGCAGTGGAAGAGGGGCAGCGTCCAGAGGAAGACGGACGACGGCTCGAGCCGCTGGACGACGATCTCGGAGAGCGCATTCAGGTAGGAGCTGCGGTGCGTGTACATGACGCCCTTCGGGCGTCCGGTCGTGCCCGAGGTGTAGTTGATCGAGTAGACGTCGTCCTCGGCCGCGACCGCGCAAGCAAGCGACTCGTCCGGCGGTACGTCGATGAAGGCCTCGTACTCCGGGCCGTCGAACGTGCGCGGAGTACCCGGCGCAAACTCGGGGTCTTCGATCGTGATCGTTCGTTCGCGGGCCCCGAGCGTGGCCACCCCGGCGCCCAGCTCGGCGTCGACGAAGAAGAAGCGCGCCCCGGAATGGTCGAGGATGTAGCCGATCTCCTCCGCGTTCAGCCGGGTGTTGATGGCGACCAGGACGCCGCCGGCGAGCGCCACGCCGAAGTGCGCCTCGAGCAGCGCGGGCACGTTCGGGGCGAGGAAGGCCACCCGATCGCCACGCTCGAGCCCCGCCCGCCGGAGGGCCGTCGCGAGCCGGCGCACCCGGCGCCCGAGCTCCTCGTACGTGAAGCGACGCTGCCCGTACACGACGGCCGTGCGCCCGGCGTACACGCGGGCCGCGCGCTCGAGGAAGAGGAGGGGCGTCAGCTCGGTCCGATTCACGTCCACGGATGGCTCCCCCGTCTTCGAGGCTAGGTCACTCCCCCCGTTCGGGGCAAGCGGTCGGAGCGCGGGTGCCCTGTTCCAGGCCAGGTGGGGACGCGCGTAGAGCTACCAGGATGCGAACCACCGTCCTGCTCTTCGCCCTGGTGCTCGCCCTGCCGGCAGGCGTCCGCGCACAGGCCGAGCACCCCGACTGTGAGGCCGAGCGCTGCGCGGCGCAGAACGCCATCGCCCAGCAGTGCCCGTCGTGCAGCGAGGCGTCGAACCACGGCCGCTACGTGAGCTGCGTCGCGCACGTCGTCAAGCGCACCGTGTCGCCGGGTTGCCGCGGCAAGGCCGTCCGCTGCGCCGCCCGTTCGACGTGCGGCAAGGCGGGATTCGTGACCTGCGAGATTCCCACCGACACCTGCGACCTGTCGGCGGGCAGCCCCGTTACGTGCGTCGGGAACCCGAGCCTGTCGTGCACGACCGACTTCGACTGCGGCACGCGCTGCCGCATCAAAAGCTCGGACGTCCGGTGCGCGGCTGCCGGCGGTCGGGTCGGCGCGAGCAGCACGTGCTGTCCCGCCTGCGCGTCCTGACCCGTCGGACTTCAAATACCCCCGGCGCCCCGGTATCGTAGCGGGTCATGAGCGGCGCGCCGATGACGCTGGAGGGCTGGTACGCCCTCCACGACTTCTATGCCGTGGACTGGCCGCGGTGGAACGCGCTCCCGGTGGCGGAGCAGGAGGTGATCCTCCTCGAGGCCACCACGCTCCTCGAGACGCAGGCGCATCCGCCCGACGGCCACAGCGCCTGCTGGACGCTGCTCACGCAGAAGGGCGATCTCGCCTTCCTTCACTGGCGCCGCGGGCTCGAGGCCCTCCGCGCAGAGCAGACCGCGCTCAGCCGCACGCACCTTCGCGCCTACCTCCGGCCGACCTACTCGTACCTGTCGGTGGTCGAGCTCGGCACCTACGAGCTCGCGGCGCACGCGGCGGCGATGCTCGAGCGCAAGGGGATCCACGCGGGCAGCCCGGGTCACGACGAGGCGTTGAAGGCCGAGCTGGAGCGCCTGGCGCGGCCGCGGCTCTTCCCGGAGGTCCCGCCGGGCCGGTACGTCTGCTTCTACCCGATGTCGAAGCGGCGCGGCGAGCAGGTCAACTGGTTCGACCTGCCGGCCGACGAGCGCGCCGAGCTGATGCGCGGCCACGGCATGATCGGACGCAAGTACGCCGCGCAGGTGGTGCAGGTGATCTCCGGCTCGGTCGGCCTCGACGACTGGGAGTGGGGCGTGACGCTCTTCGCGGACGATCCACTGGTCTTCAAGAAGCTCGTCTACGAGATGCGCTTCGACCCCGCGAGCTCGCGCTATGCGCTGTTCGGGCCGTTCTACGTCGGCATCCGCTTCGCCCCCGGGGCGCTCGGTGACGTCATGCGCGGAGCCGTCGCGGCGAGCTGACCGGCGTCACTCCCCCCACCGCACCTCGTGCAGGCGGAAGCGGTGTGGGAAGCCCTTGAGCGCTACGCGGCCGCGATTGGCGAAGGCGAAGCCCTTACCGGCGGCGAGCTGCCGGACGACGTCGGCGACCAGGATCTGAGCGGGCCGCGCATGGGCGGTGATCCGCGCCGCCGCCTGCACGGCGCTGCCGAAGAGGTCCTGACCTTCCGCGACCGGCTCGCCCGCATTGAGACCGATGCGCACCCGGATGGGGGCGTCGGGCTTGTCCGCGTTGTGAGCCGCGATAGCCTTCTGCACGGCGATGGCGCACTCGATGGCGCCCGAAGCCGACCCGAACGCGGCCATGATGCCGTCGCCGGTGTGCTTGATCTCGGTGCCGCCGTGATGGCGAAGCGCGTCGCGGATGATCGTGTCGTGGACGCGCAGCAACTCTTGCGCGCGAGCGTCGCCCAGCTGGTGGGTGAGCGCGGTCGAGCCCGACATGTCGCTGAAGAAGATGATCTGCAGGCCGGACGCGGTCTCGGGTGCGGCCGGGCGCGGCTGCGCGGTCGCCTCCGCCTCGCGCGGGGGGTCGCCGAGGAAGGCCCTCAGGGCCGCGAGGAGGGCTTTGGTGTCGCCCTGCCAGGGCAGGTGCTGATCGCCGGGCAGGGGGACGAGCTGGGCGTTCGGCAGGAGCGCGGCCAGCTCCCGACCGCACTCGAACGGCACGGCCGGATCCTCGCGGCGGTGGGCGACGACCGCCGGCATCGTGAGCCGAGGCAGGTACTCCCGGACGTCGATCCGGAACAGGCTCTCCTCCATGATGGCCGCCGCCGTCTCGGGCGAGGCAGCCTGCTTCTGATATGTGCTGATCGCGTCGGTCGTCTCCTTGTCGGCGCCGGGAGCGATGAAGCGCGCGAAGGCCGCGTAGCAGACGAGCCGGCTCACCCGCTCCGGATGCGTGGCAGCATAGATGATGCCCGCCGGGCTGTTCAGGGACCAGATGAGGAGCGTGACGCTCTCGAGCCCGAGGTGATCGACGACCGCCTCGATGTCCCGCGCGCGCGCCGCGGCCGAGACGTCCGGGACGTCGCGGTCCGAGAGCCCGGTGCCGCGCCCGTCGAACTGGATGACGGTCCGATGGCTGCCGAGCTTGTCGTAGAAGGACGGGAAGTGATTCATCAGCTGCAGGTCGAGGTCGAGGTGGGACACCCAGGGCGGCGTCACGACCATCGGCGGCCCCTGGCCGGTGATGCGATAGGCGATCAGCACGCCGTCCGAGGCACGGGCGAACTGGATGCGCTGCTGCATGCTCAGCGCGGACGCGTGACCGCTCCCTCCGCCGCCGACGACACCAGCGCGACGTACTTGGCGAACACCCCGCTCGTGTAGCGCGGGGCGGGCGCGCGCCACCGGGCCAGGCGCTCGCGGAGCGTCGCCTCGGGCATCTCGACGTCGAGCCGGCGGGCCTCGACGTCGAAGCTGATCGTGTCGCCTTCCTCCACCGCCGCGATCGGGCCGCCCACCGCGGCCTCGGGGGCGACGTGCCCCGCCATGAGACCCCGCGTCGCACCGCTGAAGCGCCCGTCGGTCAAGAGCGCGACCTGCTCGCCGAGCCCCTCGCCGACCAGCGCCGCGGTCACGCCGAGCATCTCGCGCATGCCGGGGCCTCCGCGGGGCCCCTCGTAGCGGATGACGACCACGTCGCCGGCGCGGATCTCGCGTCGCGTGACCGCCGCCATCGCGTCCTCCTCGCGGTCGAAGACGCGCGCCGGGCCGCGGTGCCGCAGCCGCTCGTGGCCGGCCACCTTCACCACGCAGCCGTCTGGCGCGAGGTTGCCGCGCAGGATGACGAGGCCGCCGGTCGGCTTGAGCGGCTGCTCGAGGGGCCGCACGACCTCCTGCCCGCGACGCTCGCCCGCGCGTGCCGCCTCCTCGGCGAAGGTCCGGCCGGTGGCGGTGAGGGCGGCACCGTCGGCGAGCCCGGCGGCCACCAGTCGCTTGGCGACCACGCCGCTGCCCCCCGCCTGGCCGAGGTCGACCGCCGTGAACCGGCCGCCGGGCTTCAGGTCCGCCCAGAGAGGTGTCCGGCGGCTCACGCGGTCGAAGTCGTCGATGGTGAGCGGCACGCCCACCTCGTGG
>VBLD01000249.1:8035-8273 GCA_005879205.1 Deltaproteobacteria bacterium
TCGAAGGCGGGGCGGGTGGCGATCGCGCGGGGACGAAGACCGCGCCGGAGCACGTCCATCACGACCTTCCCGGTCTCGAAGCCGACCGCGTCCTTGCCCGGGTCGGTCGCCGCGACGCTCGCCGTGCCCATGGGCGAGAGGCCGAGGAACTCGAGCGCCATCGCCATCGTGTTGGCGGTGAACTGTCCGCCGCAGGCGCCGGCCCCGGGGCAGACGCGGTCCTCCAGCTCCTGGAGGT
>VBLD01000250.1 GCA_005879205.1 Deltaproteobacteria bacterium
CGCGCATGTATCGGTCGAGCGGAACCATGATGTAGACGCTCTCGTGTCCACCTTGTTGCAGACGATCGACGGCATCAAGCATCCGCATCTCGGGGAAAACATATCCGTTGCTCGGATTGTACTGTCCAAGCTTGCCGCGCGTCGGCAGCACCGGAACTTTGTGGTCGCCCCAAAGGTCGTGAAAGTATTTGTGCGACCAACGGCGCCACGCTTTCCACCTCGGAATCAGATCGGTGAAGACTGCCGGTTTCGACGCACGTCGATACCGTCGTTCAAACTCGATCGGACTAACCGCAGGCACGCGCTCGACGAGGAGTTCGGAAGTCCCGCGACACGGTGCGATAGGCACCATCGCCGGCACTATGACATCGTGCGAGCGCCAGCCGCAAGAAGAGCCTATTGCATGCGGTCGATGACCATCGGCGTGGGCACCGGCACACCACTGAACGTAGGGCCGCCGAGTGGTTTGCCGCAGCATCCAGTGCTCCCGCAGCCTGTTAAGGTGCTCGAGTTTGTGTCCAGCGGGGTACTGTCGCGATCCGATCATGGCCGCCGTCGCCTCTGCGGTCACCCCTTTTGCGGCCGCGCGGAGTCCGGATCAAACCACGACCTTGACGCCGAGGGCCGTGGCAGTCGCGGAACCGACCGATCTATTGAACGCTGAGAGGGGGGCATGATATGGCGGCGCGTGCGCAAATACCCCGGCATGCGGGACGTTCCTCTCCGGCAGCGGGCAGTGTTCAGCGCGCTTTTCTTCCTGCAGCACTGGTTCCCCAAGAGTAAGAGGCTGCAGCGTCGCAAGGGAGCGGTCCGGCAGCGCATCATCGATCACGTGCGCAGCGGTGGGAAGGGCCGTTTGGTCCACGTCGATCGCCGCAAGGATCTCTCGGCGCCCGAATTTCGTGCCCAGTACCTGCGCCGTGGCCTGCCCGTCATCCTCGATGGCGCGGGACGCGACTGGACCTGCACGCGCGAGTGGTCGTTCGACAACTTACGGCGACGTTTTGGAAATGAGACGATCAAGCTCGTTCAGCGCAATGGACTGGCGCTCGATGAGGAGGTTGTGGAGGCGTCGGAGTTCTCAGAGGAGATCAACGTCTCGGAGTTTCTCGATCAGGTGCAGGGCGGCGGGGCCAAGTACATGCGCTTCTCGCCGTTGCTGGAGAAGTGGCCGGAGCTGCTGAACGACCTCGATCAACGGTTCCTGCAGGGCATGCCCGGCAATAGCTGGGGGACGACGTACCAATTCTTCATGGGTGGCCCGGGGACCCTCACGCCGGTGCACAATGCGATCACGCCGTTCTTCTTCGTGAACATCTGCGGAGTCAAGCGGTGGCTATTCCTCCCGAACACGTATCTGGCGATTCTCGACCCACCGCCCGAAGGACTCACCTACAACCATTCCGCCGCCGACCACGGCCTCTCGAACCTTGACCGCTACCCCGGCTTCGATTGTATCGATCGCATGGAAGCCGTGATGCAGCCGGGTGATATCCTCTTCAACCCGTCCTGGATGTGGCATTGCGTACAAAACAAGTCGCCAACCATCGGTGTGCGCTGTGGCTTCGTCTATCCGCTGGGCATGCTACGCGAGTCGATGACGCTTACCTCCGTCCGCGCATTCGCGGGCAACCCGTCGATGCTGAAGACCGCGTGGTACTCATTCGTCAAGACCGACCTGCCTGACCGCGGCAACCTGTTGTTGACGCCAAAGGTGTTCACAAAATAGGTCGATGCTTTCGCTGGAGCGCGCTAAGGTCACATCCGGATCAGCCTGCCTGCAAGCGCAGATGTTGGAGCGTATCTCTCCACCATCGGTTGATGCTTTCCAACGCTGCTACGTCGCGGCGCGCCGCCCTGTAGTTCTCAAAGGGATGATCCGAGACTGGCCCGCGATGCGCCGCTGGTCACTTGACTACCTGAGGACCGCGTACGCCACGACTCCGGTCGTCACTTTGCGTGCCGAGTCCGGCCGAGTCATCATGAACAGCGAGACAGGAGCGGTCGAGGAACGAATGCAATTGCGCGAATTCATCGGGGCGGTTCACGCCGGCGTCAATGATCGCTATCTGACGTCGCGGATGTCGGCGCTGCCGAAGAGTCTGCGCCGCGACACGCCGCTTCCTATGTATTGTGCCGGCGCGAGTTGGCACAACAGCAATCTCTGGATCGGACCGGCCGGTACGATTGCGTGCCTGCACCGCGATCTGGCGGACAATCTCCACGCCATGGTCTCCGGGCGCAAGCGGTTCACTCTCGTGGCGCCTCGCCAGGGCTCGCTCGTCTATCCGAACGGCTTATTTGACAGCTTTCCAAACGGGTGCCGCGTCGATATCGAATGCCCTGACTACAGCCGTTTTCCGAAGCTGCGCGGCGTCGAGACGGTGGTTGCGGAGCTGGAGCCGGGTGACGCGATCTACATCCCGCGCCGCTGGTGGCACCATGCGCGCACGCTCGCGGTGAGCGTCTCCGTCAATTTCTGGTGGGCCAGCGGGCTGCAGCGCGTGATCGTGCTGCTTGCCGACACGATCAAGCGCGTTCGCGGTATCAGTCGCTGAGTCCGCCGTTCTCCGAGCCCGAACGGCGGCGTGCCGGCGGTTCTGTGTCAACGCGCACCGCGGCTATCGAGGGCGCGCTGGGCGTTGTCACTACGTGCCCGTAGCTATCGTCGCCGAGCTGGCGCACGCGCCTCGCAAACTCGACAGCCCGCACGACCAGAGAGTGTGTGCCAACGGCCCACCAGACGTTGAACGATACGCTGACGTCCAACGATCGTACCTGATGCCACCAGCGCGAGGGCAGATACAAGGCGTCGCCCGGCTCGAGGATTACTTCGAGCGGTTGGACGGCGCGGCTGCGCGGGAACTGCTCGTAGTCCGGTTGCTCCGGGTCGAAACGGCTATAGTTCGGGAGAGCGGAGCGCAGTGGGTACGAATAGAGCCACGGGGTCGCCGCCGGGGAGTAGAGGTAAAAGCGTTTGCGGCCGACCAGTTGGACGAAGAGATTCTCGACCAGCATCTCACGATGGAGAAGCGTCGACGTCTGCGGTGCGCCAAGCCAGAATCGCGAGACTTGCCATGGTGCGTCGCGACAGTAGTCCAACGGGGGCGAATCGTCGTTCAACTCGGGCAGCCAGCCGGCAGCGAGGTAGCCCTCCGGTTCGACGCCCCGTTCGAGTCGATCGATGTAGTCGCCAAACCGTACTGACTCGTGCGCGATTCCCGTGCGCGCATCGCCTTTCGTCCGCCCCTGCTTCGTCGGGATCACCGAAACCATGCGATCGGCGAAGCGGGCCCGCAGACGGGGGAGCGACCAGTTCGTGAGGCCCGGCCAGTCATCGACCAAACCATCGAGGCGGAGCGGTAGGGATGCCTGGTGAAACGCCTCGAAGCGCTCGGTCGACGGGCGCACGAGCCGCGGGATCGGCGGTGGCGGCCGGTATTGACGGACGGCCCTCAGCAGGCCGTCGAACAGGTCGCGGCCTGCCATGGTGCTACGGGACCCGCAGCGGAGTGGGTGTGTTATTGAACATGCGAATCATGGCCCACGAAGAACGCATCATGCATCGGGAGTAATCCCGATAGCAACCGCAATCGGCCGAGTGTCTTCGCCGTTCAGGTGACAAGCCGCTGCTCATGCGAGCCCGGCGTAATAGCTCGAAATTCCCGATGCGATCCGCCGCATGTCGGCTTCCTTGAGGTTCGGATGCATGGGCAGGAAGATCATCTCATCGACGAAGCGGCCGGCCTCCGGGGTGTCCGTATTGAACTCCGCGAACGCCTCCTCACGGCTGCAACAGGCCAGGTTGGTTGCGGCGGAGTCGATGCCCAAGGGGAGCAGGTGCCTTCGCACGCCGTCGGGCGTGGCCGGTTTCTCCAGCCACAACGGGAAACGCCAGAAGGTGCAATCGTTCTCGTCAACCGGGATTCGCAGGAGTCCCGGGACATTCTGCTCCCGCAGCAGCTGCAGCAGTCGGAGCGACAGCTC
>VBLD01000251.1:0-366 GCA_005879205.1 Deltaproteobacteria bacterium
CTAGCATCGGCCGTTCCAGACGACGCGGCGGCCGGTGGGAGGGGATGGGGGTAGCGGGGGTCAATGTCAAGCACGAAAAGCCGAAGCGGCACGGCTCGAAACGGTCAATGAGCTCGCGGTCTTGCAGACCCTGCCCGGCCGCCCCGATGACCCGGCCAAGCCTGCCGAAATGCCTCGGCCTGCAGCCCTGCGGGCTCCTCGTACTACTGGCCGACGCCCCGGAGCCCTAGAAGTACCCCTCGGGCTCGTCCTTGCCCCGGGGTGCCTCGCTCCGGCTCGGGATGTACTTCCCGGTGATCATGTCCTTGTAGCCCATCCCGGGAGCCACCATCGGGTAGACGTGCGCGCTCTGGTCGACCATCACCT
>VBLD01000251.1:462-4967 GCA_005879205.1 Deltaproteobacteria bacterium
GCCTTCACGAAGTCCTTCTTGTGCAGCGTCTTGTCGGAGCCCGAGTAGCGGTTCGAGTAGAAGAGGTCCTGCCACTGACGGACCATGCCGTCGCCCAGGTTGTTGAGGAGCAGCACCTTCACCGGGATGTCGTACGTGGTGAGCGTCTCGAGCTCGCCCAGGTTCATGCGGATCGAGCCGTCCCCGTCGACGTCGATGACGAGCTTGCCGGGGTTGGCGAGCTGCGCGCCGATTGCGGCCGGGAGCCCGAAGCCCATCGTCCCCATGCTGCCGGAGGTGAGGAAGGTCCGGGGCGCGTGGAAGTCGAGGTACTGCGCGGCCCACATCTGGTGCTGCCCGACGCCCGTCGTGACGATCGCGTTGCCGCGCGTGATCTGGTTGAGGGTCGAGAGGACGTATTCCGCCTGGATCAGGTCCGAGCTCCGGTTGTAGTTGAGCGGATGGCGGAGCCGGAGCTCCGTCACGTGCGCGCGCCAGCGGCTGAAATCCTTCTTGAAGCCGGTCCCGGCCTCGAGCAGCTGCTGGAGGCCGCACCGGGCATCGGAGACGTGCGCCCAGTCGACGTGCTTCACCTTCTCGATCTCGGAGGCGTCGATGTCTAGGTGTGCGATCTTCGCGTGGGGGGCGAACTCCTTCACCTTGCCGGCCACCCGGTCGTCGAAGCGGGAGCCGACGGCGAAGAGAAAGTCGCAGTCCTCGACCGCGTAGTTGGCATACGCCGAGCCGTGCATGCCGAGCATGTGCAGCGAGAGCTCGCTGGTCGTGTCCATCGAGCCGATCCCGAGGAGCGTGGTCACGACGGGAATGCCGAAGCGCTTGGCGAACGCCCGCAGGTCCGACGCCGCGTCGGCATTGATGACGCCGCCGCCGGCGTAGATGAGCGGCCGTTCCGCCGCGCCGAGCAGACGAAAGAAGACCTCGGCGTCCGCCGCGGAGATCGTCGCGCGTTCGAGCGCCTCCAGGCGGTCCCGGTAGCCGCGCATGTGGAGAACGCCAGCGCCGCGGTAGCTGCCCTTGGCGAGCTGGACGTCGCGCGGGATGTCGACGACCACCGGCCCCGGCCGGCCGCTGCGCGCGATGTGGAACGCCGTTCGCAGGGTCTGCTCGACCTTGGTCTCGTCGGTGACCAGGAAGACGTGCTTCGCGCAGGCCGCCATGATGTTGAAGACGGGCGCCTCCTGGAACGCGTCGGTGCCCATCGCGACCCGCGGCACCTGCCCGCAGATGAGCACGATCGGCACCGAGTCGGCCTGGCAATCGCGGACGGGCGTCACGGAGTTGGTGGCGCCCGGGCCCGAGGTGACCAGCGACACCCCCACGCGGCCGCTCGAGCGCGCGTAGCCCGCGGCCATGAAGCCGGCGCCCTGCTCGGTGGCCGGCACGATCAGGCGGATCTCGTCCTTGCCGCCGCGTCCCTCGTTGTAGCGGAAGACGGCATCGTAGGTCGGCAGGATCGCGCCGCCGCTGTAGCCGAAGATCGTGTCGACGCCTTCGTCGGCCAGGACCTGCACGATCATGTCGGCCCCGTTCATGGTGGCCCCGGTGAGCGGGTGCGGCGCAACGGCCGCGCTGGCGACGGTGGCGCGCGGCGGCTTCATGGCGATCGACATCAACGGCTCCTTGCGCTCGATACGAGCTTCCGATCTATAGCGCGGATCAGGACTGGAGGCGACCCATGCGCATCCACACACTACAGCACGTCTCGATCCGGAGCGGCGACCTCGCGCGCGCCCGGGATTTCTACGAGCGTCTGCTGGGGCTCCGGGAGGTGCCGCGCCCGAATCTGGGCTTCCCGGGCGCGTGGTACGGGATCGGGACGAGCCAGCTTCACCTGATCGCACGCGAGAAGCTGCTCGCGGGGATCGATCCCACCGGGCCGCACTTCGCCCTCGAGGTCGAGAGCCTGGAGACGGTCCGCCAGGAGCTCAAGGCGGGCGGGATCCCCTACCTCGACTTCGGCGGCTCGCAGCTCTGGGTGCGAGACCCCGACGGCAACGTGGTCGAGCTCTGCGAGCCGAGCGGCGCCTAGGAGCGCGACCCAAGACTTCTTGGGTCGCGGACACAGACGCGAGTGTGGCGCTCACGTCACGCGCCACCGCCCTGCCGCGGCTGGCAAAGCCAGCGCGGCGGAACGGACACGCGCCGTTCAAAAGACCTCGCGACTCTCATGTTGATCCGTTGGCAATTGGGCCTGTCGGCGGCGGCGGCTGAACCGGGCGTGTTCGTCTGCCGCGCTGGCTTTGCCAGCCGCGGCAGGACAGTCGGGCGTGATCCCGACGGAACACCCTCGCATCCGGTTCGCGACCCAAGATGTCTTGGGTCGCGCTGCTAGCTAGCGCCCGGCGGATCCGCCGCGCTTGTCGCTCGCCTTGGCCCAGCCGACACCGGTGCGCTGGTCGCCGGCTTTCGCCCAGCCGCTGCCGGCCCGCGCGGTGCTGCTCGCCCAGCCCCGCGAGCTGCTCCCGCCTCCTGCCTGACCCCCGGCCTTCGTCCATCCGTCCGGGCCGGCGCCCGTGGAGCCGGCGCTGGCCGAGCCCGAGCTCAGGTGGCTCTTCACCGTGCCGATGGTCGCGGCGGGATTCCCGGCGCTGGTGCCGCTGAGCGTCGAGTGGGTGCCCATGGCCGCCGTCGTGTCGCCGAGCGTCTGAGCCCGTCCAGGACGCGGCGCCACGAGTCCGATCACCGCCGCCGCCACCCACCCCATCATCCGTCGCGACATCCCGCTCTCCTCCCGGACGCCACATCAGTCTAGCGTCCCGGGAGCCGGGTCGAAAGCCGCGTCCGCCAGCGCAGGTGGCGAGGCGCCTGCTCAGCGCGGCCGGAAGACGAGGCAGTACTGATACGGGAGGACGTCCGGCTCGTCGACCAGCGCATAGCCCGCCGTCCGCAGCTCCTCGACCACCTGCTCGCGCGGAAGTCGGTGCTCGAGCTCGGGGCCGACCGGCGTCTCCCGCTTCTGCCAGTCGACGACGGCCACCCGGCCGCCGGGTGCGAGCGTCCGGCGAAGCCTGCCGAAGTACGCCACGCGGTGGTCGAGGTGGTGGAAGGTGTCGACCAGCAGGACCAGGTCCACGGCGCCGCGCGGCAGGCGCGGGTTGTCGGCCGAGGCGAGGATCGGGACCACGTTGTCGGTCTTCTCCTTCTCCGCACGCTCCCGCAGATGGCGCACGAGCTCCGGCTCGGTGTCGACGGAGAGGACCGTGCCGCTCGCCCCCACGGCGGTCGACAGGTAGCGGCTGAAGTAGCCCGTCCCCGCCCCGACGTCGGCGACGCGCATCCCGGGGCGGATGCGGAGTGCGCGAACCACCTCCGCGGGTTTCTGATAGGCATCGCGCGCCGGGTCGTCGAACACCGAGGCCCAGTGCTCGACGTCCGCGAAGGACCGATGCGAGGTGGCATCGTCCGAGGCGGGCTGCCCGACCGAGGCCCCGAGCGCCAGGCACCCTACGAGCACGGAGCGCCACCGAGCCCTCATGCCCTGCGCGCGGCGCGGCACCTCAGATGTGAATCGCCCGCTTGCCGACGGCGAGCGCCGCCTCCTTGACCGCCTCGGGCAAGGTGGGGTGCGCATGCACCGAGCGGGCGACGTCCTCGGCGCTGGCATCGAACTCCATCGCGAGCGCGGCCTCGGCGATCAGGTCCGAGGCGCGGGGTCCGAGGATGTGGAGCCCCACGATGCGATCGGTGCGCGCGTCGGCCAGCACCTTCACGCCGCCGTCGGTCTCGTTCATGCAGCGGGCGCGCCCGTTCGCCACGAAGGGGAACGTGCCGATCGCGACCGCGAGGCCGCGCGCCGCGGCCTCCTCCTCCGAGAGGCCGACGCTGGCGAGCTCGGGCCAGGTGTAGACGATGTTCGGGATCGCGTCGTAGTTGACGTGCGCCGGCTGTCCCGCCATGCACTCGACGGCGATCACGCCCTCCTCGCTCGCCTTGTGCGCGAGCATCGGCCCCGCGATGACGTCGCCGATCGCGAACACCCCCGGCACGCTCGTCTCGAAGCGCTCGTTCACGGCGAGGCGCCCGCGCTCGTCGACGGCGAGCCCGAGCTCGCGCACGCCGAGGCCGTCGCTGTACGGCCGGCGCCCGACGGCGACCAGGACGACGTCGACCTCGACGTCGGCGGTGCCGCCCTTCGAGGCGAGCGTCACCCGCACCCCGCGTTCCGCCCGCGCGGCGCTACGCGCCTCGGTCTCGAGGCGGAAGGCGAGACCCTGGCGCTCGAGCGCGCGCTGAAGCTGCGTCGCCATGCCGCGATCCATGCCCGGCAAGATGCGGTCGACGATCTCGACCACGGTCACCTCGGCACCGAGACGGCTCCAGACCGAGCCGAGCTCGAGCCCCACCGCTCCGGCGCCGATCACCAGCATCCGCCCGGGCACCCGCGGCAGCGACAGCGCCTCGGTGGAGCTCACGATGCGCTCGCCGTCGAAGGGCAGGCTTCGGAGCGGCGCTGGCTCGCTGCCGCTCGCGATCAGGACGCGCGCGGCCTCGAGCGTCTGCTCGCC
>VBLD01000251.1:5054-8192 GCA_005879205.1 Deltaproteobacteria bacterium
GGACGACCCGATCCTTGCGCGTCATCATCGCGGCGAGATCCAGCTCGACCCCGCCCACCTTGATGCCGTGAGCTCCGAGGCCGTGGCGCGCCTGGTGGTAGAGCTCGCTCGAGTCGAGCAGCGCCTTCGACGGGATGCAGCCGACGTTCAGGCACGTGCCGCCGAGCGCCTGATCCTTCTCGATGCAGGCCACGCGCATGCCGAGCTGGGCGGCCCGGATGGCGGCCACGTAGCCGCCGGGACCGGCCCCGATCACGACCAGATCGTAGCGATCGGCTGCCATCAGATGTCCAGCAGCAGGCGCGACGGATCCTCGAGACGTTCCTTCACCCGCACCAGGAAAGTGACCGCCTGCTCGCCGTCGACCAGGCGGTGGTCGTAGGAGAGAGCCACGTACATCATGGGACGCACCACGACCTGGTCGTCCACCACGACCGGCCGCTTCTCGATCTTGTGCATGCCGAGGATGCCGCTCTGCGGCGGGTTCAGGATCGGCGTCGAGAGGAGCGAGCCGAAGATCCCGCCGTTGGTCAGCGTGAAGGTGCCGCCCGAGAGCTCGTCGAGCGTGAGCTTCCCGTCCCGTGCGCGCCCCGCGAGCCGCTCGATCTCGCGCTCGATCTCCGCGAACGACATGCGGTCGGCGCCGTGCACCACGGGCACGACGAGCCCGCGCCCGGTCGCCACCGCGATCCCGAGGTGGACGTAGTGCTTGTAGACGACGTCGTCGCCGCTGATCTCGGCGTTGAGCGAGGGCAGCTCCTGGAGCGCGGCGACCGTGGCGTGCGCGAAGAACGACATGAAGCCGAGCCCGACGCCGTAGCGCTCCCGAAACCGGTCCTTGTAGCGGGCACGCAGCGCCTGCACGGCGCTCATGTCGATCTCGTTGAAGGTGGTGAGGATGGCCGCCGTGTGCTGCGCCTGCACGAGCCGCTCGGCGATGCGCTTGCGGATGGCGCTCATCGGCACGCGTTCCTCGCCGTCGCGCCCGACCGGCACGGGCCGGAACCGCTCGGGCGCCGCGCGCGCCACCTCCACGGCCACCGGCGCCGGCACCGCCGACGGCGCCGCGTGGCCCGTCCGTTCGAGGTACGCGAGCACGTCGTCCTTGGTCAGCCGGCCGCCCTTCCCCGAGGCGGGGATCGTGCTCGCGTCGAGCCGGTGCTCCTCGATGAGCCGCCGGACCGCGGGACTGAGCGGCCCGACGCCGCGTGGGGCAGCAACGGTCTCCCGCTCCGGCACCGATCCCGCGTTCGGTGCCGCCGGCGCTGCCTCCGGTCGCGCGCCCGCCGCAGTGCGCACCTCGGGGGCGGGTTTCGCGTCGTCCGCGGCATCGCCCTCCTCGATGCGCGCGATCACGTCGCCGACGGCCACGGTCTCGCCCTCGCGCCGCAGGATGCGCACCACTCCTCCGCGCTCCGCGGGCAGCTCCATCGTGGCCTTGTCGGTCTCGAGCTCGAGGAGCGTGTCGTCCGGCCGGACCCGCTCACCGTCGCGCTTCACCCAGCGCAGGATGACGCCCTCGGTGACGGACTCACCGAGGGGCGGGATGCGCACGTCGAAGGCCATTAGGGCCGTCAGCGCCCGAAGGCGTTCATCACCAGGTCACGTTCCTCGGCCTGGTGAACCTTGTACGAGCCCGTCGCCGGGCTCGCCGCCTCCGCCCGCCCGACGTAGGACAGCTCGCGGCCCTCGGGAAGCACGCGCCGCAGACGGCGGTACATGGTGTGCCAGGCGCCCATGTTCCACGGTTCCTCCTGTACCCAGCAGACCTGTCGCGCGTTCGCGTAGGCGGCGAAGATCGTCTCGAGCTCCTTGCCCGGGAAGGGATAGAGCTGCTCGATGCGCACGATGGCGACGCCGTCGTCGTTCCGCTCGCGTCGGCCGGCGAGCAGCTCGTAGTACACCTTGCCGCTGCAGAGGAGGATGCGCCGGACCCGGGATCGCTCGATGCGCACGCCGGCCTCGGGCGCGCCGTCGACCGCGACGTCGTCGACGACGGTGCGGAACGTCCCCTCGGTGAACTCGCCGAGGGGCGAGACGGCGAGCTTGTGACGGAGCAGGCTCTTGGGGCTCATGACGACGAGAGGCTTCCGGAAGTTGCGGTGCATCTGGCGGCGCAGAGCGTGGAAATACTGCGCCGGCGTGGTCAGGTTGCAGACCTGCATGTTGTCCTCGGCGCAGAGCTGGAGGAACCGCTCCAGCCGCGCGCTCGAGTGCTCCGGCCCCTGTCCCTCGTAGCCGTGCGGCAGCAGCAGCGCGAGGCCGCTCATGCGCTGCCACTTCGACTCCGAGCTGGAGATGAACTGGTCGATCACCACCTGTGCGACGTTGGCGAAGTCGCCGAACTGCGCCTCCCAGACCACGAGCTGGCACGGATCGGCGACGCTGACGCCGAACTCGAAGCCGAGCACGCCGTACTCCGACAGCATGCTGTCGAGGATCATGAACCGCGCCTGCCCCTCGCGGATGTGGTCGAGCGGGACGTAGCGGGTCCCGCTCTCCACGTCGTGCAGCACGGCGTGGCGCTGGCTGAAGGTGCCCCGGCTGGTATCCTGCCCGCTCATACGGACCGGGATTCCCTCGAGCAGGAGCGAGCCGATCGCCAGCGCTTCCGCGCAGCCCCAGTCGATCCGGCTCCCCTGCTCGACCATCTGGCGCCGCTCCTCCATCAGCCGCGCCGCCCGCGGGTGCGGCGTGAAGGTCGGAGGCCGGCGGGAAAACGCCGCCGCGACCTCCCGCAGGACGGCGGCCGGCACGGCGGTTGCGGCGCTCCAGTCGTCGCCGGCCCAGCCGAAGCCCTTCCACAGGCCGCCGAACGCGAACACCGGCTGGCGCGGCATGAAATCGCGCGCGTAGGCCTGGGCGGCGTCCATCAGCTCGCGAAAATCTGCGACCCGCCGCTCCACCTCGTCGGCGGCGACGGCGCCCTCCGACACGAGGCGCTCGCGGTACTGCGCGAACACCGTCGGGTGCGCGGCGATCACCTTGTACATCAGGGGCTGCGTGAAGGTCGGGTCGTCGAGCTCGTTGTGCCCGTGGCGGCGGTAGCAGACCAGGTTGATGATGGCGTCCTTCTTGAACCGCTCGCGGAAGCCGATGGCCAGCCGCGCCGCCTGCACGGCCGCCTCCGGGTCGTCG
>VBLD01000252.1:0-1357 GCA_005879205.1 Deltaproteobacteria bacterium
CGTCAGGCCCACGCCCCGCACGCCAGAGCTCCGCGACTCGGGAAGGTCCCCTCCCGGAGCGCCGCCCGGAACTCGCGCATGAGACGCAGGTAGAAGTGGAGGTTGTGCAGCGTCGCGAGCGCGGCGCCGAGCATCTCGCGCGCCAGGACTAGGTGACGCAGCGCGCCCCGGCTGAAGAGCCCGCACGTGTAGCAAACACACCCCTCCTCCACCGGCCGCGGATCGCGAGCGTAGCGGGCGTTGCGGATCACGAGCTTGCCGTCCCGCGTGAAGAGCATTCCGTTGCGCGCGTTGCGCGTCGGCAAGACACAATCAAACATGTCATATCCCATCGCCACGAAGCGAAGCAAATCGCGGGGCGTCCCGACGCCCATCAGGTAGCGGGGCCGCGCGCGCGGGAGCCGCGCGACGGTGACGGCCGCCACCCGCGCGGTGTCGGCCGGCGGCTCGCCCACCGACAGGCCGCCGACGGCGTAGCCGTCGAAGTCGAGGGCCGTGACTCCGGCGGCACTCTCGGTCCGCAACCCGACGTCGAGCCCGCCCTGCACGATGCCGAAGAGCGCCGTCTCGGGGCGCGTGCGGGCGGCGAGCCCGCGGGCGGCCCAGGCGCCCGTGCGGTCGACGGCGCGCGCGATGCGCTCGCGCGGCGTCCCGCTCGGCACGCACTCGTCGAGCGACATGGCGATGTCGACGCCGAGCGCCTCCTGGACCGTCACCGCGTCCTCCGGCCGGAGAAGCCCTGCCCGTCCGTCGACGTGCGAGCGGTAGTGAACGCCCTCGTCCTCGACGCGCACCAGATCGGCGAGGCTCATCAGCTGGTATCCGCCGCTGTCGGTCAAGATCGGGCCGCGCCATCCCATGAGCGCGTGCAGTCCGCCGAGCGCCTGCACCGTCTCGACTCCCGGACGCTGGACGAGGTGATAGGCGTTGGCGAGCACGATCTCCGCTCCCACCTCCTCGAGCTGGCGTGGCGTCAGGCCCTTCACGGAGCCGAGCGTCGCCACCGGCATGAAGGCGGGCGTCTCGAAGCTGCCATGCAACGTCTCGATGCGTCCGAGCCGCGCGCCCGACGGATCCTCGCGCACGACCTCGAACCGGAAGCCGGCGCTCACGTGATCAACATGGCGTCGCCGAAGCTGTAGAAGCGATAGCGGCGACGCACGGCCTCCTCGTAGGCCGCTCGGACGCCCTCCCATCCCGCGAACGCCGCGACCAGCGCCAGCAGCGGCGAGCGCGGCAGGTGGAAGTTGGTGAGCAGCGCGTCGACCTGGCGAAAGCGATGGCCGGGGCGGATGAAGAGGTCGGTTTCGCCCGGCCCCGCGTGCAACCCGCCGTCAGCACCGGCCGCCTCGAGGGT
>VBLD01000252.1:1465-6454 GCA_005879205.1 Deltaproteobacteria bacterium
AAACGTGCCCGGACCGACGTGCAGCGTGATCATCCGCGTCTCGATGCCGCGCTCGGCGAGCGCCGCCAGCAGCGCCGGCGTGAAGTGCAGGCCCGCGGTCGGGGCCGCCACCGCTCCCGGCGACGAGGCGTAGACCGTCTGGTAGCGCTCGCGGTCGGCGACCGTCGGCCCGGCGGGACGTGCGATGTAGGGCGGTAGCGGCACCTCGCCCACCCGCTCGAGCCAGCCGAGCGTCGGTCCGCCGACGGCGAGGCGGAGCCGCCAGCGGCCGTCACCGAGCGCGGCGACCCAGTCGCCGTGCCCGTCGGGCAGATGAACGCGCTCGCCGGCGCGTGGTGTGCCGCGCACGAGCACCTCCCACTCGCCGTCGTCGCCGAGCGGCCGGACGAGCAGGAGCTCGAGTCGTCCCCCGGTCGGCCGGCGGCCGCGCACCCGGGCCGGGATCACGCGGGTGTCGTTCAGGATCAGCAGGTCATCGGAACGGAGCAGGTCCGGGAGGTCCGCGACGCCTGCATCTGCCGGTCGAGCACCAGGAGACGGGCATGGGTCCGCTCGGCGGGCGGCTCCTGGGCGACCAGTTCCGGGGGCAACGCGTACTCGAGGTCGGCCAGGCGCATCCGAGGCGTCTTCTGGAGGGCGTGCGATCGAGCGGCCCGATAGCGGCTACGCCGATCGGCCCGGGCAGTCAAACGCACGCCGGCCGGGCGGGGCGTCGGTCGGCGCCAAATTACCTCGTGACGCCTGAGAGGCTTTTGCGGTATGGACGCTCCGCCTGCCAACCAAGAGTCGTCGCAGGCCCCGCGAACGAGAACTGGAGGTTGGCCATGACGCGAATCCTTGCCCTCGCCCTTGCCGCACTCGTGACCCTCGTCCCGGGACGCCTCGTCCTCGCACACAACGAGCGCCCCATCGCCTCGCCCATCCGCCCGGGCCCCGTTCCCGACCCGAACCGCAAGAGCGCCCACACGATCGTCGTGTGCAAGCCCTCCTCGAAGCCGACGCGAGCGGAGCACAACGACATCCGCTACCGCCTGCGGACGTCGACGGGCGCTGCGCTCGTGCTGGCGCGGGCCCAGGAGGCGGCGTGGCACCGCAACACCCGTCTGTTCAAGAAGTGCCGCTTCGAGCACATCCAGGCCGCGGTCAATGCGGCGCTGAACGACACGACGATCGAGGTCCTGCCCGGCGTCTACCGCGAGGAGCCGAGCCGCGCGGCCCCGACCACCTCGTGCGGCGACCTGTCGAGCTGCGCGTACTCGTACGAGTACCACGTCGCCCACCCGAACGACGCCAACCTGATCGCGATCCTCGGCAGGAACAAGATCACGCTCGAGGGCACGGGGGCCGACCCGCACGACGTGCTGGTCGACGTCGGCTTCGCCAAGGACGTCGGTATCCGGTGCGACAAGTGTACGGGCTTCATCGTGCGCAATCTCTGGGAGCGGGATGCCAACGAGCACGGCATCTACGTCCTCGACTCCGACGGGTACATCTTCGACCGCACGGTCGGCAGCTACAACGGCGAGTACTCGCTCTTCTCGTTCGCGTCCGACAACGGCCTCTACACCGACTGCGACGCCGAGGGCGGCGGCGACTCGGGGCTCTACATCGGCGGCCACCCCGACACGTCCTCCGTGGGACGGTTCAGCTGCGAGCTGCGGCGCTGCAAGATGCACCACAGCGCCCTCGGCTTCTCGGGCACGCAGGGCACGTCGGTGTGGATGCACGACAACGACTTCTACGACAACGCGCTCGGCATCTCCTTCGACTCCGAGAACGATCACCCGAACTTCCCGGAGCGGAAGAGCCTGATCGAGAACAACCTGATCCACGACAACAACTTCAACATCTACGCACCCACGTCCGACGTGCCGGCACGGGGCCCGGGCTACAATTTCTTCCGCTACCCCATCGGGACCGGCATGTGGATCGTCGGCGGCGACGACAACACCATCCGGAACAACATCGTCTGGAACAACCAGCGGTTCGGCTTCATCCTCGCCTCGAATCCCACCGAGACGCCCATGCAGGCCAAGGTGAACCGCAACTCCTTCACCGCCAACAAGATCGGCGTCGATCCGGACGGCAACCCGGCTCCCAACCTCACCGCCTTCCCCCCGGGCGGCGACTACGCCCCCGGCGGCAGCGACTTCTTCTGGACCGAGGACGGCGCCGACAACTGCTGGGGCCCCCAGGACCCCGCCTCCGGCACCATCAAGACCGACCCGACCTCGTTGCCGGGTCCGTGCCCGAACATGAACGGCGTCGACGCCCTCAATCCGGAGTTCCAGAAGCTGCTCCTCCTGGCCGCCTGCGCGCTGGTCGAGAACCCGCCGGGCAGCGGCACCTACACGACCACCGACTTCCCGTATCCGTGCCCCTGGGGCCACACCAACGACGCGCCCTACTTGAACGGCGACCAGCAAGAGTGCGGCAACGGGGCGGTCGATCTCGGCGAGGACTGCGACCCGGGCTACGGCGGGGGCGGCAGCCTGCCCGAGACGTGCGAGACGCTCGGCCACGGCCCCGGCACGCTCGGCTGCCCGACGACCTACGACTCGCCGAGCGGCGCCTTCCTCTGCATGTGGGACACGAGCGGCTGCGCGGCGCCCGCGTGCGGACGCGCCGGCGCCACCAAGCTGCGCCTGCGGAACCTCGGCGCCCCCGGGGGCGACGACGGCATGGATCTGGTGACCCGCAACGTCGACGGCAGCGGGCGGACCTTCGACCCGGGCACCGAGTCCGTGAGCGTCGTCGTGCGAAGCGACACGCAGCTCTTCTACCTCGGTCGCATCCCGGCCGGCAGCGGCGGCTGGTCCGCGGCGCTCGGCCGCTATACCTACACCGACCCTGCCGGCACGAGGGACGGCATCATCAGCATCGACCTGCGCAATCCCGCCGGCTTCGGCGGAAGCTTCAAGGCCTCCGTGCGCGTGCGCAACCGAAACCTGAGTGGCGCGGCGACGGCGCGGGCCGTCACCACCCTGCTGCGCGTCGGCGACGACTGCTGGAGCATCGGTACGGCCTGCGTCGTGCCGCCCACGGGACAGTCAGCCGTGTGCCGCAAGGGGGCGTTGCCGTAGGTTCTTCCCGTGGACGATCCCCGCCCGCTTCGCCTCTTCGGCTCGGAGCTCTCACCGTACTCGGTGAAGGTGCGCTCCTACCTGCGCTTCAAGCGCCTCCCTCACGACTGGGTGGTGCGCGACTCGTCGACGCTCGCCGAGTTCCAGCGCCACGCGCGGCTGCCGTTGATCCCGCTCGTGCTCGCACCGGACGGCACGGCCATGCAGGACTCGACGCCCATCATCGACGCGCTCGAGGCGAGGCATCCCGAACCGTCGATCCACCCGGCGGACCCGGCGCTCGCCTTCCTCTCGGCCCTGATCGAGGAATACGCCGACGAGTGGGGCAACAAGCCCATGTTCCACTACCGCTGGTTTTACGAGCCCGACCAGGTGTCGGCGGCGGAGCGAATCGCTCGTGAAACGATGCCGGACGCCACCGCGGAGGCGCGCGCCGGCGCGTGCGAGATGATCCGGCAACGCATGGTGCCGCGTCTCAGCTTCGTCGGCTCCTCGGAGCAGACCAGGGACCTGATCGAGGGCTCCTTCCAGCGCCAGCTCGCGATCCTGGAACCTCATCTCGTCGGCCGGCGGTACCTCTTCGGCGATCGACCCGCGCTCGCCGACTTCGGCCTCTTCGCCCAGCTCTACCAGTGCTCCACCGACCCGACGCCGGGGGCCATCATGCGACGGAGTGCTCCCCACGTCCTCGCCTGGGTGGCGCGCATGCTCGGGCCGAGGGCCGAGGGCGAGTTCGAGACCTGGGCGCACCTCGAGCCGACGCTCGCGCCCCTTCTCCGGGAGGAGGTGAGCGCGGTGTTCCTGCCGTGGACGACGGCCAACGCTCGTGCGCTCGCCGCGGGCGAGAAGGAGTTCACGGCCGAGCTCGGCGGCCGACCCTTCGCGCAAGAGACGCAGCGTTACCACGCGAAGTCGCTCGGCGCGCTGCGCGCCCGCTACGCCGGCCTCGGAGATCGGTCCGCGCTCGACGTCATCCTTCGGGCGACGGGTTGTCTCGACGCGCTGCAGCCCGTCGCTCCGCCGTCGCGCGGCTGACGGTCGCGCCGTCCACCCGACGCAGGAGCGCGATGCCGAAGCGCTGGTCGTGCAGCGGACGGGCACCGAAGGTGGCGACCTCGCGATAGTTCCGGCGGACCCACGCGTAGAGGCGCCGCCCGTAGTCGTGACCGAAGAAGCGCGCGCCGTACTCGCGCGTGTCCTTGTGCACCAGGGCGACGTAGTCGGGCGCCGCGGCGTCGAGCGCCGCCACCATCCGTTCCTCGCCGTAGAAGGCCAGCTCCGGAGGCATGAAGTTCGTGTAGGCGGTGGGGTTCGCGCGCCGGCTGAGGTAGTTGAGCATCACCCCCTCGGGGAGAACGGCCAGGCTGCGGCCCTGGTCCACCCCATCGAGGGCGCCGAGCGCGGCCTCGACCACCGGGCCGCGCGCGTCGGCGAGCAGGACGTCGGCTCCACCGCTCAGGGGATGGCGCTTCCCGGCAAGCCGTCGCGCGGTGACCTCGAGGTGCGTGAGCACCGCCACCAGGAGGCAAGCGAGGGCGACGGCCCGGAAAAATCCGCCGGAGCCGCCGCGCGCGGCGATCGCCGCCGGCACCCAGCCGACGAGGGTCACCACGAGGAGGACGGTCGCGGGCATCGCGAGGGCGAAGCCGTAGTGGTACGCGTGCACGTTGAAGAAGATCTTGGCGAGCAGCGCGAGCGCAAACATCGCCAGGGCGAGCGCCGGCGTTCGACGCGGGCCGAGCCGGCGGCCGCTGACCGCGACGCCCACGCCGAGCGTCACGAGCGGCAGCGCGCGCGGCGCCTCGAGCCACATGCTCGGCACGGAGAAGGCTCCGAGGAAGATCGAGACGAGCAAGAACCCGACGACCGCGATCCGCCACGATCCCCGGCTTCCGAGGGCCAGGGC
>VBLD01000252.1:6688-6903 GCA_005879205.1 Deltaproteobacteria bacterium
GGAGGGCGAGGCCGAGCCAGACCAGGCTGGCGAGGCTCGCCGCGAGGAATGGCTCGGGCTTGGTCAGGAAGACGAGGCCAACGGCCGCGCCGGCGCCGGTCACGGGGATCGTCCCGCCGGTCCGGCCGTGCCGGCCGAGGCAGGCGAAGGCCGCCAGCGCGAGCAGCAATCCGTGCGTCAACTCGTGGCAATAGGGGGCGACGAAGTTGTAGTTG
>VBLD01000253.1:0-413 GCA_005879205.1 Deltaproteobacteria bacterium
AGACGGCCGCTCGAGTCGCTGGCGATGCTCGCCGCCAACGCCAAGGTGTGCCGCTACCTCCGCCGCAACCCCGAGGCCTGGGGCACCATCTCGTAGGCGGGCGTCCCGGCCTGCGGGTCGCGCCAGACGTCGTCGAACATGAGCCATTGCTGCGGGCGCTCGCGGACGAGACGCTCGTAGGCGCGGACGGTGGCCGCCAGCGCCGCGACCGCCTCGGCCGGCGTGGTCGGATCGAAGCGCCCGACGCTCCGCAGCTCGTAGCGGCGGATACCCATCCGCACCGCGAACACGGGCACGACCGGCGCGTGCGCGACGCGCGCGATCGCGAAGGGCCCGAGCTGGAAGCGGGCCGGCACGCCGCAGAAATCGATCGTATGGCTGCCCTGCGCGCCCCCCCAGGGGTCGATCTGCAT
>VBLD01000253.1:579-1049 GCA_005879205.1 Deltaproteobacteria bacterium
GGGCGTCCGAGCGCCGTGAGGAAGCGCGCGCCCACCTCCCACCCCCCGAAGTGGCCCGTCGGGATGACGACCCCTCGGCCCTCCGCCAACGCCGCCTCGAGAGGTCCACGATCGCTGACCTCGAGGGTGATCGGTCGCGCCCGCGGTCCCCACTGCTCCATGCTCTCGGTGACCGAGCGCGCGAACTCGGCGAACACACGGTACGCGTCCCAGCGCTCGGCGAGCCACGAGCGCCGGCCGCGCACGCGGAGCTGATTGCGCAGGACGGCCGCCCGTTGCTCGCGGGCGATCGCGAAGACGATCGCCGCGATCACGGGCGGTGAGCCGCGCTTCCACCACTCCGGGCCCCACACGCACCCGAGCTCCGCAAAGCGCCGCCAACCGCCGCTGTCGAACCGCAGCGCTGCCCGCAGGCGTGCAAGTTCCATCGATGCCGCTTATCCGACCGCCGGTACTCGGGCAAGCCAACG
>VBLD01000253.1:1173-5659 GCA_005879205.1 Deltaproteobacteria bacterium
GGTGGCGGCGCGCGACGACGACATGTTTCTCACGTCGCAACGGCCTCACGAGGGCCCGATCAAGACGTTCTCGCTCCGGGGAACCAAGGATTCGCCGCCCTACTTCCACGATGGCCGTCTGCTCACGCTGGAGGACGCCGTGCTCCTCTTCGACATCCTGCTCGGGACGAGGCTCGGCGAGCAGGAGCAGAAGGACGTGGTCGCGTTCCTGCGGGCGCTGTAGCCGGACGACTCAGGCGGCGCTCGGCACGCGCACCCGGGGCTCGGCGGGCGCGACGGCGCGGGCCGCCGGGGGCCGCGCCACCGGCAGGCAGAGCACGAACTCCGAGCCCTCGCGGTGACGGCTGCGGACGGCGATCCGGCCGCCGAGGAGCCGGACGAGCTTCTTCGAGATGCTGAGGCCGAGACCCGTCCCGCCGTACCTCGCCGCCGCCTCCGGGTCGACCTGCTGGAAGTCGGCGGCGAGCGCCGCCACGTCCCCCTGCCGGATGCCGATGCCGCTGTCCCGGACGAAGACGAGGACGCGGCGCGCGTCTGCCGGCGGCCAGCCCTCCGCCGCGTCGTCGATGAAGGTGAACCCCGCGAGGCTCTCGACGCCGCCGGCGCGCGCCTCGATCCGGACGGTCCCGTGCTCGGTGAACTTGACGGCATTGGCAATCAGGTTGCGGAGGATGCACTCGACCTTTTCGCGGTCGGTGGCGAGGGTCGGCAGGCCGGCGTCGCACTCGACCAGGAGGGGAAGTCCCTTGCGTTCCATGAGGGGGCGGAAGCTCTCGGCCACCCCCTCGACCACCTCCGCGAGGCGAAGCGGCTGGGCGGTGACCTCCATCTTGCCGGCGTCGGTCTTGGCGTAGTCGAGCAGATCGGAGATGAGGCGATGGAGGAGCGCGCCGTGGCTACGGATATGCTGGACGAGCTCGCGCGCATGCCAGCCGCGGCCGTCGAGCGCATCCTCGAGCAGGATGTCCGCATAGCCGATCATCACGTGGATCGGCGTGCGGAGCTCGTGCGACATCCGCGCCATGAAGTCGCTCTTGTGGCGGAGCGCATCGACGAGCGCCATCCGGTGGTCGAACTCCCGGCGTCGGAGATGCTCGCGGACGAGGGTGCTGACGACGGTGATCGTTCCGGTCGTGATGAGAAAGAAGAGATTGCTCACGAACGGCCGCAGATCGGTGATACGCTGGGTGGCGAGCGTGCAGACGACGTAGCACCCGACGAGCACCGTGCACGTGAAGAGCGCCACCAGCGGCGGCCACGGCATGAGCAGGGCGACCGCCACCATGACGAGGTTCACGCCGGCATAGTAGGGGCTCGCTGCACCGCCCGTGAAGATCGTCATGATGTCTATCATGAGGCCGACGACGCCCGCGACGAGGACGCCGAGCGCCACGGCGTGGGCCTCGCCGAAACGGCTCCGGAGCAGGGCGAAGATGAGTCCCATGACCGCGACACAGCCAAGCCGCATGCCGAGGAAGAGCGGGAAGCACTGGCGCCAGACGACGTAGTCGAGAAGCGCGAACAGCGGCACGAGTAGAATCGCGAGCAGGCACGCGGTCTCGGCACCCTGGCGGCAGAGCGCCTGCGTCTCGGCCTGGTACCCGGCGGGAATGCCCGGCGTCGCGAGCGGCGAGGCCATGGAGAAAAGTGCAGTCGTGCAAGGCTCGTGCCGCCAAGACGTGAAGACGTTTCTCCCGGATTTCCGCGAGAAATACTACAGGAAAAGCGTGAGCCGTCACCGTATTGACGGCGAGCGTCGCCTCTTTTTTTTGCGACGGCCGTCCCCCTCCGTGCTAGGGAGGTGCCCGAGGCGAGTGACAGCCATGAGGCGGCGGGCGAAACCCCGCGGCCCCATCTTCGGACGGGCGGCGCGCGCGGCGAGACTCGGAGCGGGGCGCGTGCAGGCGTACGCGATGGCGGTTCTCCTGACCGTCGTCGCCACCGGTTTCACGGCGGTCTGTCACGAGCTCGGCCTCGGCGACGTCGAGTTCGCGTGGTTCTTCGTCTCGATCGCGCTCGCCTCGTGCTACGGAACCGCCCCGGGTGTGTTCGCCGGCATCCTCGCCGGCTTCGTGACCGACTTCGTCTTCATCCCGCCCCTCTTCGACCTCCAGATCGAGCTGGACGACGTCCTGCGCACCCTGGTCTACGTGTCGGTCTCGCTGGTGATCGGGAAGCTGGTGCGCGCCCGCCAGCGGGCGGAGGCCGAGGTGAAGGACCGCGAAGGAGTCCTCAGCTACGTCGCCCACGAGCTGCGGACCCCGCTCGGCACGATCACGAGCTGGGCCGAGCTCATCCGCCGCGGCACCATCCCGACCGAGCGATTGCCGCACGCGGCGGAGGTGATCCTCCGCAACGTGAAGCTCCTCGCGCGCATCACGCAGGATCTCGTCGACCTCTCGCGGATGGCGCTCGGCACCCTGTCGCTCCGCCGGGAGCCGCTCGATCCCGGCCAGCTCGTGAGCGACTGCGTGGCGAGCGCCCGCGAGACCGCGCTGCAGAAGGGCGTCGTGATCGAGGAAGCTCTCCGGCCGGTCGGGCCGGTGCTGGCCGACCGGGAGCGCCTCTCCCAGGTGGTCGGCAACGTGCTGAACAACGCCATCCGGTTCACGCCGGCCGGCGGCGAGGTACACGTCCGGCTGCGGGAAGAAGGCCGGCGAGCCGTGTTGACGGTCACCGACACGGGCGGCGGCATCCCGCGGCACCTCCTGCCGCGCATCTTCGAGCCCGGGACGCGGCACGCCAAGAGCGAGGGATTCGGCCTCGGTCTCACGATCGCCAGGGACATCGTCGAGCATCACGGAGGCACGATCTCGGCCCACAGCGCAGGTGAAGGGCTCGGCGCGTCCTTCACGATCGTGCTGCCGGTCGACTGAGGCGGCGCCGCGGTGGCGCCGTTCAGCGCGGCAAAGCCAGCGTGACGCGGCCCTCGGCGCGGAGCACGCCGTCGACGAGCGCGCGACCGCGGAGCAGCACCGCGCTGGCAAAGATGCGCACCACCTCGACCTCGACGCGCAGCGTGTCGCCCGCGCGCACCTCGCCGTGCATGCGGAAGTCGTCGACCGCCGCGAGATACCCGACGGCCGGCAGCTTGCCCTCCTGCGCGCTGACCAGCGCGCCGCCGGCCTGCGCGAGGGCTTCGAGGACGAAGGCAGCGGGCAGGCGTCCATCGCGCCCGACGCACGGGTCGGCGGCGCTCACGAGCTTCAGGAAGGCACCCTTGCGCTCTCCGATCTCGACCACCTGGTCGAGGAGCAGGAACGGCGCTCCGTGGGGCAGGCGCGGAACGCGGCTCACGGCGCCTCGAAACGCAGCGGCCGGCACGCGCCGCCGCGCGCCAGGCCGTCCACGACGGCCACCCGGACGTCGGCGGCGCGGGCCCGTCCGGCGACGACCGCGAGCCCGTGACGGGCGGGCGGCACGTGACCCGGGGTCGGCGGCACGAGGTCGTGCGCCACCGCCAGCGCCGCCGTCGCCGCTGCAAGCGCGCCTGCGGCCCCGAACCGTCCGGTCGCGGCGCGCGGCGCCGTGACCAGCGCCGTCCGGGTACCCAGAGCCGCCGCCAGGGCCGCCGCCTCGAGGACGTCGAGCTGGGGATCCCCGCTCGCCGCCGCCACCACCAGGTCGGCGTCGGAGACGAGCGGCGCGAGCCGCGTGGCGAGCGTCGCCGCGTCACGCGGCCAGCCGTGTACGGGCGCGGGCAGCGCAAAGCCGGCCACCGGGAGGAGCCGCGCGTAGACCCGGGCGCCGCGCGCGCGCGCGCGCGCCAGCGGCTCGAGGACGAGCACGGCGGCGCCCTCCCCCGTGGCAAACCCGTCGGCGCCGGAATGGAGCGGGCGCGGCGTCGGGCTCAAGAGGCGCGCCTCGTGGAAGATCTGGTGGAGCGCCTCGCCGAGCTCGTCGGCGCCTCCCGCCAGACAGACGTCTGCCCCCTCCTCCGCGACCAGCTCGGCGCCCCACGCGATCGCCGCCTCGCCCGACACCTCGCCGGCGGAGAGCATGGCGCTCGGCCCGGTGAGACCGAGCTCGATGGTCGTGTAGCTCAAGGGAGCGTTCATGACGAGGTTCGGGAAGAGCAGCGGGTTCGCTGTCCCGCGCGCGAACAGCCGGTCGAGGAAGGCGGCGGTCTCGTCGAGGTTGCCGAACTCGGAGCCCACCGCGAGACCGGTGCGTGCTCTCGGCAGGCTCGCGGCGTCGAGGCTCGCGTCCTGGAGGGCCAGCCGGCAGGCCGCGAGCGTGAGCAGCGAGACGCGGTCGATCCGGCGCCCGAGGGGCGAGCGGACGTGATCGCGCGCTTCCACCGCCGGGACCTCGGCTGCGGGAGCCGCCCCGGGGGGAGCGGCGAAGCGGCGGAGCGGTCCGAGACCGCTCTCGCCCGCGACCAGGGCGCGCCAGAAGCGATCCACCCCCGCCCCGAACGCGCTCAGCACGCCGAGCCCCGTGACGGCCACGTCGACGCTCACCGCGCTTCCCGCCCGAGCACGAG
>VBLD01000247.1 GCA_005879205.1 Deltaproteobacteria bacterium
ACGGCGTGACCTCGGGCGGGTGGTGGTATGCGACGAACGACTTCTGCGCGGCGGAGCACGGCGGTACGCACCTCGACGCGCCGATCCACTTCGCGCGCGATCGCTGGACGGAGGACGAGGTGCCGCTAGTGGATTGTCCCAAACACTTCTTGACAATGATGAGGTTCCGGTGCATGTAGCGTGTTGTGTTCGCACCGGCACCCGCACTCAGGCTCACGACCGAGGAGCGTGGGGAACTTGAGAAGATCGCGTGGAACCCGCGCACCGGGCAAAAGGTCGCGCTGCGGGCCCGGATCATCTTGCTGGGGGCGGAGGGGATTCCGAACGCGCAGATCGCGGATCGACTGCGCCTGAGCCGACCCACCGTCATTCTCCAGCGAAAACGGTTCGGGCGTCTTGGCTTGCGAGCGTTGCTCAAGGACGCGCCGAGGCGGCCGGGGCGAGCACGTGTCTCGGATGATCTGGTGCAGAAGATCGTGGACGCGACGCGCACCACGACACCGTCCGGCTCCACGCAGTGGACGGCGCGTTCGATGGCCAAGTGGGCGGGGACTTCCCGCATGGTGGTCCATCGCATTTGGAAGCGGCACGGACTGCAGCCGCATCGCGTGGAGACCTTCAAGATTTCAAAGGATCCGAAGCTCGCCGAGAAGGTGCGCGACGTCGACGGTCTGTATCTCGACCCGCCAGACCGGGCGCTCGTGCTCTCGGTCGATGAAAAGACGTCGATTCAGGCGTTGGATCGCACGCAACCGGGGCTGCCGATCAAGAAGGGCCGCTGCGCAACGCGAACGCACGACTACAAGCGGAACGGCACGACGACGCTCTACGCGGCGCTCAACGTTCTCGATGGCAAGGTCATTGGCCACTGCGTACCGCGATGCTGTGCGAAGGAGTTCATCAAGTTCCTCGCCAAGATCGACGGCACCACGCCGCCCGATCTGGATTTGCACGTGATCGTGGACAATTCGAGCACGCACAAGACGGAGGAGGTGCGACGCTGGGTGCGGAGGCACCGTCGGTTCCACTTGCACTTCACGCCAACCAGCGGATCGTGGCTGAATCTGGTGGAAAGCTGGTTCGCCATTTTGACGAAGCAGCGAATTCGCCGGGGAGTGTTCCGCAACGTCCCTGAACTGATCGCGGCGATTGACGAGTATCTTCGCGTCTACAATGCAACGCCGACGCAGTTCGAGTGGACGAAAGACGCCGACGAGATCCTCGCGAAGATCGAGCGCGCGCGCCGCGTGATGACGCGAAGGGTTGGAAAGTAATGTCTGGGACAATCCACTAGCGTCGTCTCATCCCACTGCAGCGGGCAGCGAGGAGGCGAGGGGAGGACGATGCGGAAGACAACGCTGCTGGGCGTCGCGGTGGCGCTGGCAACCCTGGCGGGTGGTGTGCTCGCCGCAGCGCCATACGACTTCACCGGCCACTGGACGGGGCATCTGCAGCAGGCCCGCAGGTCGGCCGCGACGTTGACGGCCGACTTCGCGATGGCCGGCGCCAGGAGCATCTCCGGGACACTGTCCTTGCCGGGCGACGACGGGCAGCCCGTGTCGTGCCCGGCGAACGGCAAGGCCAGGCCGTACCGCCGCCCGTCTCCGGCGACACCTATGCGTCGGGTTGCCCTGCGATCACGCCCGACGTGCAGCGGACCCTGACGCTCGTCGCCAACTGAGCTGCGTTCTCGAAGGGGCGGGGGGGCGCGGCGACCGCCGCGCCCCATAGTTGTCAGCGTCGGCGCGTTTTTGGTACTCGACCAGGGTCCCATGCCGTCCGCGCTCGGCCGCTTCCGGATGCTCGACCTCTCCCGCCAGCTGCCGGGGCCGTTCTGCTCGATGCTCCTCGCGGACCTCGGCATGGACGTCCTCGCGGTCTACGCGCCGGGCGACCCGATGGGCATGGGCATCCCGCTGCTCGGGCGGAACAAGCGGAGCGCCACGCTCAACCTGAAGGCCCCCGAGGGCCGCGCCATCTTCCACCGTCTGGCGCGCGACGCGGACGTGGTGCTCGAGGGCGGCCGGCCCGGCGTCGCGGCGCGGCTCGGCGTCGACTACGAGACGCTGAAGGCGATCAACCCCCGGCTCGTCTACTGCTCGATCTCCGGCTACGGGCAGGACGGCCCGTATCGGGACCGCGTCGGTCACGACGTCAACTATCTCGGCTTCGCCGGGGTCATCGATCTGGTGGGCACCGCGGGCGGGGCGCCCGCCATCCCCGGCGTCCAGATCGCCGACATCGGGGGCGGCGCGCTCATGGCGGCGGTCGGCATCCTCGCCGCCCTCTCGGCGCGCGAGGAGACGGGGCAGGGACAGTTCGTCGACATCGCGATGATGGACGGCGCCGTCGCCTGGCAGGTGGTGAACGTCCTCCGCCACCTGGCCGACGGACGCGAGCCCCTGCGCGGCGACACCATGCTCACCGGTCACCATCCGTGCTACGCGATCTACGAGACCCGCGACGGCCGCCACGTGACGGTGGGCGCCCTCGAGCCGCACTTCTGGCGGACGCTCTGCGAGCGGCTCGGACTCGGCGAGTTCAGCGGCCAGCAGTTCGCCGAGGGGCCCGAGCGCGAGGCGATGTTCGCGCGCTTGCGGGCGAAGTTCCGCGAGCGCTCGATGGCCGAGTGGGTGGACCTCCTCGCCGACCTCGACATCTGCTTCGGCCCGGTCGCGACCGTTGGGGAAATGATGCGGGACCCGCAGGTCCGCCACCGCGGCATGGTCGTCGAGATGGCCGACGGCCACGGCGTGCGGCGGACGACGCTCGGCAACCCGATCAAGCTGTCGGACACGCCCGCCGAGCTGCGCCTGCCCGCGCCGTCCCTCGGGCAACACACCGACGAGGTGCTGGCCGGGCTCGGCTACTCGCGGAGCGACGTCGCGGCCTTGCGCGAGCGAGGGGTGATCTGACGTGGCGGGCATCCTGGCCGTCGGCGCCTCCGTGCCGCGCTACCGACTTCCACGCGAGCTGCTCGCCAGGGAATGGGGCGGTGTGGCGGCGGGCGGCGAGAAGGCGGTGGCGAACCACGACGAGGACAGTCTCACGCTGGCCGTGAACGCGGCGCTCGGGCTCGGCGGCGAGAGCCTCGCCCCCGACGCCGTCTTCTTCGCGACCACGACCTCGCCGTACGCCGAGAAGCAGGCGGCCGCGACGATCGCGGCCGTGCTCGATCTGCCCGCCTCGGTGCGCACCCTCGACTTCACCGACACGCTGCGCGCCGCCACCTCCGGCGTGCTGGCCGGGCTCGACGCCATCGCGGGCGGCAGCGCCGCGCGCGTGCTGGTGGCGGCCGGCGACTGCCGGCTCGCCGAGCCCGACTCGCCCACCGAGCAGAGCTTCGGCGACGCGGGGGCCGCGCTGCTGCTCGGCAAGGATGCTGGCCTCGCCGAGGTGATCGCCACCCACACCGTCGCCGATGAGTTCCTCGGCACGTGGCGGACCCGGGAGCAGGAGTCCCCGCGGGCCTTCCCCGGCGCCTTCGAGACGAAGTTCGACTACGCCCGGGTGGTCGGCGAGGTGATGAAGGGTATCCTCGCCAAGGCACGCCTCGAGCCCCGGGAGCTGGCCACGGTCATCTTGCCCGCTCCGAACCCGCGCGCCCCGCAGGCCGTCGCCAAGGCGGCCGGTCTCGACCCGAAGCGCCAGCTCCAGGAGAGCTTCTGGACGACGCTCGGCGACACGGGGGCCGCGCAGCCGCTCCTCATGCTCGCCGCCGCGCTCGAGCGGGCCAAGGGCGGCGACCTGATCCTGGTCGTCGGCTACGGCGACGGCGCCGACGCGATCGTGCTGCGCGCCACCGGCCGGCCGGTCGTCGCCGCCCAGGGTGTGGCGCGCCAGATCGAGGTGAAGCGCACGCTCCCGTCCTACGGGCGCTACGCCCGCTTCCGGAAGCTCGTGCGGAAGGAGACCGTCGCCACCGACGTCTCGTCGCCGGTCATCCTGTGGCGCGACCGCAAGGAGCTGCTGCCGCTCTACGGCGGCAGGTGCCCGAAGTGCGGCACCGTCCAGTTTCCCAAGCACCGCCTGTGCGTCGAGTGCGCCTACCCCGACGGCCTCGAGGACGTGAAGCTCGCCCGGCGCGGGCGGCTCTTCACGTTCACGAACGACTACCTCGCCGAGAGCCCGGACCCGCCGGTGACGCACGCCGTGGTCGACCTCGAGGGCGGCGGGCGGCTCTACGTCCAGCTCACCGACTGCGAGGCCGAACGGGTCGAGATCGACATGCCGCTCGAGCTGACGTTCCGGAAGATCCACGAGGCCGGCGGGTTCAACAACTACTTCTGGAAAGCGAGGCCCCAATGAATATCCGTGATCGTGTCGCCGTGATCGGCGTCGGCTCCTGGTCGTCGAGGCCGCCTCCGAAGCCTACCGGGACGCGGGCATCGAGGCGGCGCGGATCGAGGCCGCCTGGGTCGGCACCCTGGAGAGCGGCCTCTCGGGGACGGCGCTCGCCGACCCGCTCAAGCTCTACAACATCCCGATCACGCGGGTGGAGAACTACTGCGCCTCGGGCATGGACGCCTTCCGCAACGCCTGCATGGCGGTGGCGGCGGGCATGTACGAGTGCGTGCTGGCGCTCGGCTTCGAGAAGCTCCGCGACTCGGGGCGGCGCGGGCTCGGGACCTTCGGCAACCATCCCGTCGTCGGGCACGGGACGACGGCGCCGAGCCTCTTCGCGATGGCGGCCAACCGCTACTTCAAGACCTACGGCGTCACCAGGGACGTGCTCGCCAAGGTGGCCGTCAAGAACCACCACAACGGGACCATGTCGCCGAAGGCCCACTTCCAGATGGAGGTGACCGAGGAGCAGGTGCTCGGCGCGCCGCTCATCTGCAGCCCGCTCGGCCTCTTCGACTGCTGCCCTACGACGGACGGCGCCGCCGCCGCGATCATCTGCCGGGCCGACGTCGCCCGCTCGATCCGCTCCGACCCGCTCCTGGTGAAGGGGCTCGGTCTCGCCGTCACCTCGGGCGAGCCGTACCTGAAGCCGGGCTTCGCCTACACGGGCTTCCCGGCCACCCGCCAGGCGGCGCAGTCGGCGTACGAGCAGGCGGGCATCACGCCGAAGGACCTCGATCTGGCCGAGGTCCACGACTGCTTCACGATCACGGAGATCCTGAACTACGAGGATCTCGGCCTCTGTCCGCCGGGCGAGGGCTGGCGGTACGTCGCGGACGGCCGGGCGTCGATCGGCGGCGACGTGCCGGTGAACCCGAGCGGCGGCCTCAAGTCCTTCGGCCACCCGATCGGCGCGACCGGCATCCGCATGATCTACGAGGTCTCGCAGCAGCTCTGGCACAAGGCGGGTGCGCGCCAGGTGAAGGACGCCGCGATCGGCCTGGCCCACAACCTCGGCGGCCCCGGCGCCGTCGGCTGCGTCACCGTGCTCGGCAACGCCTGAGAAAGGACGACGATGGATTTCGGCTTCAGCGAAGAGCAGGAGATGCTCCGCAAGTCGGCGCGCGACTTCCTGGCCGACGAGAGCCCCATGACCTACGTCCGCCGGATGATGGAGGACGACCGCGGCTTCACGGACGCGCAGTGGAAGAAGATGGCCGAGCTCGGCTGGATGGGTCTGATCCTCCCGGAACGATACGGCGGCGCCGGCCTCGACTTCGTCGACATGGTGGTCGTGCTCGAGGAGATGGGGCGCGCCGTCCTGCCGGGCCCGTTCTTCTCGACCGCCGTTCTCGGCAGCGTCGCGCTCCTCGAAGGCGGCTCGGATGCGCAGAAGCAGGCGTACCTCCCGAAGCTCGCCGCCGGCGAGCTCCGGACGACCCTCGCCCAGCTCGAGCCGAATGCCCGCTGGGACGCCGAGGGCGTCGAGCTCGAGGCGAGGAAGAACGGCAGCGGCTACCGGCTCTCGGGGACCAAGCTGTTCGTGCCCGACGCGCACACCGCCGGGCTCCTGATCGTCGCCGGGCGCGAGCCGGGCGCGAAGGGCGTCGACGGCGTGACCCTCTTCCTCGTCGACGCGGGGGCTCCCGGGATCAAGATCACGCTGCTCAAGACCATGGACCAGACCCGCAAGCTCTGCGAGGTGGTGCTGGAGGACGTCCGCGTGCCCGCCGACCGCGTGCTGGGAGCACCGGGAGCGGGCTGGAAGCTCCTCGAGCGCATCGTCGACCGGGGCAAGGTGGGACTCTGTGCCGAGATGTGCGAGGGGGCGCAGAAGGTCCTCGAGATGAGCGTCGAGTACGCCAAGGTGCGCGAGCAGTTCGGCCGCCCGATCGGCAGCTTCCAGGCGATCCAGCACAAGTGCGCCAACATGCTGGTCGAGGTCGAGAGCTCGAAGTCGGCCACCTACTACGCCGCCTGGGCCGTCGCCAACGACGTTCCCGAGGCGCCGCTCGCCGCCGCGATGGCCAAGGCCTACTGCTCAGACGCCTACCGCCACACCGCCGGCGAGGGCATCCAGATTCACGGCGGCATCGGCTTCACCTGGGAGCACGACATGCACATCTACTTCAAGCGCGCGAAGAGCTCGGAGGTGACCTTCGGCGACGCCACCTGGAACCGCGAGCTCGTCGCGCAGCTGATCGGCCTATGAGCGCGAAGGAGCCGGGGGGTGAGAAGCCGGGCGAGACCCCGCCGAGCCCGGCGCGGGGTCCGGGGGCATCGGAGGAGCGCAGCGAGCGCAGCGAGCGAGCACCGCACGGGCCCCCAGAGGTAATCGATCGTTCGAGTATCGGCGTCTGGGGCGAGCCGACGACCATGCGTATCGAGTACGGGAAGGTCCGCGAGTTCGCGCGTGCCATCAAGGACCCGAGCCCGGCCTTCACCGGCGACGGCGCCCTCGCGCCGCCCACCTTCCTCATGACGATCGCGCACTGGCTCGAGGGCGGGATGGGCGGCTCGCGGAGCTTGAAGCTCGACTACCGGCGACTCCTGCACGGCGAGCAGGAGTTCGAGTACCTTCGGCCGATCCGCCCGGGCGACGTGCTGACCGCCCGCGGCCGTACCAAGGAGGTCTTCGAGAAGGAGGGCAAGCGCGGCGGGAAGATGCTCTTCGTCATCACCGAGACCGAATTCACCAACCAGCGCGGCGAGGTGGCCGCCTACAGCCGGAGCACCCTCATCCAGACCGAGGGCGCGGTGCAGGGGTGAGCATGGCGCGCGCGTTCCAGGACGTGAAAGAGGGCGACGAGCTGCCGTCCGTCGTGGTCGAGAACCTGAGTCGGACGGATCTCGTGCGGTACGCCGGCGCGTCCGGCGACTTCAACCCGATCCATCACGACGAGACGTTCGCCCACATGGCCGGCCAGCCGAGTGTCTTCGGCCACGGCATGCTGACCGCCGCGTTCGTGGGCCGCTGCGTGACCGACTACGTCGGGCCCGAGAACCTCCGACGCCTGAAGGTCCGCTTCGCAACGCGCGTCTGGCCCGGCGACACGATCGTCTCCAGGGGCAAGGTGACGCGGAAGTACGAGGCCGACGGCGAGCGGCGGATCGACGGCGAGGTGCAGGCCGTCAACCAGAAGGGCGAGGTCGCCGTGAGCGGCAGCTTCACGGCGGCGCTTGCGGGCCGCGGGTAGGAGCGCCGTGGGCTCCGTCGCGCTCGTCACCGGCGCCGGACGCGGCATCGGCCGCGCCATCGCGCTGCGGCTCGCGCGCGACGGACTCGCGGTCGGGATCGTGGACCTCGACGGCGCGACCGCCGAAGCGGTGGCGGCGGAGGTCCGGGCAGCCGGCGGCCGGAGCGCCGCCGCGGCCGCGGACGTGGCCGATCGGGAGGCGGTCGGCCGTGCGGTGGCGGCGATCGAGGGTGCGCTCGGCCCGCTCGACGTCCTCGTCAACAACGCCGGCTGGGAGCGGCTGCACTTCTTCGCGGAGAGCGACCCGGCGCTCTGGGACCGCCTCATCGCCGTCAATCTGAAGGGGGTCCTCAACACCACCCACGCCGTCCTCCAGGGGATGGCGGCCCGAGGCGCCGGGCGGATCGTGAGCATCGCCTCGGACGCGGGGCGCGTCGGCAGCAGCGGAGAGTCCGTCTATTCGGCCTGCAAGGCGGGCGTCATCGGCTTCTCGAAGGCACTCGCGCGCGAGGTGGCCCGTCACGCAGTGACGGTCAACGTCGTCTGCCCCGGCCCGACGGACACCCGGCTGCTGACCGACGTGATGGCGGGTGACCGCGGCGCCAAGATCCTCGAGGGCATGCGGCGCGGCATCCCGCTGCGCCGGCTCGGCCGGCCGGAGGACGTGGCGGGTGCGGTTGCCTACCTGGCGTCCGACGAGGCGGCGTACGTGACCGGCCAGGTGCTGAGCGTCTCCATTCCCGCCGCGCGAATTCCACTTCCGGAACCGCGTGCGGGAGTGTTAGGGGAGAGCATGCCGCGTTGCCCACGGACGTTCGCGGGACTCGTCGCGGTCGCGTGGCACCTGGCGCGGGAGTTCCCGTGCCCACCCCTGTTCGAGGGAGCCACGCCGACGCTCCGCCGGCTGCTGAATCTGTGGCTCCTCACGTGGGAGAGCTACCGGATCGAGCCGGTGCCGCGCAGCCTGCCCGCGCGCCTGTGCATCGAGTCCACGAGCGCCTGCAACCTGAGTTGTCCCCACTGCTTCACGGGTGCGGGCGAGGTCGGCCGGCCCACGGCCACGTTGTCCTCCGAGTTTTACCGCCGTCTCCTGGCCGAGCTGGGCGACCGGCTCTGGCAGATCGAGTTCCACAACTGGGGCGAGCCGCTCCTGAACAAGCACCTGTTCACGATGGTCGCTGAGGCGACCGCCCGGGGGCTGTCGACGAGCCTCTGCACCAATTTCAGTCTGCCGTTCGATCGGGCACGCGCCGAAGAGCTCGTACGTTCCGGGCTGAAGATCATGGGCGTGTCGATCGACGGAGCACGACAGGAGACGTACCAGCAGTACCGGGTGGGGGGGCGGTTCGATCGCGTCCTCGCGAACTGCCGGCTCGTCGTGGAGGCGAAGCGCAAGCTCGGCGCACGGACGCCACGGGTGATCTGGGGATTCCACATGTTCGGCCACAACGTGGACGACGTGGAAGCCGCGCGACGGGCGGCGCACGACGTCGGTCTCGAGTTTCACGTCTCCCGCGGTCGAGTGGTCGGTCCAGACTGGGATGCCGACGAGCGATGGATTCCGCACGAGCACGTCGTCCCCATCCCCTGCACCACGCTGTTCCACACCGCCGTGGTCTATGCGGACGGCAGCGTCGCCCCGTGTCGGGGTAGCTTCTACCCGCAGGACGATCTGGGTCGCGTCGCCGCCGACGGTCATTCCGGCGCCGCCACCTTTCGGGAGGCCTGGACCGGTGAACGCTTCCGGGTGGCCCGGCGGTTGTTCCGCGAGCGTTCCGGGACACCGGAGGAACGCGAGCGCATCTGCTTCGATTGCCCGCACCTGCTCGACTGGCACGACTATCTGGCGTACCACGCTTCGGGCCGGCAGCCGTCGGACTGGAGGCCGAAGTTCGACAGCAACGAGCGGTACAACTACTTCTGGAAACGCAGCCGACGCGCAGCTTCCGGTGAACCGACGGGCGCCGCCGCCGCAACACCCGCTGCCGCCGGGCTCGCGCCACGAGCCGTTTCAGCCGGGCGATGACACCAGGCGCCGGCCCCAGACGCGACTCGGCGGAGGCGCGGGTCACGCGCCCCCGCCGAGCGGGGCGAGGAGCAGACGGGGCGGGGTCAGGTCATTGACGAATGCGCACGGGGACGTCGAGCGAGTTGCTCGTCGCGCCTTCGGTATCGGTTGCCACGATGTGCAGCGTGTACCTCGCGGGCCGGAAGTTCTTGAGCGACAAGGTCGCCGTGAACGTGCCCGCCGTGCCCTGGCTCACCGTGGTCTGCCGCACGACCCGGCCGCGGCTGCCGAGTAGCTGGACCGTGACGGTCGCCGGCTCGTCGACGTCGAGTGTCAGCGCGAGGTTGCGACTCCGGCCGAGCGCGCGGAGCCGGATCACGGGGTCGAGTTGGCCGAGCGTCACGGTGGGCGGCTGGTTGGCGATGAGGAACGACGCATCCGGCCCGGGGAAGGTTGCGAAGTCGGAGGCCGCGACCGCCCGGTAGTGGACGGTAGAGTTCTGGGCGAGGTCGGCGATCCCGGCGTCGAAGGGCGTCGAGAAGACGGCCGCGCCGAGCCGCGTGTCCGGGGTGCTCGAGCCGTACGCCGGGGTGGGGCCGAAGTCGAAGT
>VBLD01000269.1:0-485 GCA_005879205.1 Deltaproteobacteria bacterium
AGACGTGGTCGCGCCGCTCGACGATCACGCCCGACATGCTCGGCTTCACCTTCGCCGTGCACAACGGACGGAAATTCATCCCGGTGTTCATCACCGAGAATGCCGTCGGCCACAAGCTCGGCGAGTTCGCGCCGACGCGTACGTTCCACGGCCATTCGGGCGACCGCAAGGGCAAGGTCGAGGGCGCCGCGGCCCCTGCCGCCGCGGGCGCGGCGGGAGCGCCTCGCGCGCCGGCGGCACCACGCAAGGCGCCCGGGGCGCCGTGATGGAAGCGCGCGCGCAGAGCCGGTTCATGCGGATCACCGCGCAGAAGGCGCGGCTCGTCGTCGACCTGATCCGGGGCAAGCCGGTGGAGAAGGCGCTCAGCCTGCTCGAGTACACTCCCAAGCGCGGAGCGCGGCTCGTCGCCAAGACGCTCCGCTCCGCGGTCGCGAACGCGGAGAGCAGCCAGCGCATCGACGTCGATCAGCTCTATGTGAAGCGTG
>VBLD01000269.1:558-6412 GCA_005879205.1 Deltaproteobacteria bacterium
GCCACCAAGGTCTTTAAGCGGACGAGCCACATCACAGTGGTCGTCGACGAGCGTCCGAAGGGCGGGGAGGCATAGCGTGGGTCAGAAGGTCCACCCGAAGGGCTTCCGCCTGGGCGTCATCGAGAGCTGGGACTCGCGGTGGTTTGCGCGGCGGGAGTACTCGGAGCTCCTGCACGAGGACATCAAGGTCCGGAACTTCCTGAAGAAGCGCCTGTACCACGCAGGAGTTTCGAAGATCGAGATCGAACGCGCCGCCAACAAGGCCAAGATGAATATCCACACGGCGCGCCCCGGAATCGTGATCGGCAAGAAGGGTGCCGAGATCGAGAAGCTCAAGCAGGAGCTCGCGAAGCTCACCAGCAAGGAAACCTTCATCAACATCCACGAGGTGCGCCGGCCCGACCTCGATGCCCAGCTCGTGGCCGAGAACGTCGCGCTGCAGCTCGAGCGCCGGGTCGCCTTCCGCCGGGCAATGAAGGAGGCGGTGGCGCGTGCCATGCGGATGGGCGCACAGGGGATACGCATCCAGTCGGCGGGCCGGCTCGGAGGCTCCGAGATCGCGCGCACGGAATGGTACCGCGAGGGGCGGGTGCCGTTGCACACGCTCCGCGCCGACGTGAACTACGGCCTGGCCGAGGCGAAGACCACCTATGGCGTGATCGGCGTCAAGTGCTGGATCTTCCGCGGCGAGGTGCTGACCAAGCAGGAGGAGGAGCAGCGCGCCGCTCTCGGCGTCTGATCCGCAACCGACATGCTCGCTCCGAAGAAGGTCAAGTGGCGCAAGATGCAGAAGGGCCGGCGGAAGGGGACCGCGTGGCGCGGGGCGACGCTCGCCTTCGGCGACTACGGGCTTCAGGCCCTGGAACGTGGCTGGCTCACCGCACGCGAGATCGAAGCGGCGCGCGTCGCCCTCACGCGCTACATCAAGCGCGGCGGACGGGTGTGGGTGCGTATCTTCCCCGACAAGCCGCTCACGAAGAAACCGGCCGAGACCCGCATGGGAAAAGGGAAGGGCTCTCCCGAGATCTGGGTGGCGGTCGTCAAGCCCGGTCGCATGCTCTTCGAGATGGAAGGCGTGGAAGGCGGTCAGGCGCACGAGGCGCTCCGGCTTGCGGCGGCCAAGCTCTCGATCGCCACCGCGGTCCGGGTGCGGCACCCGGTGGCGGCGTGACGGGATGAAACCTCAGGAATTCCGGGACATGAGCGACGACGAGCTCAGGGCGCGCGTGTCGGAGCTCACCGAAACGCTCTTCCACCTCCGCCTCCGGCGTGCGACGGCACAGCTGCCGAACCCGATGAAGGTGCGTGAGACGAAGCGCGACCTGGCGCGCGCCAAGACCACCCTCCGGCAGCGGGAGATGCGGCCATGACGACGGGACGGCGGAAGCAACGCGATGGCGTGGTCGTCTCGGACAAGATGACGAAGACGGTCGTGGTGGAGGTGGAGCGCCTGGTCCGGCACGGGCGGTACCGCAAGTATCTGAAGCAGCGCGCGCGCTACAAGGCGCACGACGAGAAGGAGCAGTGCCGCGTCGGAGACCGGGTGCGGATCATCGAGACGCGGCCCCTGTCGCACGACAAGCGGTGGACCGTGCAGGCCATCCTCGGACGACAGGAGGGGGCGGATGAGCCGCTCGTCGGCGGTGAGTTGCCGACTGCAGGCGCCGGCGAAGGGTAGGCCATGATCCAGGCGGAAAGCGTGCTCGACGTGGCGGACAACAGCGGCGCCCGAAAGGTTCTCTGCATCAAAGTGCTCGGCGGCACCCGGCGCAAGTACGCCTCGATCGGGGACATCATCGTGGTCTCGGTGAAGGAGGCCATCCCCAACGCCAAGGTGAAGAAGGGCGACGTCATGAAGGCGGTGATCGTTCGCACCGCCAAGGAGGTCGGCCGCAACGACGGCTCCTACATCCGCTTCGACACCAACTCCGCGGTGCTGATTGACAATGCGCGCGAGCCGATCGGGACGCGCATCTTCGGTCCGGTGGCGCGCGAGCTGCGCGCCAAGCGGTTCATGAAGATCATCTCGCTCGCTCCGGAGGTGCTCTGACGATGGCCGTCGAGCGCATCCGTAAGGACGACACCGTGATCGTCATCGCCGGGCGCGAGCGTGGCAAGACTGGCAAGGTGCTCCGGCTGCTGCCCGAGAAGAACCGCGTGGTGATCGAACGGGTCAACCTCGTCAAGCGGCACCAGAAGCCGCGCGGGGTGCAGAGCCCGGGCGGGATCGTCGAGAAGGAAGCCTCGATTCACCTCTCCAACGTGCTGCCCATCTGTGGGCGCTGCAACAAGCCCGCGCGCGTCGGGCGCCGGCGCCTCGACAACGGGCGCGCCGCGCGCGTCTGCCGGCGATGCAGCGAGCTCATGGACAACGTGTGAGCGGTATGGCGGCGAAGCTGCGAGAACGGTTCAAGCAGGAGATCGTGCCCGTGCTCATGCGCGAGCTCGGGTGCCGCAACTCGCTCGCCGTGCCCCGACTGGAGAAGATCGTCCTGAACATGGGCTTGGGCGAGGCGACGCAGAACCCGAAGCTCCTCGACGGAGCGGTCGAGGAGCTGAGCGCGATCAGCGGACAGAAGCCCGTCATCACCCGGGCCAAGAAGGCCATCGCCAACTTCAAGCTCCGTGAAAAAACGGCCATCGGCGCCATGGTGACGTTGCGGGGCGACCGGATGTACGAGTTCTTCGAGCGTCTGGTCGGAGCGGCGCTGCCTCGGGTACGCGACTTCAAAGGCGTCCCTGACCGCGCCTTCGACGGCCGGGGCAACTACTCGCTCGGCATCCGGGAGCAGATCATCTTCCCGGAGATCAATCTGGACAAGGTCGACAAGATCAAGGGGCTGACGATCGTGATCTGCACGACGGCCCGGTCGGACGCGGACGGCAAGACGCTCCTGCGGGCGCTCGGGATGCCGTTCCGAGCCTGACGGGAACGCGGAGGGGTATGGCGAAGACGTGTCTCATGGTGAAGGCCTCGCGCCCGCCGAAGTTCAAGGTGCGCGCCTACAACCGCTGTCCGCTGTGCGGCCGACCGCGGGCGTTCTTCCGCCGTTTCCGCATGTGCCGCCTCTGCCTGCGGGATCTGGCGCGGCGCGGGCAGATCCCGGGCCTGGTGAAGGCGAGCTGGTGAGGCGGTCATGCTGACGGACCCGATCGCCGATTTCCTGACGCGCATCCGCAACGCGACCGCCGCGCGCAAGGCGACCGTCGACATGCCGTGGTCGCGCCAGAAGGCGGCGCTCGCCAAGGTGCTCGTGGCCGAGGGCTACCTGGCCGGCACGACGGTCGTCGAGGCCGAACCGCGGCCAATTCTCCGAATCGAGCTCCGCTACGACGCCCAGCGGCGGCCGGTGATCGGCGGTCTCAAGCGGATCAGCCGGCCGAGCCTCCGCGTCTACGTCGGGGCGAAGGAGATCCCGGCGGTGCTCGGCGGCCTCGGTGTGAGCGTGCTCTCGACCCCCAAGGGGCTCCTCGTCGACCGCGATGCCCGGCAAGAGAACGTCGGTGGCGAAGTCCTCTGCACGGTCTGGTAAAGGAAGAAGATGTCGCGCGTCGGCAAGCAACCCGTCTCCCTGCCGCAGGGCGTCCGCGTCCACGCCGCCGACGGTGTCGTGCGCGTCGAGGGCCCCAAGGGGACGCTCGAGCGCCGTATCGAGCCCGAGGTGAGCGCGGTGGTGGAGGGCGGGGCCGTCATCGTGCGGCGGAGCGACGACTCGCGCCGGGGACGCAGCCTGCACGGCCTCACGCGGAAGCTCATCGGCAACATGGTCCACGGCGTCAGCCAGGGGTTCAGCCGCGTGCTCGAGATCAACGGCGTCGGCTACCGCGCCGAGGCCCGCGGCAACGTGCTCTACCTGACCCTCGGCTACTCCCATCCGATCGCCTTCCAGCTACCGCCGGGCATCTCGGCCAAGGTGGACCGGCAGGTGGTGGTGACGCTCGAGGGCCCGGACCGCGAGCTTCTCGGACAGACGCTGGCGGCCATCCGCGAGCTCCGACCGCCGGAGCCGTACAAGGGCAAGGGGGTCAAGTACGCGGAGGAGACGATTCGCCGCAAGGCGGGCAAGGCGGCGGCGGGAGGAGCGCGCTGATGCGGACGAACCAGAAGGTGGTGGGCCGGGAGCGCCGGCGGGCGCGCGTCCGGCGCCGGGTGCGCGGCACGGACGAGCGGCCGCGCCTGAGCGTCTTCCGGAGTCAGAAGCACACCTACGCGCAGCTGATCACGGACCAGTCGGGGAAGACGCTGCTCGCCGTCTCGACCCAGTCGCCCGACCTTCGCGGCGAGCTCCCGAAGACGTCCGATGTGGGCGCCGCCAAGCAGGTCGGCCTGCTCGTCGCCCGGCGCTGTCAGGAGAAGGGCATCAAGCGCATCATCTTCGACCGAAACGTACTTCTCTACCATGGCCGCGTGCGTGCCGTCGCCGAGTTCCTCGGGCGGCCCCCGTCGCGTCATCCTCGACGCACAGGGCACCGAGCTGAAGGAGAAGGTCGTCCACATCAACCGCGTCGCCAAGGTGGTGAAGGGCGGGCGGCGATTCAGCTTCAGCGCGCTGGTCGTCGTCGGCGACAACAACGGCCGCGTCGGCTTCGGGCTCGGCAAGGCCAACGAGGTGCCCGAGGCGATCCGCAAGGGCATCGACAAGGCGAAGAAGCAGATGATCGGCGTGCCGCGCGGCAACGGTACCATCCCCTACGAGGTCATCGGCCGCTTCGGGGCCGGCGAGGTGCTGCTGAAGCCCGCCTCGGCGGGCACCGGGGTGATCGCCGGCGGGGGGGTGCGCGCCGTGGTCGAGCTCGCCGGGATCAGCAACGTGCTGACGAAGTGCATCGGCTCGAACAATCCGCACAACATGGTGCGCGCCACGATGGCGGCCCTTGGCCAGCTGAAGGAACCCGAGGCCGTGGCCGCGCGGCGCGGCAAGAGCGTGGCGGAGCTCCGATCGTGAGCGAGCGCATGGTGAAGATCCGGCTGCGCCGGAGCGCCATCGGCACGAGCCCCCGGCAACGCGAGACGCTGCGCGGCCTCGGCCTCAAGCGCATCGGCCAGTCGGTCATCCTCAAGGACTCGGCCGCGGTGCGCGGCATGATGCGTGCCGTCGCGCACCTCGTCGACACGGAGGACTGAGGGCAGCCGGTATGGAAGAGCGGGTCGATCTGGGTCACCTCCACCCCGCGCCGGGATCGCGCCGCCCGCGCAAGCGCGTCGGCCGGGGTCCGGGATCGGGGAACGGCAAGACCGCCGGCCGCGGCCACAAGGGAAGGCTGTCGCGCTCGGGGGGCAACACCCCGCCCGGCTACGAGGGCGGTCAGATGCCGCTCCAGCGGCGGCTGCCCAAGCGCGGCTTTCGCCCCGTCTCGCGCCGCGAGTACGCGATCGTCAACCTCGAGCAGCTGGCCGTCTTTGCCCCGGGGAGCACCGTCGGACCCGACGAGCTTCGCAGCCGCAGGCTCGTGCGCGGCCCGGGCCCGGTCAAGTGCCTGGGCGACGGCACGCTGCCCCATGCCCTGACCGTCCGGCTGCACGCGTTCAGTAAGACGGCGCGCGAACGGATCGCGGCGGCGGGGGGGACGGTGGAGACGATCGGTGTTTGAAGGCTTCGCCAACGCGTCCCGGGTCCCCGAGCTGCGCAAGCGGCTCGGCTTCACCGCCGCGGCCCTCGCCGTCTACCGGCTGGGTGTCGCCATCCCGACGCCCGGGATCGACGGCCAGGCGCTGGCGCAGTTCTTCGCCCAGGCGCGCAACAACATCGTCGGCCTGGTGAACCTCTTTTCCGGCGGCGCGCTCGAGCGCTTCTCGATCTTCGCGCTCGGCATCATGCCCTACATCAGCGCGAGCATCATCCTGCAGCTGCTC
>VBLD01000262.1:0-456 GCA_005879205.1 Deltaproteobacteria bacterium
AGGAGCGCGACCATCTGGAGCAATCGCGGCGCGGCGTCGGGCACGCGGAAGGCCGGCGCCGAGAGCGCGCCGGCGCGCACCGTCTCGGGATGTCGTAACAGATACAGGAAGGCGATCAGGCCGCCCATGCTGTGGCCGAAGAGGAGCCGGGGAACGTCCGGCCACCAGCCCTGCGCCAGGTCGGCGAGCGTGCGAAAGTCGGTGACGAAGTCGTCGAACGTCCGGCAGTGGCCGCGGGGCCCGCCCGACCGACCGTGACCGCGGTGATCGACGGCCGCCGTCGCGAACCCGCGCCCGGTGAGGTGGGCGACGAACTCGCGATAGCGTCCGAGATGCTCCGCATAGCCGTGGGCGATCAGGACGACGCCGCGGGGGGCGGCGGGGGCGGCCCGCTGGTAGTAGATCGGGACCCCGCCGGCGCCGGCGAAGGTCCCGTCCAGGGCCCCGGTCATGCGG
>VBLD01000262.1:585-1005 GCA_005879205.1 Deltaproteobacteria bacterium
GAAGGCGGCGCCCATCGCGGTGGTCTCGACAACGCGCGGCCGGTCGATCGGCACGCCCAGTACGTCGGCCTGGAACTGCATGAGGAAGTTGTTCGCCGCCGCCCCGCCGTCCACCCGGAGCGCTTGCAGCGACTGGCCGGCGTCGGCCGCCATGGCATCGGCGACGTCGCGCGTCTGGTAGGCGAGCGCCTCGAGGGCCGCGCGGACGACGTGCGCCCGGGTCACGCCGCGCGTGAGGCCGAGGAGCGCGCCGCGCGCGCCAGCGTCCCAGTGCGGCGCGCCGAGGCCGACGAAGGCCGGGACGAGGTGGACGCCGAGCGTCGAGTCGACGCTCCTGGCGAGCCGCTCCGACTCGGCCGCGCGCTTGACGAGCCCGAGGCCGTCGCGCAGCCACTGGATGGCCGCGCCGGCGATGAAGAC
>VBLD01000262.1:1034-9468 GCA_005879205.1 Deltaproteobacteria bacterium
CAGGCGACGGTGGTGAGGAGCCCGTGCTCGGAGGCGACCGGCCGCGTTCCGGTGTTGAGCAGGAGAAAGCAACCGGTCCCGTAGGTGTTCTTCGCCATCCCGGGCTCGACGCACCCCTGTCCGAAGAGCGCCGCCTGCTGGTCGCCGGCGATGCCGGCGATCGGGACCGGGGCGCCCAGGACGTCGGGGGTCGTCGTGCCGAACTCGCCGCTCGACGGGCGGACCACGGGCAGCACGGCCGTCGGTACGCCGAGGAGCGTGCACATCTCCCCGTCCCACGCGCGCGCGTGGATGTCGTAGAGAAGCGTGCGCGAGGCGTTGGTCGGGTCGGTCGCGTGCACCGTCCCGCCCGAGAGCTTCCACACCAGCCAGGAGTCGATCGTGCCGAAGCAGAGCTCGCCCTCGGCCGCCCGCTCGGCCGCGCGCGCGACGTTGTCGAGCAGCCAGCGGAGCTTGGTGCCGGAGAAATACGGATCCAGGACGAGGCCCGTCTTCTGGCGCACCCGCGGCTCGAGGCCGCGCGTCCGGAGCTCGTCGCAGAAGGACGCCGTGCGACGGTCCTGCCAGACGATCGCGCGGTGCACGGGGCGGCCTGTACGGCGGCTCCACAGGACGGTCGTCTCGCGCTGGTTCGTGATGCCGAGCGCCCGGATGTCGCGGCCGCGCGCGCCTGCCCGGCGGCACGCCTGGCGCAGCACGCGCAGCGTCACCTGCCAGATCTCCTCCGCATCGTGCTCCACCCACCCGGGCCGGGGATAGTGCTGCGTGAACTCGGAATAGGCGCGCCCGACGACGCGCCCGAGACGGTCGAAGACGAGCACGGTCGAGCCCGTCGTGCCCTGATCGACCGCGACGACGTAGGCCATGGCTAGCCGAGAAAGATGCCGCGGCGCCGGCGCACGCCCTCGCTCACCAGTGCCTGCAGGCGCTCGCGCACCTGGTCACGGACCCGCAGCACGCTACGCGGATCGCGCACCGCCTCCGGCGGGTACAGCGCGGCGACGTCGAGCGGGTCGCCGACGTGGAGCGTCCACTTGGTCGGCAGGGGGACGAGCCCGGCGGGTCCGAGCCACGGGAAGGTGGGTGTGATGGGGAGGCTCGGCAGGCCGAGCCATCGTCCGACCGCATCCAGGCGCCAGAGCACGGGCTGGCTCTCCTCCGGTCCCACCACCGCGACCGGGACGATCGGCGTGCCGGTCTCGATGGCGACGCGCGCAAAGCCGCCGCGCCCGAACCCCGCCAGACGGTACCAGCGACGCCGGCTCTTGGCGCACGCTTCGCGCCCCTCGGGCAGGACGATGACGGCCTCGTCACGCTCGAGCAGGCGCCGCATCACGCCGGGCGTGGCGCGCAGCGCGCCGAGGGCGCTCGAGAGCCGCAGCCGGGCCACCCAGTCGTCGACCAGCGGCCAGGCGACGCGGCCGGCGGGATGGTCGATCGCGACGGCCACCGCGACCATGAGCGCTTCGTAGGGCAGGAGTATTCCCGCGCGGTTGGCGACGAGCAGCGCGCGACCGCGTGCCGGGACGCGCTCGAGCCCGACCGCTTCGACGCGCCACCACAGGCGGTAGAGCGCGCGCAGCACGGTGGCGCCGACCACGTCGGCGGCGAGCCCCCGGCGCAGGTTCGCATACGCGGCGAGCAGCTCGTCGAGCGCGCGCTCCCCGGCATGGCGTGCGCGGCGAGGGCCGCGTCGATCTCGCGTTCGAGCGCGCCGAGGCGATCGCGGAGCAGCCCTCCGGGCGCCACCGCCGACCGCGCGTGACGTGCGCGCCGGCCGCGCACGACACGGAGATGCCGGATGGCGCCCTCCTCGGACACGGGGGAGGAAGCTAGGAGACGCCCCGGCGCGTGTCAAATTGGACGAGCTCCAAATTGACACTTCGCGCGAGCGGCAGCTATGACCGGGACGTGCCGGCCCGCCTGCCGCTCGCCGCTCAGCGGCTGGTCATCGTCACGGGAAAGGGTGGCGTCGGGAAGAGCGCCGTGACCGCCGCGCTGGCGCGCGCCGTGGCCGGTGCCGGGCGGCGGGTGCTCGCCGTGGAGGTGACGCGCGGCGGCCTCGGTCCGCTGCTCGGCGCGGGCACGCTCGGACCGGCGCCCACGGTCGTCGCCCCCAGGCTCCAGGCGACCGCGCTCGAGCCCGAGGAGGCGCTCGGCGATTTCGTGCAGGGCATCCTCCGCTTCCGCATGCTCGCCCGCCGGCTGCTCGAGAGCACGTCGTTCCAGGTGCTCGCCGCCGCGGCGCCGGGGCTGCCCGAGCTGCTCGTGCTGCATCGGCTGCTCGGCTGGGTGGAGGAGCGCCGGCTCGGCCGGCGGGTGTACGACCTGGTGGTGGTCGACGCGCCGGCCTCGGGCCATTCGTTGCCGCTGCTCGCCGCGCCACGCACCCTCGGCACGCTGACGCGCTTCGGCCCCGTCGCCCAAGTGCTGGCGAGGATCCAGGCGCTTCTCACCGATCCGTCGCGCACGCTCGTGTGTCTCGTGACGACCCCCGAGGAGCTCGCCGTCCGCGAAACGATCGAGCTCCACCGCGAGCTGGCCGGTCCGCTCGGGCTCCCGGTCGCACCGCCGATCGTGAACGCGCTCCCGCCGCGGCGCTTCGGCAGGCGCGACGAAGCGGCGCTCGCGCGTCTCGAGGCCACGGGCGGCGCGCATGCCTATCTCGTCGCCGCGCGGTATCAGCTCGAGCGCCGGCGTCGCGCGCTCGGCCAGTTGACCGCGCTTCGCCGGGCGCTCCACGAGCCGGCCGTGTCGTTGCCCTTCCTGTTCGCCGGGCCGGAGGCGCCGGGCGGGGTCGCACGTCTTGCCGCCGACCTCGCAGCCGCCGCGGGCCTCACGGCGTGAGGCGACGATGACGACGATCGACGGGCTGCTCGAGCGGCGCCGCATCGTCTTCTGCGTCGGCAGCGGCGGCGTCGGCAAGACGACCACCGCCGCCGCGCTCGCAGTCGAATCGGCACGACGGGGCCGCAAGACGGCCGTGCTGACGGTCGATCCCGCGCCGCGCCTGAAGGACGCACTCGGCCTCGACACCCTCGATGCACGCCCGCGGCGCGTCCCGCTCGGCGTGGGCGTGCATCTCGACGCCGTGCTCCTGGACGTCCGGCGCACCTTCGACGAGGTGGTCCGCGGGCTCGCGGCGACCCCCGAGCAGGCGCGCGCCGTGCTCGAGAACCGGCTCTACCAGAACCTGTCGGGCACGCTGGCCGGCACCGCGGAGTACACCGCCGTCGAGATCGTCTTCCGCCTGGCCGAGGAGGGCGGATACGATCTGCTCGTCGTCGACACGCCGCCCGCGCGCCACGTCGTCGACTTCTTGGACGCGCCGCGCCGCCTGCTCGCGCTCCTGGACTCGCGCGCCTTCGCAATCCTGAAGGACCCGACCGTCATCCTGCCGGCGTCGGGCTCGCGGCTCGCGCACCTCGTGCTGAGTGCGGTGCTGCGCGGCCTCGAGCGCTTCACGGGCCTCGAGCTGGTCCGCGAGGTGGGAGACTTCGTGCGCGCCATCGAGGCGTTGACGGGCGCGCTGCGCGCCCGGGTCACCGCGGCGGACGCGCTGCTCCGCGCCGACGGCACGGCGCTCGTTCTGGTGACCGCGCCGGAGCCGCGCCTGGTGGACGAGAACACCCGGCTCACCCGCGCGCTCGCCGGGCTCGGCCTGCCGGTCGGCGGCATCATCGTGAACCGCATGCTGCCGCGCGCCCTGTTCGCGGGCGGCACGCCGCCGCCGCCCGACGGTCTCGCACCGGCGCTCGTGGCGCGCCTGCGGCGGGCGCACGCCGAGCTCGCCACACTTGCCGCGCGCCAGGAGGCGGTCCTGGCACCACTCGTGGAAGGCACGGCCGCGCCCGTGCTGGCGGAGGTGCCGCTGCTACCCGGCGATCTCGGCTCGCTCGCCGACCTGGAGGCGATCGCGCGCCACCTGTTCCCGGCACCGGCCGCTGCCCCCGACTCGGCGGGCCGCGTCGGCCGCTGATGCCGGCTACTCCTGCGCCTCCTGGCGCGCGGCGGCGGCCGGCTTGCGGCTCGTCCGCCGCCTCGGCCTGGTCACGGCAAGGAGCCGGTCCACCTTGAGGTTCAGATTGACCAGGCTTCCCTGGATGGCCTCCAGCTTGGTGGCGATGCGAGTAAGGTCGGCGCGGGACGGGAGGTTCAGGAGACCGAGCACCGTCTGGACGTTGCGGTCCACCCGCCCCTTGGTCTCGAGCGCCGCCTGCACGGCACGTCCGAACGCATCGGCGAAGCGCGGATTCGCGAACAGCGTCGCGGCGACCGTCCCGAGCGCTTCTCCACCGAGGCTGCACAGTCGCCTGACGATCACCGTGTCTCCTGGGCGCGAAGCATCCTTGTCAGCCGGACGCGAAGCATCTCTGTCCGCGGGACGCGAAGCGTCGGAGTATAGGGATGCGACCTCGAAAATCAAAGCCGCTCGGCGCGGAGCGCGAACGTGACCGTCGAAGTCTTCCTGTCGTACTGGACGGGCCTCGGCTTCGTCGCGTCGGATCTCGACCTCTGGACCCTGGTCGGGACGGCGCTGGCGGTGCACGTCTGCGATGCGATCATGTGCCGGCTCTTCGCGCACAACAACGGATACCCGAAGAACCTGTGGACCGGCCTCGGTCTGCTCGCCGGGCTCTGGGCCGTCGCCGTGCTGATCCTGCTACCGCGCCGCGCCGCGGCCCCGCCCCCGCCCGGGCGGCTTCCCTGAAGCGCGCCCGCTGGGCGCGTGCCGGGCGTCGGAGTCCTCGGCGATCCGCACTCGAGTCGCCGTGGCTGAGCGCGAGCAGCCAGCGGCGGATGCCGAGCCGGCGCGCGATGGCCGCGGCCCGCCCGTGCAGGACGAGCGACGGAGGGCCGTTCGGCAGGCGCACCACCTCGACGTCCTGCCAGCGAATGCCGTCCGCCCAGCCCGTGCCGAGCGCCTTCATGGTCGCCTCCTTGGCGGCGAAGCGCGCCGCGTAGCTCGCGAACCGACCCCGCCGCCGCTGCTCGCAGTACGCCTGCTCGGCAGGAGTGAAGACGCGGGCCTTGAAGCGCGCGCCGGTCGGCCGCTCGAGGGCGCGACGAATGCGCGCGATGTCGCAGACGTCGACGCCCACCCCGAGGACCACGGCTTCCTCAGCAGGCGCCGCAGGTGTGGCAGGTGGCGGTGTCGCACGGCGGCGTTTCGACCTCGGCCATGGCCTTCCGCCGCTCCGCCGCGAGGTAGCGCTTGTCGACCGTGTGGTCGATGAAATCCCAGGGCAACACCGCGTCGAGCGGATAGGCGCGATGGACGAAGCGATCGGGGTCGACGAGCTCGGTCCGGCCGCCGCGCAGGCGCTTCAGCGTCGACCACCACGCGTCCGGCTCCGCGGCCAGCCGCTCGAGAATCGGCGCCGTGCGCCGGTCGCCGCGCGAGAGCAGCGTCTGGAGATAGGCTTCGCGCGGGCTCTCGACCTCGACTTCGACGCCCGGCATGGCGGCGAGCTCGCGTCCGAGCGCGGCGAGCTTCATCTTGAGCGAGGGGATCGCTTCCATCGGCTCCCACTGGAAGGGCGTCCAGGGCTTCGGAACGAACGGGTTGATGGACACGAGGATGCGGCCCACACGCGCCCGGCCGCCGCTCCGCACGCGTTCCCGAACCCTCGCGGTCAGCTCGACGATGCCGGCAACGTCGTCGGCGGCCTCGGTCGGCAGGCCGACCATGAAATAGAGCTTGAGGCTCTCGACCCCGCCGCCGACCAGCCACTCGGCCGCGCGCAGGATCTCGGGCTCGGTCAGGTTCTTGTTGATCACGCGGCGCATACGCTCCGAGCCGGCCTCGGGTGCGACGGTGACGGAGCGATTGCCGTTTCGGCCGAGCGCCGCGGCGAGGGCCGGCGTGATCACGTCGGCCTTGAGGGAGGACGGCGAGGCCCGGCCGCCAGCCCCCGCGACCTCCTGGCAGAGGGCCGACACACCCGGAAGGCTCGCCATCTCCGCCCCGACCAGGCCGATCGTCCGGCGTTGCTGGAGGCCGCGCGCGACGCTCTCGCGGAGCGTCCGCAGACTCCGGTAGCGGACCGGCCGGTACATGAATCCGGCCGCGCAGAACCGGCAACCCCACTCGCAGCCGCGACTGGTCTCGACGAGGTACATGTCCCCGAACACGGCCTCCGGCGCCAGGACCTCGGAGTTGGTGGCGAACGCGTCGAGGTCCTCGACGAACCGCCGGCGCACCCGTCCGTTCCCGGGACCGTCGTAGCGTACGCCGGCGAGGTCCCCCCGCTCGTCGTACAGCGGCGTATGCCGGCCGGGCCGGTACGCCCCGACCACCTCCTCCGACCGCTCGAGGATCGCCTCGCGGCCGAGGGATCCGGCCAGGGCACGGTCGAGGAACTCGCCGAGCATCTCCTCGGCCTCGCCGATCAAAAATAAGTCGACGAACTCGGCGAGGGGCTCGGGATTCAGAAACGTCGCCGGGCCGCCCGCGATGACCAGCGGCGCCCGCGCGCCGCGCTCTCGACTGCGGGCCGGGATGCCCGCCAGCCGGAGGCAGTGGAGCACGTTCAGGTAGTCGGTCTCGAAGGAGAGCGAGAACGCCACCACATCGAAGTCACCGACGGCCCGGTTCCCCTCGAGGGAGCGGAGCGGGCGCGACCACGAGTCGCGTTCACCATCGGGCAGGAAGGCCCGGTCGCACGCAACACGTGCATCCGCAGCCAGCAGCCGCAGCACCGCCTGGAACCCCAGGTTCGCCATCCCGACCGGGTACGTGTTCGGATAGACGAGGCAGACCGACAACGGACCGCTCGGGCCGGCAGCAAACAGCCGGCGCTCCGCACCCAGGCGCGCGAGACGTCGATCGTCCAGTCGAGGCATTCGTCCCTAGCCGCCTGCATAGCCTCGCCCGCCCCCCACCTCAAGCAGACACAGGAAGCTCGGGCGGCAGGACGACGACTGGCCTCCCTTACCGACCGTGGATACCGATGGCGGCGCGCCGCCGACGCTCGGCGTGCACCCGCCGCGGCGCGCGTCGCGGGAGCGGGGGCGCCGGCGGAGCGACCCGCAGCTCCCGCGCGCGCGGGCAGCTGCGGGGGGACGTTCCAGCTTACGCGGCGCGCGTGGAGCGAGGACCCGGAGCGGAGCCGGCGCCCCCGCTCCCGCGCACCGACACCCCGACCTTCGCGCCTACTCGCCGCCGCGACGCAAGAAGGTCGGCACTTCGAACTCGTCGCCCTCCTCGGGCCCGGACGGCGCCGGCGCCGGTGCCGCCGCTCGCCGGCCCTCGGAGGCCGGTGCGTCCTGGCGGCGTCGCTGCCAGGTCGGCACGTCGAGCTCGTCGTCGGAAACCAGACCGTGGCGGCGCACGGGCCGGCCGCTCCTCGGCCCGCGCTCCGAGCCGTGTCCCATGGCTCGCTCGATGCGCTCGCCGAAGCCGGTCGCGATCACCGTGATGCGCATCTCATCGCCCATCGACTCGTCGATGACGGCGCCGAAGATGATGTTGGCGTCGTCGTCGGCCTCCTCCTGGATGAGGGTCGCCGCCTCGTTCACCTCGTGCAGCGTGAGATCGGGGCCGCCCGTGATGTTGATGAGAACGCCGCGCGCCCCCTGGATCGACACGTCCTCGAGGAGCGGGCTCGAGATCGCCTTCTGGGCGGCCTCCGCGGCACGGTTCTCGCCCTGGGCAATCGCCGCGCCCATCATCGCCATGCCCATCTCGGACATGATCGTGCGCACGTCCGCGAAGTCGAGGTTGATCAGCCCGTGAACGGTGATCAGGTCCGAGATCCCCCGCACCGCCTGGAGGAGCACGTCGTCGGCCTTCTTGAAGGTCTCGAGGATCGGGGATTTGGTGCCCGCGACGGAGAGCAATCGCTGATTGGGGATGGCGATCAGCGTGTCGACGTTCGCCTTGAGCTCCCGCATGCCGTCCTCGGCCTGCTTCATGCGGCGCTTGCCCTCGAACGTGAAGGGCTTGGTCACCACGCCGACGGTGAGCGAGCCGAGCTCCTTGGCGACGCGCGCGATGACCGGCGCGGCGCCCGTGCCCGTACCCCCGCCCATACCGGCGGTGATGAAGATCATGTCGGCGCCGCCGAGGTGCTCGCGGAGCCGCTCGACGTCCTCCTCCGCGGCATTCTTGCCGACGGACGGGTTGCCTCCGGCGCCGAGGCCGCGCGTCAGCTGCTCGCCGAGCTGGACCTTCACCGGGGACAGGTTCGCCCGCAACGCCTGCGCATCGGTGTTGGCGGCGATGAAATCGACCCCGGGAAGCCCGGCCGCGATCATCGTGTTGACCGCGTTGCCGCCGCCCCCGCCGACGCCCACCACCTTGATCCGCGCCCCCTCGCTGGCATCGACGAACTCGATCATCGCCGCCCCTCCTCTTCCACCACCTCGCACGATCTCCGATGCTCCCGGTGCACCGCGCGCTGCCTTCAGCCGCGCGCGTGGTGTTAGAAGA
>VBLD01000263.1 GCA_005879205.1 Deltaproteobacteria bacterium
CGCGCTCTGCCCTTCGTGACCTTCACCTCGCCGTTCAACATCACGGGTCAGCCGGCGATCTCGCTGCCGCTTTTCTGGAACGGCGACGGACTTCCGATCGGCGTCCAGCTCGCGGCGGCCTACGGGCGTGAGGACCTGCTCATCCGCGTCGCGGCGCAGCTCGAGGAGGCGCGGCCGTGGGCGGACCGCCGACCCAAGGTGCACGTGTGAGGCGTCACTCGATCGGCACGACCGGGCGTCCCTCGGCGTCGAGCTGGTGTAGGTACTCGGCGATGCCGAAGCCCTCGCGCCCCTCGTAGGTCCAGCGCGCGAGACCCTCGTTCAGGATCGTCCGCCGGCCGCCGACCTCGTGCGGGACGGGGGCGATGCGCAGCACGTCGCCGCGGAGCACGTGCACACGGCCGCCCGCGTCCGTCGCGTGCACGTGGGTCACCCGGTGCGTGAGGCCGTCGGGCTCGAGCTCGGTCCGCACGTCCCACGACCGGATGCTCGCGAATCCGCCGTCGCGCCAGACCCAGCCGCGGTGGAGATCGCCCGCGTCGGTGCCGATGCGGATGCCGCCGAAGTGCACGTCGTCGCCGACGTTGATCGAGAACCAGCGCCACATGCGCGGGCCGCCCCAGCGGCGCGGTCCCCACGACTTGTCGCGATTGCCGCGCGCCTGGACGAGCTCGTAGCGCACACCGTCGGCCTCGATCCATCCGCTCCAGCGTCCCGCCTGCTCGAGGTGGCCCTTGCCGACGTGCTGCCGCGTCTCGGCACTCGCGCCCGTCCCGGATCGACCCTGCCCGTCGCTGCCGATTGCCGGGGTGAGCGCCTTGAAGGTCAGGTCGACGGCGACGGGGGCCGGACGCGGCGGGCGCGCGCCGCGGAGGTCGACGACCACCGCCTCCGCATCGCAGGTGAGCCGCCAGCGCTCCATCGGCGCAAGGCGCTCGTACCGGACGCCCCCCACCGCGAGACCGTCGTCGGTCATCTCGCGCTGCGGGCGGACGCCGCGCACCGCGGCCAGCTCCGCGCCGGGAAGCCAGAGCGACAGCCCGACGTCCATGGTCCCCTCGTTCGGCCGGATGCCGATGCGCGTGAAGAGCCCGGTGTCGGTCACCGGGTCATAGGCGTTGAAGTAGTACGATTCGCTCCATGCGGAGTCGGGCTCGACCGGATGGCCGAAGTCGTGGCGGGCGTCGAGGATCGGCATGGTGGGGCTATACCACTTCTTGTGCCCGGGCGTCGGCCTGTCGTACGGTGGCCGCATGTCGGACGAACTCGCCTTCCTCGACGCCACCGCCCAGGCCGAGCTGGTGCGGCGCGGCGAACTCAGCCCCTCGGCGCTCGTCGACGCGGCGATCGCACGCATCGAGGCCGTCAACCCGAAGCTGAACGCGGTCATCATCCCGCTCTTCGAGAAGGCGCGCGCGCAGGCCGCGTCGGCGGACTTGCCGCGGGGACCGTTCCGGGGCGTGCCATTTCTCCTGAAGGACCTGCTCGCCTACTCGGCCGGCGACCCGCACCACATGGGCACCCGGCTGCTCAAGCGGCTCGGCTTCACAGCACCCCACGATTCCAACACGGCCGCACGGCTCCGCGCCGCCGGGTTCGTGTTCCTCGGCAAGACGAACGCACCCGAGATCGGCACGCTGCCGACGACGGAGCCCGAGGCCTACGGCCCGACGCGCAACCCCTGGGACCCGGGTCGCTCGACGGGCGGCTCGAGCGGCGGCTCGGCGGCCGCGGTAGCCGCGGGCATGGTGCCGGCCGCGCACGCCAACGACGGCGGCGGCTCGATTCGCATCCCGGCCAGCGAGTGCGGCCTCGTCGGGCTGAAGCCCTCGCGTGCGCGCATCTCCTTCGGGCCCGACCTCGGCGAGCCGATCGGCGGGCTCGCCCACGAGGGGGTGGTGACGCGCTCGGTGCGCGACACCGCCGCTCTCCTCGACGTGCTCGCCGGCTACGAGCCGGGCGACCCGCACACGGCGCCGCCGCCGCTCCGGCCGTTCGTCGCGGAGGTGGGCGCCGATCCGGGACGGCTGCGCATCGGCATCCTGGCGCGGCTCCCGGGCGAGATCGGTCCGACCCACGCCGACTGCCGCGCTGCCGCCGAGGGCGCGGGCCGTCTGCTCGAGTCGCTCGGGCACGCCGTCGAGCCCTCGCATCCCGCCGCGCTCGACGAGCGGGAGGTCGGCCAGCACTTCTCGATGATGTACGCCACCCACATCGCCCGCATGGTCGACGTCCTCGGCGAGATCTGCGGCACGCCCTTCGGGCCCGGCGACCTCGACCCGCTCAACCAGGCGCTCGCCGACCTCGGCCGGATCGCCACCGCCCAGCAGTACCTCGCCACCGTCGACTGGCTGTACGGCTACACCCGGCGCATGGCCGCCTGGTGGGCGTCGGGCTTCGACCTCCTGCTGACGCCGACGCTTCCCGAGCCGCCGCCGCCGCTCGGCTACTTCACGCCGTCGCGCGAGGATCCGGTCGCGTCCGGCATGCGAGCGGCACAGTTCGCGGGCTTCACCTCGCCCTTCAACATGACCGGCCAGCCCGCCGTCTCGCTGCCGCTGCACTGGAACGACCAGGGGTTGCCCGTCGGGGTCCAGCTGGCGGCCGCCTACGGGCGCGAGGACCTGCTGCTGCGCGTCGCGGCGCAGCTCGAGCAGGCCCGGCCCTGGGCCGGACGGCGGCCGCCGATCCATGCCTGAGCTGGCCTGAACGGAGCGTCCGGTGGAAGCGTTCCGCATGGCGACGATGGCCTTCGGCAACGTCGTCGCGCAGGGCGTGTACGTCGCCGCCAAGCTCGGGATCGCCGACCTGCTCGAGGCGGGCCCGAAGAGCGTCGACGAGCTGGCGCGGGCCACGAACACGCATGCGGCCTCGCTCGGCCGCCTGCTGCGGGCGCTCGCCAGCCTCGAGGTGTTCGTCGAGGAGGAGACGACGGGCCGCTATGCGCTCAACCCGCTCGGCGCGACGCTGCTCTCGGGCAAGCCCGGCTCGGTGCGCGACGCGGTCCTCATGGCCGGCGACCCGCTCTTCAACCGGCCGTGCGGCGAGATGACCCAGAGCGTCGCCAGTGGACAGCCGGCCTTCGAGCGGGTGTTCGGCACGCGCTTCTTCGACTACCTCGCGCGCCATCCGGAGGCGGCTGCCGTCTTCGACAGCGGCATGGCGATGTTCTCGGAGACGGAGAACGCTCCGATCGCCGCCGCCTACGATTTCTCGACGTTCGCCCGCGTGATCGACGTCGGCGGCGGACGAGGCGGCTTCCTCGCCGCGATCCTGCGGGCGCATCCCGACGTGCGCGGCGCGCTGTACGACCTGCCGCACGTCGTGAAGGAGGCGACGGCCCTCGACGCGCCGGAGCTCCGCGGGCGCACCAGCCGCCTCGGGGGCGACTTCCTCCAGTCGGTGCCGGCCCTGTTCGACGCCTACGTCCTGAAGCGCGTCCTGCACGACTGGGACGACGACACCTGCGTCGCCATCCTGCGGCGCTGCCGGGAAGGGCTGCCGGCGGCGGGACGCGTGCTCGCGATCGACGCCGTCCTCCGGCCGGGGAACGAGCCGGACCCGAGCAAGGTCTCGGACCTCCTCATGATGATCCTCTGTCCGGGACGCGAGCGGACCGAGGCCGAGTTCGCCGCCGTCTTCGCCGCGGCGGGCCTGCGCCTCACGCGCGTGGTGCCGACGCCCACGCCGCTCTCGATCGTCGAAGGCGCGCCTTAACGATTCCGGGGGCCCGTGCGCTGCTCGCGCGCTGCGCGCGCTCCGCTGCTCCGATGCCCCCGGACCCCGCGCCGCCCGCGGCCAAGCCGCGGCCGGCTTCTTGCGTCGGCGGCGGTTGTACTTCGGAGAAGCTATACCTCGCCCGGCGCCTGCGGCACCGTCGCCCAGAACTCCGGGTCGTGACCGTAGAAGATGCGGGCGCCCGCCTGCTGGAGCTCGCGCAGGCGATGGAGCGCGGCGAGCATCGCCGCCGGGTCGTGGACGATCGCGGGGAGGTGCAGCTCTTCGAGCGTGCGGCGGAGGTAGCAGGCGTCGGCGGTGAGGACCGCGTCGCCGCCCGCGAGGCGGACGCGCAACGACTGGTGGCCGGGGGTGTGGCCGTACGTCGGCAGGCAGACGACGCTGCCGTCGCCGAACAGGTCGTGCTCGCCGTCGACGGCGAGCACCTCGTG
>VBLD01000277.1 GCA_005879205.1 Deltaproteobacteria bacterium
CGTCCTCATCGCGTGCGCAGCCTATGTCGTCCACTTCCGCCTCGGCGTGAACGACCTGGTGACGAGCGTCGGGCGGCAGGAGGCGGCGACGCCGCTCTCCGAGGCGGAGCGTCGCGCCGGCACGCTCGTCGACCGCCGCCGGCCGGCGCACGACGTGTACGCGTATTTCTACCCGAACATGCTCTACGCGCGCGACCGGGTGCGCGACGGCGGACGCGGGCTCTTCTGGAACCCCTTCCAGAACTGCGGGCAGCCGTTCTTCCCGTTCAGCGGACTCGTGTATCCGCCTCACCTGCTGTTCCTGGTGCTGACCGGGGACCGCGCGCTCCGCGCCGGCCTGTTCTTCGACCTCGTCGTGGCGGGCGCGTTCGCGTACGGGCTCTGCCGCGAGCTCGGCGCCGGGACGCTGGCGGCGCTGTGCGGCGCGCTGGCATTCCAGCTCGGCAACGCCACCGTGGCGCTCGCGGCGTGGGCGCCGTTCATGGTCGCCCCGTACGTCTGGATCCCGGCGGCCATGTTCTTCTGCGAGCGGAGCTTGCGCGCGCCCTCGGTGCGCGAGGGCGTCGGCCTCGCCGTCGTCCTCGCGGTCGCGCTCCTGTCCGCCTGGCCGCAGACGGTGTTCTTTGCCTACCAGCTCGTCGGCCTGCGGATCCTGTGGGAGGTCGCCACCCGACGGCGCGGTCTGTCGCGGACGGCGATCCTGACCGCGGGCGTCGGCCTCCTGCTGGCGCCCTTGCTGGCCGCGGTCCAGCTGGCGCCGGCGCTCGAAGTCGCCACCGCGTCGGTGCGCAACGCACCGCTCCGCCTGCAGGAGATCGCCCCGATGGGCTTCCTCGACTGGGGCCGCGTCCGGTTCGCCGTCGCCTTGCGTGACGGCGCCCGGCAGCCGTTCGTGCTCGCGCCCTGCCTGCTGGCGGGCGCCGCGCTGCTCGGGGCGTCGACGCGGCGGCGCGCCCTCTTCTACCTGCTCGCGGGCGTGCTCTACTTCGTCCTCGCGCTCGGCCCGAACACGCCGGTGTTCCAGGCCTATACGAAGCTGCCGCTCGGCAGCGTCTTCCGCGACCCCGGACGATTCATGTGGCTCGCGAGCTTCTCCCTCGCCGTTCTGACCGGCCTCGGCGTGGACGCCGTGCTGTTGCGCCGTCGCGCCGAGCGCTGGGCGCGCCACGCCGGCCTGGCGGCCGTGGGGGCCAGCCTCGCAGGCTTCTGGCTGCTCGCGGGCAACGGGCTGCGGCCGCTCGAATGGACGGCCGCCGGGCTGGCGCTGGTCGGGGGCGTCATGGCGAGCGCCGGGACGGGGTTCCGTCGCGCCGCCGGCGCGCTCCTGCTCGGCGCCCTCGTGGTGAACCTCGTCGCCGCACCGCCCAAGACGTGGGAGTACCTGCTGCCGAGCGATGCGCCGCTGTTCGCGCACGAGCGGGTCTTCGCGAGCGTGCGCGCGCGCATGTCGCCGCAGGACCGCGTCTATCTCAGCTACGAGGACCCCCGGGCCCTGCTCTTCGGTCTCATGCAGAAGAGCGCGTCGCTCTTCGGCGTGCCGTCGATTCACGACTACGAGCCGCAGATGGCGAGGCGGTACGCGGAGTACTTCGTGCGGATGCGGACCGGACGGCCGATGACGAGCCTGAACGACGTCTACTATTACCTCGGCGGCTGGACGCCTCCGGGCTTCAACCGTCGCCTTCTCGATCTGACGGCGGCCCGCTACCTCGTGGCCGCCGCGACGGTCGACAACACGGCGGCAGTGATGAGCCCGCCGCTCCGTCGGCTGGAGGATGGCGACGACGACATCCGTGTCTACGAGAACGCGCAGGCGTTGCCCCGGGCCTCGTACGTACCCCGCGTCGAGGTCGTAGCCGATTCGCGCGTCCTGCTCGACCGGCTGGCCGCGGGTCGCGACGATCCCCGCGAGGTCGCTCTCGTCGAGGCGCCCTTGCCGTCGGGCTTCGCGGGTGAAGCTGTGGACCATCGGCCCGCGGCCGTGGACTTCGTCACCAACGACCCCGAGCGCGTCGTGCTCCGCGTCCACGCGCCGGCGCGCGGCTTCCTTTTCCTCGCCGACCAGTACTTCCCCGGCTGGCAGGCTACCGTGGACGGGACGCCGGCGCCGATCGTGCGTGCCAACTACGCTTTTCGGCTGGTCGAGATCCCCGGAGGAGCGTCGACAGTGGAGTTCCGCTACGTGCCGCAGAGCGTGCGGCTCGGGGCGGTCGTCTCGGCGCTGACCCTGATCGGCGTGGTCGCGACCCTCGTCCGGACGCGGCGACGGACGGGGTAGCGTGATTGAGAGCAAGTGTGAAGCGGCTCCTCGTTCGCGGCCTGCCGATGGTTCTCTTTTACCTGCTCATCGCCGGCTGGCGCGCGTGGCCGTTGCCTGCGTACATGGCGAGCTCGCTGCCTTGCACGTCCCTCGTCGTCTGCCGCTACGATACGATCTACACCACCTGGGTGCTCGCCTACGAGACCCACGTCCTCACGACCGCGCCGGGCCGCCTGTACCAGGCGAACATCTACCATCCGGCCGCTTCGGCGCTGCTGTACGGCCCGACTTCATTCGGTGCGCTACCTTTCTTTGCACCCCCCTTCCTGATGACGGGCAATCCCGCGCTCGCGCTGAACGTGATGTATCTCCTCTGCGTCGTGTTCACCGCGCTCGGCGTTCACCTCGTCGTACGGCACTGGACCGGCTGGGAGGCGGCGGGTTTCGCTGCGGGCCTGGGATTCTTCGCAAATCCCTGGACGTGGTGGGCCGCCCCCATGTGGCCGCAGTACGGCGTTCTCGTCTACCTGCCGTGGGTCGTGCTGCTCGCGGCGGAACACTTGACGCTGGCGCGCGGCGCCGTGCTGCTGGTGCTCCTCGTGCTGCAGTCGTTGGCGGAGCCAGTCTACGTGGCGCCCGCGGTGTTCGCACCGCTCGCGGTGCTCGTCCTCTATCGCGTGCTTCGTGGGCGAGCGCGCGCGGCGCTGTCTCTTCTCGCAGTGCTCGGCCTCGCCGTCCTCGTCCTGCTGCCGCTCTACGTCGGCTATGCCCGCATTCGTGCCGAGAACCCGTCCCTCGGCCGGCAGAGCCTGTGGCGCGACGTCTGGATGCTGACGTTTCCGGCGACTCTTTCCTGGAACGGCCTGGCCGGCACCGGCTCATCGGATGCTCCCTGGCCGGTGCTGCTCGTACCGCTCATCGGCGCAGCATGCATGTGCTTCGCCGCGATACCCGAGAATACATATCGCGGATGGCGACACGCGGCGTTCTGGACGGGCGTCGGCCTCGGGATCTCGACCCGCCGTCTCGTCCTCTTCGACGGCGTGGGGATCAATCTGAACTACCTCGCGCGGCTCGGCGGGGTCCTGCCGGTACTCGGCGCGGTACGCGAACCGGTGCGACTGGGCATCGTGACGGCGGTAAGCGTTCCGATGCTGATCGGCCTGGCCACCGCGACGCTCGCTAGCGCGGCGCAGCGGGCGGTCGGGCCGGGCATGCAGCGCGTCTCGCGGGTGGTCGTCCTGGCCGGCGTGGCGGCGGCGCTCTACGCCTGGTGTCCGCGGCCGGGCACATTTCCGCTTCAGGCGCTGCCCACGCTATCGCCCACCATGCTCGATGCGATCCGGCTCGGCCGCGGACCGCTCCTCGAGATACCCGTGCAGCATCCCGAAAGACTGGACAACATCGTCGCGGCGACCTTCAACGCGCGCGCCATGTTCCGCTCGATCTTTCATTGGCGGCCGCTGGTGAACGGCTACAGCAGCTACTTTCCGACCGGCTTCCCCGAGCGCATGGCGTGGGCCGCCTTGCTGCCCGAACCCTCGGCGATCCAGATGCTGCGCAATACGACCGGGCTCGCGACGATCCTCGTGAATCTCGACGATCTCGACGGATCCCAGCGAACGGATTGGGACGGCGCCGTCACAAACGGCTGCCCGGGTCTCCGTCTGGTTTTGGCAGAGCCGCACAACTTGCTGTTCGACGTCACGGCACCTTGAACCGCCGTGCCGACGCGACCCGCATCGGCAACGGCCGCGTGACCGACACCAGCCCCGTCATTCGACCTCCCGCGCGGCGAGTGGACCGTCGGGCTCGCTACGACCCGGGCTGCGTGCGGCTCGGCGAGCTCGTCGG
>VBLD01000278.1 GCA_005879205.1 Deltaproteobacteria bacterium
GCCGCACCGACGTGCGGCCCCCGCGCCAGCTCGGCTTCGGCCTCCGCCTCGCGGGACGGCTCGTCCGCGCCCTCGGCGCATCGCTCACGCTCGTCGGCGGCCCCGACGGCACGACCTGTCACCTCGTCATTCCCGACCTCGCTGCGGCCGACGCTCCACGAGTCGCTTACGGCGGCTGAGCGTCGGCCGCGGCCCCGCGGTCTCTGCGGCCGGGCCGCGATACGTCCTTGACACACCCACGGCCCTCCGCTAGCTGCGAGCCAGCTCTTCCATGCCTCTCCCCGGCTCCCGCGACGGGCCAGCACTGATCGAGGCGCTCGCCAAATCGCTCTCGCGCTGCGACCTGACGCGCGAGGAAGCCACGCGGCTGCTCGAGGAACCGGAGACCATGCACGCGCTGCTCGAGGCCGCCTCGACTCTCCGCGACCGCGCCTGGGGGCGCACGGTCACCTACTCGCCGAAGGCGTTCCTGCCGGTCACGAACCTCTGCCGCGACCGGTGCACGTACTGCACGTTCCGCAAAGATCCGGACGACCCCGATGCCTGGACGATGACCCCCGAGGAGATCGAGGCGTGGTCGCTGCGCGGCCGCGCCCTCGGTTGCAAAGAGGCACTCATGTGCCTCGGTGACAAGCCCGAGCTCGCCTTTGCCAGCTATCGGGATCTGCTCGGCGCGCTCGGCCACCGGACAACGGCCGACTACGTGCACCGCGCCTGCGAGATCGCCCTTCGCTGCGGCCTCCTGCCGCACACCAACGCCGGGCTCCTCACGCGCGACGAGATGCAGCGGCTGAAGGCCGTGAACGTGAGCCTCGGGCTCATGCTCGAGAACGTCTCGCCGCGGCTCCGCGAGCGCGGCCAGGTACACCAGTGGGCGCCGGACAAGGAGCCCGCGCGGCGCCTGCAGATGCTGCGCGAGGCGGGCGAGCTGCGCATCCCGTTCACCACGGGCCTTCTCATCGGCATCGGCGAGACGCTGGCGGAGCGTGTCGACACCCTGTTCGCGATCCGCGACCTCCACCGCGCCTACGGCCACGTCCAGGAAGTCATCGTGCAGAACTTTCGCGCCAAGCCGACGATCCGCCTGGCCGACGCGCCCGAGCCCGGAGCGGCCGACGTGGCGCGTACCGTCGCGGTCGCCCGGCTCGTGCTCGACCCGGACGTCAGCGTCCAGGCGCCGCCCAACCTCTCACCCGCGGATCACGCGCTGCTTCTCCGTGCAGGCCTCAACGACTGGGGCGGCATCTCCCCGCTCACCCCCGACTACGTGAATCCGGAGGCTCCGTGGCCCCACGTCGAGACCCTCGCGGCGACGTGTCGAGCCGAGGGGTTCGCGCTACGCGAGCGGCTGGCCATCTATCCCGCCTACATCGATCGTCCCGGTTTCCTCGACCCGGCCCTCCGCCCGCGCGTGGCAGCGCTCGCCGCCCACGCGGGATGGGCGCGTCCGGATGCGGAGGCTCGACCTGCATGAGCACGAAGCCATGAGCACGAAGCCATGAGTTGGTTCGACCCGTGGGAGCAGATCGAGCGCGTCGCCCTGAACGACGAGCCGGTCGACCGCGCCCTCGCGCGCGCCGCCCCCGCCGTGCGTGCGATCCTCGCGCGCGCGCTCGCAGGCCAGGAGCTCAGCGTCGACGAGGCGGAAGCACTCCTCGGCACGACAGGCGACGACCTCGTGGCGCTCGTGCGGACCGCCGACACCATACGCGAGACCGACGTGGGCGACGAGGTCACCTACGTGGTGAACCGCAACATCAACTTCACCAACGTCTGCTTCGTGAACTGCCAGTTCTGCGCCTTCAAGCGCCAGCGCTGGGAGGAGGACGCCTACACCCACGGCATGGACGTGGTCCTCGGCAAGGTGGAGGAGGCGATCGGCCGCGGGGCCACCGAGGTCTGCATGCAGGGTGGCATCAACCCCGACATGGCCCCGTTCACCTACCGGGACATCCTGGCGGAGATCAAACGGCGCTTCCCCGCGATCCACGTGCACGCCTTCTCGCCGATGGAGATCATGTACGGTGCCCGCCGGACCAACATGGACTATCCGGCCTACATCGGCATGCTGCGCGACGGCGGCCTCGGCAGCATCCCCGGCACGGCAGCCGAGATCCTGGACGACGAGGTCCGCGAGATTCTCTCGCACAAGAAGGTCGACGTCCGGACCTGGATCGAGATCATCACCACCGCGCACCGGCTCGGCGTCCCGACCACGTCGACGGTGATGTACGGCCACGTCGAGACGGCGGGTCACGTCGCGCGGCACCTCGACCTCATGCGGCGCATCCAGAAGGAGACCGGCGGCTTCACCGAGTTCGTCCCGCTCGGCTTCATCTGGGAGAACACCAAGCTCTACCACGATGGCAAGGTGACACCGCAGCCGAAGGGTCTCCGGGATCTTCGCATCTATGCCACCTGCCGCCTCGTCCTGTCGTGGGTGAAGCTCGGCCATCGGCTCGCACAGCTCTCGCTCCGCGCCGGCTGCAACGACTTCGGCGGCACGCTCATGGAGGAGAGCATCTCGCGCGAGGCCGGGGCAGACGCGGGCGAGTACACGTCGGCCGAGGAGATCGAGACACTCGTCCGCGGCATGGGCCGCCGCCCGGTGCAACGCACGACGCTCTACGGCCGCGTCGGCCAGCCCGGCGGCGAAAGCGACCACCTGCGCAGCGACCAGCAGGAGCGTATTGCGCCGAGCGCGTGAGCAGCCCGCGTACCCCTGACGTGGAAGTGGGAGGCCGACCGCGAGAGCGGTCACGCTGGCCGACCGGGTCCGGGAGCATCGGAGGACCGCAGCGAGCGGAGCGAGCGAGGACCGCACGGGCCCCCGGAACCGTCTAGTCACGGTCCTGGCAGGTGGCGTCGGCGGCGCGCGGTTCCTGCGCGGTCTCGCCCGCGTCGTGGAGCCGCGCCGTCTCACCGTCATCGGCAACACCGGCGACGACGAGCAGTTCTTCGGTCTCCACGTCGCCCCGGATCTCGACACGGTCCTCTACACGCTCGCCGGGCGCGCCGACCCGGTGCGGGGCTGGGGTCTCGAGCGGGACAGCTTTGCCTGTCTCGGTGCGCTCGGCCGGCTCGGCGAGCCCACCTGGTTCGCGCTCGGCGACCGCGACCTCGCGACCCATCTCTTCCGCACCGCGCGGCTGCGTGCCGGCTGGCGGCTCTCGCGCGTGACCGCCGCGCTCGCCCGCCTGCACGGCGTGACGACGCGCATCATCCCCATGACGGACGATCCGGTGCGGACCTTCGTCCACACCGACCGGGGCCGCCACGCCTTCCAGGACTACCTCGTCCGTCGCCGCGCCCGCGGACGCGTGCGCCGGATCGAGGTCGCCGGGACGCCGCGCGCCCGGCCGGCGCCGGGCGTGCTCGCGGCGCTCGCGGCGACCGATGCGATCGTCATTGCGCCCTCCAATCCCCTCGTCTCGATCGGCCCCATCCTCGCCGTGGCACCGATCCGCCGTGCGCGGCCCCCTGCATCGGATGCTCCGCGGACTCGGGCTCGAAGTGTCGCCCGCCGGTGTCGCCCGGCTCTATCGGGGCCTGGTCGACGTCTTCGTCCTCGACCGGGTGGATGCCGCGTGGGCATCGCGCGTCGAAGCCCTCGGTTTCCGGACGGTCGTCACCGACACGCTGCTCGCCACGCCCGCCCGGGCGGCGCGCCTTGCCGCCGCCGTCCTGCGTGCGCTAGACCCGCGACGCCGATGACGATCGCGGTCATCCCGGTTCCCGGACTGCCCATGGTGCGACCCGGCGACGACCTCCCTCGCCTGCTCGGCGACGCCATCGCGGAAGCGCGGGTCGGTCTCAAGGAGCACGATGTCGTCGTCGTCTGCCAGAAGGTGGTCTCGAAGGCCGAGGGAGCGGTCGTCTCGCTCGACGACGTCGTCGCCTCACCGTTCGCCGAGCGGCTGGCCGCACAGACCGAAGGCGGGAAGGACCCGCGCGCGATGGAAGTCGTGCTGCGCGAGACCAAGCGCATCGTTCGGATGGACCACGGCCACGTGATCGTCGAGACGCGACACGGCTGGGTGTGCGCCAACGCCGGGGTCGATGAGTCGAACGGCGTCGCACCCGGTGTCCTGACGCTCCTGCCGCGCGATGCCGACGCCTCGGCGGAGCGACTCCGGGAAGCGCTCGCGAGCCGCTTCGGCGTCGAGCTGGCGGTGGTGGTGACCGACACCTTCGGACGCCCGTGGCGCGAAGGGCTCGTCGAGGTGGCACTCGGCTGCGCCGGTATGGATCCGCTCCTCGATCTCCGCGGACGCGACGACCTCTCGGGCCGCACGCTCCACCATACGGTCGTCGCGCTCGCCGACGAGGTCGCAGCCGCCGCCGGTCTCGTCATGGAGAAGGACAGCGGCGTCGCCGCGGCGATCGTGCGGGGCGTCCGTTACACGCCGGGCCGGCGCGGTGCCGCGTCCGCCTTCGTCCGCAGGCCCGAATTCGACCTCTTCCGCTAGAGGACGTACGCCGCCACGGGCCTGCACGATCGGTCACTCATCGTGCAGGTCTGCATGAACGCCCTCGCGTCGGCGCAAGCGATGATGCGCAGCGCGCGGGCATGCCCCTTGCTGCCCCGAACGTCGTTCGTATGTACGCTGCTTTCTACGGGCTCGAGGAAGAGCCCTTCAACATCACACCGGACCCGCGCTTCCTCTACCTGAACAACACGTACCAGGAGGCGCTGGCGGCGCTCGGCTACGGCATCCAGGCGCGCAAGGGCTTCCTGTCGCTCATCGGCGAAGCAGGCACCGGGAAGACCACCCTCCTCCGCCACCTGCTCGACACGCTCGACCCGAGCGTCCGCACGGTTCTCCTCATGAACCCGACGGTCAGCTTCGACGAGATCCTCGAGTACATCCTGGTCGAGCTCGGCATCCCGACCGACGCCACCGGCAAGCTCGGCCGTTTCCACCGCCTGAACGAGTTCCTGATCGAGCACGCGCGCGCCGGCGGCAACGTCGCCCTGCTGATCGACGAGGCCCAGGACCTCGATGAGAACGTCCTCGAGCAGCTTCGCCTGCTCTCGAACCTCGAGACGGCACGCGAGAAGATACTCCAGATCCTCTTCGCCGGGCAGCCCGAGCTCGAGACGAAGTTCGCCAACCCGGCGCTCCGACAGCTTCGCCAGCGCGTCACGCTCCGGGTGCGCCTGCGGCCGCTCACGCCGGTCGAGGTCGCCGCCTACGTACGCACCCGCCTCGAACGCGCCGGGGCCACCGACCTCGCCCTCTTCGCCGACGCCGCGCTCGAGCGAGTCGCCGCCCTCAGCCACGGCATTCCGCGCGTCATCAACGTGCTGTGCGACGCGGCGCTGCTGACCGCCTTCGCCACGGGCGCCAAGCAGGTGACGCCCGCCGTGATCGACGAGGCGTGGCGGGACTATGCGCCCGCCATCACTCCGGAGTCCGAGCCGCACGCCGTCGCCATCGTGCCCGCGGCAGCCATGGTGCCGTCGCCGGCCGCAGCCGCCCAGGTGTTGCCGCCCGTCGAGCCGGTCTTCTCCGTGGCGGCCGCTCGGGCGGCCGCCGTCGAATCGGCGGTGGCCACTCCCGCCGCCGCCCCTGTCGAGGTCGCTCCACCGCCGCCCCCGCCCGCGACACCTCCGCTCGAGCCGCCGATGGCCCCATCCAGCCCGGCGACCGCTTCTGCATCGCCGGTGACCCACCATGCGTTCAGCATCCCGTCGGCGGCCGCCTGCGTGGCGGCGCTGGCCGTCGTGCTCTACGCCGTCTCCCCGCCCGGCAAGGACGTGGATCCTCCCGCTGCGGCCGCGTCCTCGCCCGTGGTCGCCTCCCATGCCGTGTCGGAGGCGATCGCCGCCACCGCCGAGGTCCGGCCGGTGCGCACGGAGAGTCCGCTCTCGACCGAGGAGGCGGCGACGGTCGTCGAGCAGTTCCGGACGGCGTACGAGGCGCGAGACGTCGATCGGCTCGTTCAACTGTTCGCACCCGACGCGGCCGAGAACGGGACGCGCGGGATCGACGCCATCGCCACCGGCTACCGGCGGATGTTCGTGGCGATCGAGGAGCTCAGCTACACGCTCGAGTCGCTCTCGATCGCGCCCCGCGGCCCGGCCGCCGAGGTTCGGGGCCCCTTCATCATCCGCTACCGCGAGTCGGGGGGCGACCACCTCGAGGTCCGCGGCCAGGCGGAATGGGAGGTCCGCCGCCGCGAGGGCCGGCCGCTCATCACCGCCCTCACCTACCGGCTCGATCCGCAGTCGTAGGCGAGCCCCTGCCCGAGCGCGACGCGCTCGCTCGCGCCGGCGGGCAGCGGCCCCTCGGCGAGCCGTTCGAGCAGCGGGCGGAGGCCGCGACGGTTTGCC
>VBLD01000256.1:0-3980 GCA_005879205.1 Deltaproteobacteria bacterium
GTGGTCGACAACGCGTCGTCGGCCGCGGAACGCACGCGTCTCGAGCAGGCGGTCGCGGCGCGCCCGGGGGTGCGCCTCATCGCGCTCGACGTGAACCGGCAGTTCGCCGGCGGGCTCAATGCGGGCGCGCGTGCCGCCTTTGCAGCGGGCGCCGATCGCGTGCTCCTCCTGAACAACGACACCGTGCTCGCGCCCGAGGCGCTCGCCCGCCTCGGTGCGGCGCTCGACGCTGCCCCGCGGGCGGGCATCGCGGGGCCGCTGGTGCTCGATCTCGGCGCCCCGCATCGCGTGCTCTCGGCCGGCGAGCGTCACCTGCTGCCGCTCCTCTGCGTGCCGCGCACGCTCCTCCGCCATCGCGGACGCGCCCGCGGCCCGTACCCGGTGAGCGGGGTGATGGGCTGCGCGATGCTGGTGACGCGCGCGTGCTTCCAGGCGGTCGGCGGCTTCGACGAGGGGATCGGGGTGTACTACGAAGACGTCGACTTCTGCGTGGCGGCGCGGGCGCACGAGTTCGGAGCCGTCGTCGAGCCCGCCGCCGTCGTCTACCACGACGGGCGCGGCGTACCTGAAGGCGCGCAACCCGTGGCTCCTCATCCGGCGCCGGGGCGGGCCGGGGAGCTGGCTGACCTTCATCCCCACGTATGCGGCGCTCGTCGTCGCCAGTGCCGCGCTCTACACGGTGCGCGGGCGGCTGGACGTCGCGCGCGCGCTCGTGCGGGGCGCGGCGGCGGGACTCGGCGGCGCGACCGATCCGCCGCGGGCGAGGGCGTGAGGCATGCGCATCGGGATCGGTGCCGTGGCGGGAATCCTCGGCGGGCCCGCCACCTACGCGCGCCAGCTCGTGCGGGCGCTCGCGCTCGCCGGCGGCCACGAGTACGTCGTCTTCACCGATCGCCCCGACGCCTTCGCGGAGCTCGACCTGGAGGTCGTGCACGTCCCCCTCCCGACGCCGTACCACCAGCTCGGCTGGGACCACGTCCGGCTGCCGCGGCTGCTCGCCGAGCGGCGCGTCGACCTGTACCACGGGACCAAGAACGTGCTCCCCTGGTGGCTGCCGGCCGCCGCCGTCGTCACCGTGCACGACCTCGCCGTCTACGCCTGCCCCGAGACGTTCGCCTGGCCACAGCGCCTCCACCTGCGGCTCAGCGTGCCGCGCAGCGTGGCGCGCGCGGCGCGAGTGATCGCCGACTCGGAGCATGCCCGTGGCCACCTGATCGCCCGCTTCGCGCTCGCCCCCGAGCGCGTCGCGGCGGTTCCGCTCGGCGTCGGGGCGGCCTTTCGCACCGCACCTCCGGCGCCGGCCGTCGAGGCGCTGCGGCAGACCCATCGACTCGGGCCGCGCCTCATCGCGTGCGTGGGCACGGTACAGCCGCGCAAGCACGTCGAGCGCGTGATCGAGGCATTCGTCACGGCGGAGGGGGCGGCGCGCGGCTGGGAGCTCGCGATCGCCGGCCGTCTGCGACCGGGGTATGCGCCGCCGTGGCTGCGCGCGCTGCCGCCCGCCGTACGCTGGCTCGGCCCCCTCGCCGACGACGCGCTCGCCGCGCTGTACGCCGCGGCCGAGGTCGCGATCAGCGCCTCGGAGTACGAGGGCTTCGGCCTCACCGTCGCCGAGGCGATGGCCAGCGGATGCGCGGTGGTGGCCGTCGGCACGAGCTCCATTCCCGAGGTCGTGGGCGACGCCGGCCTGCTCGTGGTGCGCTCGGACGCGTCGCTGCTCGCCGCGGCGCTGGCCCGACTCGTCGCGGAGCCCGAGACCCGCGCCGCGCTGGCCGCGCGCGGCCGGGAGCGGGCCGCCCGGTTCACGTGGGAAGCGACCGCGCGGCGGACCCGTCAGGTGTACGAGGAGACGGTGGGATGAGCCGGGTGACCGCCGTCGTCGTCCACTGGCGCGACGCGGACGACACTCGCGGCTGCGTCGCGAGCCTCGCGGCCGAGCCGGACCTCGATGTGATCGTCGTGGACAACGGCTCCCGACCGCCGCTCGACATGCCTGCCGGGGTGACGACCATCCGGAGCACCGACAACCTCGGGTACGCCGGCGGCGCCAACCTGGGCATCGCCGCGGCACTCGCGGCGGGGGCCGAGACGGTACTGCTCCTGAACAACGACGTCCGCGTGCGTCCCGGAGCCACGGCCGCGGCGCTCCGGGTGCTCGGGTCCGACGCCGGCGTGGCGGTGGTGGGCCCGAAGGTGCTCGCACGCGAAGACCCGAGCCGGCTCTGGCTCGCGTGGGGGCGGGTGACGTACGGCCAGAGCCTGGTGGCGCTGTGCGGGGCCGGCGAGCCCGACGGCCCGGCCTTCGCCGAGCAGCGCGACGTCGAGTGGGTCGCCGGCTGTGCCATGTGGCTGCGCGCCGCTGCCCTGCGCGACGTCGGGCTTCTGGACGAGGCCTTCTTCGCCTACCACGAGGAGGTCGACTGGTGCACGCGGGCCAGGGAGCGAGGCTGGCGGGTGGTCTACTGCCCGGCCGCCGTGGTCACGCACACCGGTCGCGGCACGGCCGGCGGACCGGCGGCGGTACGCGTGCGCAAGTACTTCGCCGCGCGCAACACGATCCTGTTCGCACGGAAGCATGCGCGCCCCGCGGCGCGCGTGAAGCTCGCCTGCTTCCTGGCCGCCAGTCTGCCGCTCCAGCTGATGTGGCACTGGCGGCGCGGAACGGCGGAGGAGGTATGGCTCAAGATCCGCGGCGTCCGCGATGCGCTCGCCGGCAGGCGCCCGCCGTTCGAGGGCCTCGGGTTGCGCTGAGAGGCTCGGATCGGGACAACGTGAAGGGGCGAGAAAGACTCGGTTTTTCCAATGCTTGACAGGAGCGACGGAGCGCAGGTAAGCGTGACCGAGGGGTGAGCTGCGTGGCACGTTCGGGCACGATCTCGCTGATCGGTGAGCTGTGGGCGTTCATGCGCGTGCGGAAGAAGTGGTGGCTCGGCCCGATCGTCCTCGTGCTCGCGCTGTTCGGCGCGCTGATCGTCTTCACGCAGAGCTCGGCCGTCGCCCCGTTCGTCTACACGCTCTTCTGAGCTCGCGCGCTCCCATGCAGCCACTTTCCGCAGTCGAGCTGCGGCGCTTCGGGCTCACGGTCGGGGGCGTCTTCCTCGCGCTCGGCGTTCTCAGCCGGCTCCGCGGCCACGACGTGGCGCCGCTCGTCCTCTGGAGCCTCGGCGTCCTCCTCGTGGCGCCCGCGCTCGTCGCCCCGCGCGTGCTGGCGCCGGTGCAGCGTGTGTGGATGCGTGCGGGCGCGCTCCTCGGCGAGGTGAACAGCCGCATCATCTTGACCGTCCTCTTCTACGGCGTGTTCGCCCCGCTCGGCTTCGTCATGCGGCGCATCCGCGATCCGCTCGACCGCTCGTGGCGTGACGGTCGAAGAAGCAACTGGATCCAGCGCGACCGAGTGCCTGTCGATCCGAGCCGCTACGAGCGGCAGTTCTGATTCCCGTGCCCACCATCCTCGGCATATCGGCGTACTACCATGACTCCGCGGCGTGTCTCGTCCGCGACGGCGAGATCGTCGCCGCCGCGCAGGAAGAGCGTTTCACGCGGAAGAAGCACGACGCGTCCTTCCCGCGCCACGCCGTCGAATACTGCCTCGCCGAAGGGAACCTGCGGCCCGAGGCGCTCGACTACGTCGGCTTTTACGACAAGCCGCTCCTCAAGTTCGAGCGCTTGCTCGAGAACTACTGCGGTGTCGCCCCGCGCGGGCTCCGCTCGTTCCTGACCGCCATGCCCGTGTGGCTCAAGGAGAAGCTCTTCACGAAGGACCAGATCCGCAAGGCCCTCGGCGGCTACGAGGGACCCGTGCTGTTCGCCGAGCACCACGAGTCGCACGCCGCGAGCGCATTCTACCCGTCGCCCTTCCCGGAAGCCGCGGTGCTCACCATGGACGGGGTGGGCGAGTGGGCGACGTCGTCGTACGGCGTCGGGCGCGGGAAGGACCTCGAGCTGCTGGCCGAGCTTCACTACCCGCACTCGCTCGGCAT
>VBLD01000256.1:4054-7993 GCA_005879205.1 Deltaproteobacteria bacterium
GCTACGCCGACGCGATTTTCGACAAGCTCGTCGAGCTGAAGGACGACGGCTCCTTCAAGCTGAACATGGACTACTTCAACTACGCCCACGGCCTCACCATGACCAACGGGGCCTTCGACCGGCTGTTCGGCGGCCCGCCGCGCCGTCCCGAGTCCGAGGTGACCCAGCGCGAGATGGACGTCGCAGCCTCGGTGCAGGTGGTGACCGAGGAGATCATGCTCCGCATGGCGCGCCACGTGCACCGCGAGACCGGTCTCGAGAACCTCTGCCTCGCGGGCGGCGTGGCGCTCAACTGCGTCGGTAACGGGCGGCTGCTGCGCGAAGGGCCGTTCAGGCGGCTGTGGATCCAGCCCGCGGCCGGGGACGCGGGCGGCGCGGTGGGCGTCGCGCTCACCATCCATCACAAGGTCCTCGGCCACGAGCGCCGCCACGTGTCGGAAGGCGACGGCATGAAGGGCTCCTACCTCGGCCCCGCCTACTCCGACGCCGAGATCGAGCGCTTCCTCGCCTCGGTGGGTGCGGTCTACGAGAAGCTCCCCCGCGATCGCCTGGTCGAGCGCAGCGCGCATCTCCTCGCCGACGAGAAGGTGGTCGGCTGGTTTCAGGGACGCATGGAGTTCGGGCCGCGCGCGCTCGGCAACCGCAGCATCCTCGGCGACGCCCGCTCGTCCCGCATGCAGTCGGTGATGAACCTGAAGATCAAGTTCCGCGAGAGCTTCCGCCCGTTCGCGCCGAGCGTGCTGCGCGAGCGCGTCGCGGACTGGTTCGAGCTCGACGTCGATTCGCCGTACATGCTGCTGGTCGCGCCGGTGCGCCGCGAGCGGAGGATCGCGATGACCGAGGCGCAGGAGCTCCTCTTCGGCATCGAGAAGCTGAACGTGCCGCGCTCGGAGATCCCCGCCGTGACGCACGTCGACTACTCGGCGCGCATCCAGACCGTGCACCGCGAGACGAATCCGATCTACCACGCGCTGCTCGGCCGCTTCGAAGCGCTCACCGGCTGTCCGGTGCTGGTCAATACGAGCTTCAACGTCCGCGGCGAGCCGATCGTGTGCACGCCGAAGGACGCCTACCTCTGCTTCATGCGCACCGAGATGGACGCCCTCGTCCTCGGCTCGTGCGTCCTGGAAAAGGGGCGGCAGCCGCCGCTCCGCGACGACGTCGACTGGCGGAGCCTCTACCAGCTCGACTAGGGCGGGCGGCGGCCGTCGTCCTGCACTGGGGCGCCAAGGCCGACACGCTCACGTGCCTGCGAAGCCTCGCTGGCTCGGCCGTCCCGCCGACGCCGCTCGTGGTCATCGACAACGGGACCGGCGCGCTCGCTCGGGCGGAAGTCGCGGCAGCGGCGCCGGGTGCGGAGCTGCTCGCCGTGCCCGAGAACCTCGGTTTCGCCGGCGGCGCCAACCTCGGCATTCGGCACGCGCTGGCGGCGGATGCCGACTTCGTCCTGCTGCTCAACAACGACGCGACCGTCGAGCCGGGCTGCCTCGGCGAGCTGGTGCGTACGGCACGCGGCCGCGAGCGCGTCGCCGCGGTGGGCGCCAAGGTCCTCGCGGCCGACGACCCGGGCCGGCTCTGGGCGGCGTACGGGCGACTGACGTATCGGGCGGCGCTGGTGGAGCTGGTCGGCCATGGGGAGCCGGACGGCCCTCGGTTCGCCGCCGTCGAGGAGGTCGACTGGGTGCCGGGTTGCGCGATGCTGCTCGCGCGCACCGCGCTCGAGGAGGTGGGACTCCTCGACGAGCGCTTCTTCGCCTACCACGAGGACGTCGACTGGTGCACCTCGGCGCGGGCCCGGGGCTTCCGCGTGCTGTTCGCTCCGCAGGCTCGCGCCCTCCATCGCGGCGGGGCGAGCCTCGCGCCGCACGGCCACGCGAGCCCGGTGCGCTACCTCTCCGCGCGCAACACCGTCCTCTTCGCGCGCAAGCACGCGCGGGCGCGTGAGTGGGGCCGGCTCGCCCTGACGGTCACGGCGAGCCTGCCGTTCGAGTACGTGCGGCGGAGCCGGCGCGGCGAGGGGAGGGCGGTCCGGCTCCTGCTTCGCGGCTACCTCGATGGCCTCCTCGGCCGGGACCTGCCGCACCGCGCGCTCGGGCTGCGCTGAGACGGGCGAGGCGCATGCACACACGCTCCTTCCCCCCTCCAGGTAATTGGGCAAGAATACCGGACAGCTGCGCAGCAAGCGTCATGCCATCGCAACGGCCATGCGGGCGGGGCGTCGTGGGATGAGGCCATCCGCCCCGAGGCCGATGTCGTCGGAGGATCTCATGGTGAAGCTCGTCTTCTGTCTGCGCCGTCTGCCCCAGCTGTCGCGCGCCACCTTCCAGCGCTACTGGCGGGAGCAGCACGGTCCGCTCGTGCAGCGCCACGCCGTCACCTTGCGCATCCAGCGGTACGTCCAGCTCCACACGTGGGAAGACGCGTTCAACGAGGTGTTGCGGGCGAGCCGCGGCGGGCCCGAGCCCTACGATGGGATCGCGGAGCTCTGGTGGCAGAGCCGCGAGGACCTTCAGGCGGCGACGGCTTTGCCCGAGGGGCGCCGCGCGAGCCTGGAGCTGCTCGAGGACGAGCGGCGGTTCATCGACCTCGCGCAGTCGCCGCTCTGGATCGCCGAGGAGCTTCCGCTGGTGGGCTAGTCGGCGGATTGCTCCAGGATGCCACGCTGACGCGCGCCTCATTCACCGCACGTCTCACGTTCGCTTCCGTCCCCGACCCGAGACGCAGTCTCGGGTCGGCGTCCTACGCGTACCGGAAGTGCTGCGCGCGGGGGTCTGCGAGCCACTCGGCCAGCGTGGGCGCGACGCGGTCCTTCTCCGACACGATGGTCGGCATCGCGGGCCACGCGATCGCGAGCGCCGGGTCGTTCCAGCGGATGCCGCCCTCGCGGCCGGGACCGTGCACGCCCGTGCACTCGTAGAGCACGATCGAGTCGTCCTCGAGGGAGAAGGTCGCGTGCGCGAAGCCGGGCGGCACCCAGATGATCTTGTAGTTCCGTCCCCGGAGCTCGACCGCGACGTGGTCGCCGAGGGTGGGCGACCCGATGCGCACGTCGACCACGACGTCCAGGATCGCGCCCGCGATGCAGCGCACGAGCTTGCCCATCGGCGGGTCCCACTGGAAGTGGAGGCCCCGCATGACCCCGCGTCGCGAGCAGGTCTGGATGGCCTGCTTGAACTCGCGCGGGATGCCGCGCGCTTCGAGGTCGGACGCCACCCACGACTGGACCAGGAAGCCCCGCTCGTCCGGGAAGGCCGGGGCCTCGAATATCTTGACCGCAGGGATGCGGCTCGGGTCGACCAGCATGCAGTCCTCCGGCTCCAAAAGCGAACGGGCCCCTGGTATAGAGGGACGCCGGAAAGGGGGTCAATAGCGCGATGATTCTCGTCACCGGGGGCGCCGGGTACATCGGCTGCATCGCGATCCGCCAACTGCTCGACAAGGGCGAAGCGGTACGCGTCTTCGACAAGCTCTACTTCGGCGACGAGGGGCTCGCCGCGGTGGCGGACAAGATCGACCTCGTGCAGGGCGATCTCCGGACCCTCGACCCCGCCGTCCTCGACGGCTGCAACGCCGTCCTCCACCTGGCCGGCCTCTCGAACGACCCCACCGCCGAGTTCAACCCGAAGGCCAACGCCGACATCAACACGCGCGGCACCGAGGTCCTCGCCGACGCCTGCAAGCGTCGCGGCGTCAAGCGCTTCATCTTCGCCTCCACCTGCTCGATCTACGATCTCGGCTTCTACGCCCCCGACTTCCTGCGCGACGAGGACTCCGAGGTACGGCCGCGGGCCGCGTACGCCGTCTCGAACTACGACGCCGAGCGCATCCTCCTCAAGCTGGCCGACGAGAACTTCTGTCCGGTCCTCCTGCGGCAGGGCACGGTGTATGGCTGGAGCCCGCGCATGCGCTACGACCTGGTGGTCAACACCTTCGTGCGCG
>VBLD01000257.1 GCA_005879205.1 Deltaproteobacteria bacterium
CACCATGTGGGCGCCGCTGCCCGGCAGCTGGACCGAGCGCGTGAAGAACACCATGGCGGTCTGGACGCGCGGAGAATTCTACGAGCACTCCGACTTCGCGCGCGGCCCGACCCCGCGCGGCAGCCTCGCGGTTCCGGAGCACGCGAGCGTCTACGTGGCGGGCGCGCTCACCCCGAGCACGAGCGTCTTCATGGAGCTCGAGAACACCGTGCACGAGACCGACATCAACAAGCGGGGCGACTTCGTCAACAGCGACACCGGCGGCATCCAGAAGGGCTTCCTCATGATCGACCTGCCGATGCTCCTCGGTCTCCACGGCGGGCACGGCATGGACCACGCGGGGCACGCCGGCATGCATCACGACATGAGCGACATGGACGGCGGCATGGCGACGATGGGCGACGGGCTCGTCGGCCACGGGCCGATGATGATGATCGGCCGGGTCGACCCGTCGACCAACTTCTCCTATGCGGTCGACCGGCAGATCTTCCACGACGTGCCGGCCGACACCTCGGAGCGCGGCTTCCTACTGCGCATGGGGCTCCAGCCCTACGCCTTCGGCGCCAAGTTCTTCGGCATCTTCAAGCGCGGGGATCACACGCTCCTCCCCACCGAGTCGACGCTCTACCACGCCGAGGCGGCGCCGGGCGTCGACGTGCACGGGCGCCTCTTCGCGTCGCATCTGCTCTACCAGTTCGGCCTCGGCAGCGACGCCGCGCCCGAGTTCACCGACCGGTTCCACACCTTCACGCCCTACACCATGCTGCGCTGGGACTTCGGGGACGAGGACGGGCTCAACGGCTCCGTCTCGGCGCTCGGCAACTACGGCCGGGACGCGTACCGCGTGTTCTATCTCGCCCCGGCGCCGCTGCCGCCCGTTCCGCTCTTCAGCGTCATCGCGGAGCACCGGCCGCCGCCGCCGCCCGGACGCGGCACGATCACCGCGCAGCGCGACATGGACGTGTGGCGCGAGATGCTGGGCGCGAACCTGCGGCGCGGCCCGTGGGATCTCTACGGCGCGTACTCGCACGACCAGGTGTTCGACGTCCCCGACCGCCTGGCGGGGCGCTTCGTGCGCCACGCCCAGGGACTGACCGCCGAGGTCGACTACCGGCTGACGCACAGCCTGCTGCCCTCGGTCCGCTACGACTGGATGAAAGCCGGCGGGTTCAAGAGCGACGTCATCTTCGAGCCGGGCCCCCGCGAGTCCCAGGTCCTCCACCTCCAGATGCGCTGGTATCTGTTCGAGGGCGACAACCTCGCCAAGGTCCCGATTCCCGCGCTGCTCGTCCTGTCGCTCCGCGACAGCGTCAACCTGACGCCGGGCGGCTCGCACCCCTTCGGCGCCTGGCGCAACGGGCTCTTCCTCGGCTTCGATTTCGCGTTCTGAGATGAGGAGATCGTTTCCGGCATCGCTGCTGGTCCTCGTTCTCGCCCGCACCGCGACCGGGGCTGATCCGGCCACCGCGGTCTACAACCACGCCTGCGCCTGGTGCCACGGCAAGGACGGGCGCGGCGACGGCCCGGCCGCGTTCTCGATCAACAAGTACCTCTCGCCACGCCCGCGCGACTTCACGCGCGGACAGTTCAAGCTCCGCTCGACGCCGAGCGGCCAGCTCCCGACGGACGACGACCTGCTGCGCACGCTCGAGCGCGGCATCCCGGGCTACATGCCGTCCTTTGCCGGTCTGACCGCCGGGGAACGGCGGCTCGCCGTCACTGCCGTGAAACGGTTCTTCCCGGGGTTCGCGACCGCCCCTCCGGCGCCGTTTTTCGCCGTACGGATTCCGCCCCCGGTCGACGACGCCGCGGTGAACCGCGGCCGCGAGGCGTACGCGGCCGCCGGCTGTGCGGCGTGCCACGGCGAGCGCGGGCGTGGTGACGGCCCCTCCGCGCCCGCGCTCCGCGATGCCGACGGCCTGCCGATCCTTGCCGCCGACCTTCGCTACCCGGCACGGTTCAAGGGGGGTGCGGAGCCGCCGGACCTCTACCGGACGCTCATGAGCGGCTTCGACGGCACGCCCATGCCCTCCTATGCGTCGGCCTTCGACGACCCGCGCACGCCGTGGGACCTGGTGGCGTACATCCGCTCGCTCCGCCGGCGCTGACCCGCACGCGCTGCCTTGAATGGCTCGGGGGGCGTCCCTAGAGTGGATGCCGGATGCGTGTCCGCGGCTGGTCGCTCGTTCTGCTGGTCGCGGCGCGCGCCGCCGTCGCCCACATCGTCCCGATCCCGGCCAGCACGTGCGTCCTCGACCCGGTCGAGATCGTCGCGCCGGCGACCGGTACCGAGGCGATCGTGGCGCCCCCCTCCGGCCAGCTGGTCATCAGGTACGATACCCAGGCGAGCCAGGCCCAGTTCGACCTGACCGCCGTCCCGCCGCGAAGCTTCGTCGCGGCCGGCGTCCCGGGAACCCTCGCGCTGCCGACCTTCTTCCCGGCGACCTTCACCCACAGCGGCGACCTCACGGCGACGGTGCCGGTCTTCATCGCCATGGGCCCGGGCACGGTCGCCGTGCCGCTGACCCTCACGACCGGCCTCTGGGCCGCCGGCGGGACGATGGTCGAGGGCGCACCGATGGGTGCCGACGGCCGCTTCATGCTGGCGGGCATCACGGCCAGCAGCGGTCTCGGCGCGCCGTTCGGTCCTGGCATGCTGTCGGTGCGGCTCGGCTGCCAGGCGAACCCGCGTCCGGACACCGATCAGTTCCCGGGGCAGACGACGCCGCTGTCCGCCAGCCTGGGCGGGCAGACGTGGCGACTGCGCGCGATCTTCGCCCCCGGAGGTACGTCGACGCTGGACTTTCCGGGCACGCCGGCGATCCTGCGCGCGACGATCGGCGGCACCGTCGTCGCCACCGCGGATCTTCCCGCCGGCCTCCCGATGCACGGCCGCGACCTCTTCGTCGGGCGGAGTGCCGACGGCCGCGCCGCGGTGGGCGTGCGGACGCTCCACCGGGGCGGCCAGACGTCGTTCCTGATGGCCGTGCGCATCCAGGGCGCGACGGCGTCGGCGGTCGCCACCGCCTCCGTGCCGGGCGACGTCGCCTACGAGGTCGGAGGCTTTGTGTCGCGGGCGAGCCTCGTCTTCCGCGCCAGGCGCCACGGGACGCGGCTGCGCTTCCCCTGACCCGCGCGCCGGGAGCGACGCGTGTTTGAGAGATACGCACTCCTCCGGTAGGCTCGCACAGCGTATGCTGCGGGTCGTCGGCCGCCGTGCATGTGCTCTCGGGGTGGTGCTGGCGCTCCTGTCGGCTCCGGCGGTGAGTGGACCGTCCCCCGCGCATCGCTGTCATCAGTGCCCGTCCGGGTGCCCCATGCACGCCCGGCGCGCCGGATGCCATCACGCGAACGGCCCCCGCTGCCACGAGGCCGCGGCCGTCGGTATCCGGAATGCCTGCGGGCGCCACACGGCCCGCGGCGTTCCCGTGCCTGTGTTCCGGGGCGTCCTGCCGCTCGCCGCCGCCGCCCGTCCGGCCTTCACCGGCTCGTCCCTGCTGCGGGCCGTGCTCGCCCGTCGCACCGAGCCGTCGCCGGAGCCTCCCACCGACCCGCCGAGAGCGCCCTTCGTGCTCGCCTGAAGCAGTAGGCAACCAGACGAAGGCGTCGCCGTGGTGGCGGCGCGGAGGAAGCGCTCATGAGAAAGCACATGGGCGCCGTGGGCATCCTGCTCGGCGGCATCGCCGCTGGCAGGGCGCACGCCCACGGCGTAGTCGGACAGCGTTCGTTCATCGAGCCGTTCATCGCAGAGGACGTGAATCCGAAGAACGAGTTCGTCATCGCCCGGCCCGAATGGGACCACGCGAGAGACGGACGGACACTCACCCTGGGCTTCGGCCTCGAGAAGAAGATCTCCGATCGGTTCAGCCTGACGCTCGATTCGGCCTGGCTCGACATCAGCCCCAAGGCCGCCACCGAGCCGCACGAGAGCGGCTTCGACAACCTCAACGTCACGCTCAAGTACGCGTTCTTCATCGACCCCGTGCACGAGGCGATCGCGTCGGTCGCGCTCGAATCTGCGGCGCCGACCGGTACCGAGAAGGTCGGCGCGGAGCAGAGCGCCTCGTTCAAGCCATTCCTGCTCTACGGCAAGGGCTTGAACGAGCTGCCGGACGCCCTCGAGTACCTGCGCCCGTTCGCCGTCCAGGGCGACGCCGGCTTCGAGATCGCCATCGACCGTGCCCGCACGACGACGCTCGCGCACAACGTCGCGATCGAGTACAGCATCCCCTACCTCCAGCAGGCGGTGCACGACTTCGGTCTGGCCTGGCCGCTCAGCAACGTCATCGGCGACACCGAGTTCAACTTCGAGCACGGCGTGAACGGTCGAAGGTCTTCGTCACGCCGGGGTTCGTCTACATGGACCGCTGGGTCGAGCTGGGCGTCGCCGGACGCTTCCCGCTCAACCAGGCCGCCCACGACGAGCTCGACTGGGGCGTCATCTTCATCGTCGACCTCTTCATCGACGACATCTTGCCGTGGACGCGATGGCAGCCGATCGGCGGGATGGGGGCGCCCACTCCGATGCCCGGAACGGGGGCGTCATGACGGCGCGGCTGGTGCTTGCGGCGGTGGTCGCCGCGCTTTTCCTTCTCCGCTCCCCACCGGCGCGCGGTCACGCGTTCCTGGAGCACGCCGAGCCGCACGTCGGGTCGACCGTCGGTGCAACGCCACCCTCGATCACCCTGACGTTCACGGAGGAAATCGAAGCGGCCTTCTCGAAGGTCGAGCTGACCGACGCCAGCGGCAGACGCATCGAGACCGGGGCGCTCGAGCACCCCGAGTCGAACGTCCTCACCGTGTCGCTGCCCGGCCTCGTGCCCGGGAGCTACACGGTCAACTGGTCGGTGGTGTCGGTCGACACGCACGCGACGGACGGCCACTTCACGTTCACGGTGAAGGGGTCGTGAACGCCACCCTCGCCGCCCTCGGATGGGCCGACCTGGCGGCGACGATCGTACTGGTGGGCGGTCTGTTCTCGGCCGCCCTCATCGCCCCGCCGTCGGAGGCCGGACGGCGGTGGTGGTGGCGCGCCGCGGCGGCGCTCGCCGTCGTGCTGCCGGCGGAATTCGCGGTGACCGCGTTCCGCATGTACGAGGTCTCAGGGCTCCACGGCACGACGCTCGTCGTGGATCTGGCGCGCACGCGCTGGGGTATGCTGGGCAGCGGTCGCGCGGCCGGTCTCGCGCTGCTCGCGGCCGGCGGGCAGCTCCCCCCGGGGCCGCTCGCTGCGCTCGGCGCCGGCTGGCTGCTGCTCCGGAGCTTTCAGGGCCACGCCGGGGCGCACGGCACGCTGTCGGCCCTGATCGACTGGCTGCACCTGCTCGCGGCCGCTGCCTGGCTCGGTGGCCTCGTCCAGCTCGCGCTCCTGCCGCGTCCCGTCCCGGTGGAGATTGCGGCGCGGGTGCGCGTCCAGGCGACGGCCGCGCTCGCCGTGCTCGTCCCGGCGGGCATCTATGCGGCCTTCCTTCACGTGCGCCACCTCGACCTGCTCGTTGGCAGCCCATACGGGGAAACCCTGATCGCGAAGCTTGCCCTCGCGTCCGTGCTCCTCGCCCTCGGCGCCGCCAACCACTTCGGCCACGTGCCGGCGATGCGTCGTGGCGCGCCGCGGGCCGAGGGGAAGCTCGTCCGAGCCGTCCGCCTCGAGGTGGTCGCCGGGGCGGTGGTGCTGGCCCTGACCGCGCTCCTCGGTGTCCTGCCGATGCCGCACGGCCATGCGCCGTGAGCCGCATGCTGCAGCGGCTGCGCTAACGTTGCCCGTGACCGCGATGGTAGCCCTCGTCACGCATGCGGGCTGTCGTCGCCGTACTCGCTCTCGGCGTGTTGGCCGGCGCTCACCATGGAAAGGGGCGCGCGCCGCAGTCGCGCGGACTGCCCGATGAGGTGCCGGCCGACCTCGTGGAACGGGACGGCTACGTGCTCTTCGACGGCGTCGCCGGCGGGAAGGGGCCGCCCGCCAACGGGCCCGCGCGCTTCACGCCGCCGGACGTCACCCGAGCCGACGTCTTCGAGGAGGATCACGCGGCGCTCCTGCCGGAGCAGGTGCGGATCGAGCGTCGCTGGAACAGCGCCGGGGAGGAGGTCTGGAGCTACCCCGTCGGGACCCGCGTGGTGCACCGCTTCTTCTTGAAGACGGCGCCGCGCCGCCTCTTCGAGCTGCGGGTCATCGAGAAGCTCCCCGATGGCCGCTGGGCGTTCGGCGCCTACGAGGCCCGCGGCGGCGCGCACCTACGGCTTCGTCGCAGAATGGTGCACGAGGTCTTCGACGTGGAGCTGCCGCGCGGTCGCGTCGGCGTCGAGATGGACCGCCTGCATCCCGAGTCCTGCCGGCTCTGCCACGCCGTGCACAGCCCGCAGGCGTACCAGTATCGGGACAAGGAGCACGCCGGCCCGTGCGGCTTCGGCCCCGCCAACCCGTCGCTGCTCACCGGGTGGGCCCCCGCCTATCAAGTGAGGCACGGGTACTGGCCCTTCGCGACCCTGAGCCGCGCTCAGCGCGTGAACTCGATGGGCTGGGGGCACGCGCTGCCCCCCGCGTTGTAGTCGTAGACCATCCGCCCGCCGTAGTCCGCGCCGCGCGACATTACGCTCAGGAGGACGACCAGGAGCATCAGGAAGACGAGCCGGCCGCGCGCCGGCAGCGGTCGCGCCGCGAGCGCCCACGCCGCGAGCGCGACCCCCAGACCGACCGTCGTGAGCATCATCCGCCGGTGCGGATCGAGGAGCTGCTCGCGGACGGAGGGATCGATCATCACGCCGTCGTCCGCGCGCAGCCCCGACGCGGCCGCCGTCGCCGCGGACACCGTCCCGAGCACGAGGAGCCAGAGCCCCGTCCAGGCCCACGAGTCCCGCCCGGCGAGCCAGGCGAGCAGGTAGACCAGCGCGCTCGCCGGCAGGAGCGCGAGAGGGAAGTGGACGACGAGCGGATGGACGTTCTGGAGGCGCTGCGCTCCCGGGAGCAGCGTCTCTAGCACCCGCTCACTTCACCGATTCGGCGGTGAGGAAGGCGAGTCCACCCTTCATCTGCTCGTGGCCCGTCACCGTCACCGTCTCGCCCATCCGGTTGATCACGTCGTCGGACAACGCAGTCTTGTCCTTGGTGGGAAGGAGGATGTGGATCTTTCCCGTGCCGGGCTCGAGCAGCCCGACCGGGATGCCCTTGTGGGCGCAGTCGATCCCGCATTGCTTGTGGGACGCACCCTTCGCCCCCATGGTGGCGTAGCAGAAGGTGTCGATCACCTCGCCCTTGACGCTGACTTCCTTGCTCTGCTCCGCCGCCGACAGGGGTGCCGACATGCCGAGCGCCAGAGACACCGCGAGTCCGGTCATCGCAAGCTTTCCCATTCTGTGCCTCCCTCTGAACCCCCCCGAAACGTGTGTGGGCTCGTCCCGTGCGTAGGGCGAAACGACGTCCACGGCAATCCCCCGCCGGTCCGTCAACGCCGCGGCTCGAGCAGCCACCGGCGGAGCCAGGCGAGCGCCTCCTCCCCCTCGGCCTTGCCCACGCCGTGTCCGCTCTCCTGCGTGCGCACGAAGCGGAAGCGTTCGGGCACACCGGCGCGCGCGTACGCTCGCTCGAGGACGTGGGCCGTGGACTCGGCGGACGAGATCGGGATGAGCGGGTCGTCGACGCGGTTCACCACGAGTAGCGCGGCGTGGACCAGGCGCTCGGAATGGCGGATGGGCTCCTGCCCGTGCAGCCAGCGCTCGTACTCCGGGTCGAGCTGGAGCGGCTGTCCCGCCATGCCCATGCTCGAGAAGCGAAGAAAGCGCAGATGGTCGCCGCACGCCGCCACCGCGACCGCCGCCGACAGGCGTCCGTCGGCCGCCACCGCCTGGAGCGTGATGAAGCCGTTGGTCGACGATCCCGTCATGCCGATGCGGCCCGGATCGATCTCGGGCAGCGTCACGAGATAGTCGACGACGCGCGGAATCACCTCGTTCGCCGTGCGGGCGATCGAGCGGAGGTACTCGCGCCCGAGGACGGCGGCGCTGGGTGACGCGAGCACCCACTTGCCGGCCGTGTTCTCGGCGGGCGGCGGCGGAGGCTTCGCGCTCCAGTCGATGAAGGACACGACGATAGCGCCCGCGGCGCGCAGCGCGTCGTTCTCGCCGAGGAGCGCGATGACGGCCGGCTTTCGCCCGGCCGGCGCCAGCGGGATCTCGAGGCGCACGGTGATCGGGTGTTGCGGCACGTTGGCCTCGCGGACGAGGAACTCGCGCACCGGAGGAACCGGATTCGGCGCGCGAGGCGCGAACGATCCGCGTCCCGTCGATGCGCCCGCGGCCCTAGACGATCCGGGCGTGCCCGAGCACGGCGGCGCCGTGCCGCTTTGGACGAGCGTTGCCCGCCGGGGCGGGCTCGACGTTGCCCGAGCCGTAGCGAAGGCCGAGCTTCAGGAGCCGTTTCTCCTGGAAGTCGGCGAGCGGCACGTGCCAGACGACCCGCGCACCCGTCCTCACCCCCCCGCGGTTGGCGAAGCGGACCGGCGCCGGCAGGTCCACGCCGATGTTCACCACCCAGACTCCCCGCTGCTCCGGCGGAACCTGCACCAGCGCGGGGTTGCGATAGAGGACGCGGAGGCGTTCCTGACCGCCGAGGTGTGTCCGGCGGATCGTGAAGCGACGGAACATCTCCGCGGTCGAGAGCTTGGTGACATCGTCGAACGTCCCCTGCAGCGAGATCGCCACGCCCGTGCGGTTCACGGACAGCACCTTGACGTGCGGCGAGAAGAAGCGGGGCAGGTCGAAGCGCGCGTTCGGCGCGGTCGACTGGAGCGTGAACGTGCCCGAGCCGTCCTCCTTCAGGGTCAGGTCGAAGTCGACGCACCCGGCGAGCACGAGGACGAGCAGCGTCGAGACGGCGCGCCCGGACGGACGCGCCCGCGCCGGATGGGATTCTCTGAGGGTCTCGTCCAACGGTGGCAATCGCCGGTGGAAATCGCCTGGTGTCCGCCGCGGCGCGGCGCAGTCTCGCAACGGGGTCCGGCGAAGTCAACATGACGGTGCGCCTCCGGGTGGCCGGCGGGCGCCGCCTTGAAGGCCTCCCCGCCGCTTGCGAGAATCCCGCCGGATGAACGTCCGGCCTCGCCTGTCGGTGATCGTCCCGGTCTACAACGAGGTCGGCACGGTCCGGACCCTGCTCGAGCGGGTCATGGCCGTCGCCATCCCGAAGGAGATCATCGTCGTCGACGACGGCTCGACCGACGGAACGCGCGCCGTGCTCGAGGAGCTGCGCGCCGCGATCCCGGACACGCCGGCGAACCGCCTCGTGCTCCTCTTCCGGGCGCGCAACCGGGGCAAGGGGGCCGCGGTGCGGACCGCCATCCCGCGGGTCGGCGGAGAGATCGCGCTGATCCAGGACGCCGACCTCGAGTACGATCCGGCCGAGTACCCCCGGCTCATCCAGCCCATCCTCGACGGCCACGCCGACGTGGTCTACGGGTCGCGCTTCGTGGGCAGCCCGCGCCGCGTGCTCATGTTCTGGCACACGATCGGCAACAAGCTGCTGACGCTGGTCTCCAACATGCTCACCAACCTGAACCTCACCGACATGGAGACCTGCTACAAGGTTTTCCGCGCCGACATCCTGAAGCGCATCCCGATCCGCTCCGATCGCTTCGGCCTCGAGCCGGAGCTGACCGCCAAGGTGGCGCACCTGCGCTGCCGCGTCTACGAGGTGCCGGTCGCGTACTACGGGCGCGGCTACTCCGAGGGGAAGAAGATCGGCTGGAAGGACGGCGTCTCGGCGGCGTGGACCATCCTCCGCTTCCGCCTCCGGCCGGACATCGGCCGGGAGGACGACAGCTTCACGACGCTGCGCCGGGTCGATGCGCTCCGGCGGTACTCGGAGTTTCAATGGGAGCTCATGCGGCCGTACGTCGGCCATCGGGTCCTCGAGGTCGGCTCCGGCATGGGGGTGATGACGCAGTACCTCGTCACGCGCGCGCGGGTGGTCGCCACCGACATCGACCCCGAGTACCTCGACCTCCTGCGGCGCCGGTACGCCGACGAGCCCAACGTCGAGGTGCGCGCGCTCGACCTGACGCGCCTCGCCGAAGACGGCTTCGGGCCCGCGAGCTTCGACACCGTCACCTGCGCCAACGTGCTCGAGCACGTGACGGACGACGAGGCGGCACTGCGTGCGATGCGCGGCGTCCTCGTCCCCGGCGGGCGCGTGGTGCTCATCGTCCCCGCGCTCCACGCGCTGTACGGCACGATCGACCGGGCGATCGGGCACCACCGGCGCTACGACCGCAGAGAGCTCGCCGAAAAGATCCGAGCGGCAGGCCTGGCGGTCGAGCACATGAGCTACTTCAACGTGCTCGGCGTCGCCGGGTGGTTTCTCAACGCACGCATCCTGAGGCGCCGCACGGTCCCCGGCCTGCAGGCGCGCATGAACGACCGGCTGGTGCCGCTGCTCCGCCTCGAGCAGCGCCTGCGACCACCGATCGGGATGTCGCTGCTGGCGGTCGCCCGCGCCGGCCAATGAGCGGGGGCCGCGGCCTCGGCGTCGGGCTCTGCCTGGTCGGCCTCGCGGTGCTCGCCGGCCCCGCACCGGCCTTCGAGCAGCCGGTCAGCGCCTTCGCGTCGAACGTCGGCAAACGGCCGTCGAGCGACGAGCCCGCGCCGTCGGTGACGCTCTACGTCGTACCCGATGGGCGCGCTCTCCTCCTCACCGACGTGCTGGTCGCCAACCACGGGCTGGAGCCGGGCCCGCTCTACCTCGCCGACTCCAAGCGCACGCTCTGCTCGATCGAGCTGCTCCAGTCGACGCTGATGAACAACCCGACCGAGCTGCACACGCTGTCGAACCCGCACACGACCTTCTCGACCGGCATCCCCTTCGGCCCCGGCGAGCCGGTCGTGGCGACGCTGGCCGGCGGGACGCGCGGGGTCGACGTGACCATCACCGGGAAGCTCGTGGCGGCGCCCCGCGTGCCGCGACGGGTCGTGCTTCCCGGTGGCAAGGGAGGGGAGGACGCAGATGAGGATGGGGATCGGTCGCCGCGGTAGCCGCCGCGCCCGCTGGCGTTGATTCAGGTCGCTCGCGGTCGCTAGAGTCCCGCGATGCCCCGGCTCTGGGCCTACCTGCTGCGCTACCGCTACCGCTACGCGGGCGGTATCGGCTCCCTGCTCGGCTCGAGAGGTCTCGCGATGCTCGTGCCGTGGCTGCTCGGGATGACGGTGGATGCGATCGGCGGGGTGAGCGCGGGTCGCAGCACCACGACGGTCGTCACCGGCTACGTCGCCCTCATCGCCGGAATCGCCGCCGTCCAGGCCGTGGTGCGCACCTTCTCGCGCTTCGTCATCTTCAACATCGGCCGGGACATCGAGTACGACCTGCGCAACGACCTCTTCCACCACCTCGAGGCGCAACCGCTCGCCTTCTACCAGCAGCGCCAGACCGGCGACCTCATGTCGCGGCTGGTGAACGACGTCACCGCGGTCCGGCTGCTGCTCGGGCTCGGCATCCTGAACTTCATCGACGCGCCGCTCGCCTACGCACTCGGCCTGACCGCCATGCTGCTGAAGGATGCCCGGCTCACCGTGGCGGCGCTCGCGGTCTACCCCGCCGCCTTCCTGACCGTGAAGCGGACGAGCCGGCTCCTCATGGAGCGCACCTTCCGCGTCCAGGAGGGGCTCGGCGATCTCGGGAGCCGGGTCCAGGAGAATCTCTCCGGCATCCACGTCGTCAAGGCCTACGCCAGCGAGGAGCACGAGGTGGAGAGCTTCGGGCGCGCCAACGCCCGCTTCCAGGAGCTGAACCTGCGCCTGGCGCGCGTGCGCGGGTTCATCGGGCCGGTGATGAATATCGTGGGCGGCGCCG
>VBLD01000259.1 GCA_005879205.1 Deltaproteobacteria bacterium
TCGAGGACTCGGAGTGGGACCACAACAAGTCCGGTATCGTGCCGAGCTCTCTCAACAACGACGACGCGCCGCCGCCGCAGAACGGGCAGTGCCCGAGTGGGCCGGGCTCGTGCACGATCTTTCGACGAAACCACGTGCACGACAACAACAACCCGAACGTCCCCGCTTCCGGGATCTCCGGCGAGGCGCCGGTCGGCGCCGGCATCGAGATCGTGGGCGGGATGTTCGACACGATCGAGGACAACGTGGTCGAGAACCAGGGTGCCTGGGGCATCGTGACGCACGACTTCCCGGACACGGAGACGCCGCCGCCGATCTCCCATTGCGAGGGCGGCATCCAGTCCGGCCCCGTCTGCGTGTTCGAGGCCAAAGGGAACGTGATCACCGGAAACACGCTCCGGAACAACGGCTCCTTCGGAAATCCCACGAACGGCGACCTCGCCAACGAGTCGAGCTCGACGCCGCGGAATTGCTTCTACGGGAACACGGACCCGAACGGTCTCAGCAGCGAGCCGCCGATGATCGAGACCGTCGATGGGCCGCCCTGCGACCAGCAGGGAGTGGGCTCCGGCCTGCTCGCCCAGCAGCTCACCTGCGCTGCCGGTATCGCCCCGTGTCCACCCGGCTCGAGTTACCCGCAGCCGACGCAGGTCCAGATGCTGCCCCTCGCGCGCCAGACCCCGATGCCCGACCCGTGTGCGGGGGTGCCGAAGAACCCGTGGTGTCCGTACACCGGGCCGCGCTCCTGATCCGCACGACGAACGCGACGTGCGGCAGCAGGCGTCGGCGTGGTGTCCGGGCTTGGCCTGACGCCCGGGGATGGGCTATGTCCCCGCCGGCTGCGCATGTCCACCCTCCTCGATGCCGTGCGTGCGATCGCCCCCCGGATCCGCGCCGCAGCCGACCGCATCGAGCACGACCGTCGCGTCCCCCTCGAGCTCGTCCGCGCCCTGACCGAGGCCGGTGTCTTCCAGATGTGCGTGCCGCGCACCTGCGGCGGCAGCGAGGTGGAGCCGGCGATCATGATCGCCGTGCTCGAGGCGATCGCCGAGGCCGACGGCTCCGCCGGCTGGTCCGCGATGATCGGGACGACGAGCGGCGTCGCCGCCGCCTATTTGCCCGCCGACGCGGCACGCGAGATCTATGGCCGCGCCGATGTCGTCACGGGCGGCGTCTTCGCCCCGCAGGGTCGCGCCGTCGTCGTCGACGGCGGCTACCGCGTCACCGGACGCTGGCCTTTCGCGAGCGGCTGCGAGCACTGCGCCTGGCTGATGGGTGGCAGCGTCGTCGTCCAGAACGGCGCCGCGCGGCTTCTGCAGAGCGGGATGCCCGACTCGCGGCTCATGCTGTTCCCCGCCACCGATGCGCGCATCCTCGATACGTGGACCGTCGCCGGCCTCCGCGGCACCGGGAGCCACGACATCGCGGTCGACGATCTGTTCGTGCCCGCGGCCCGCTCGCTCTCGCTGATCACCGACCGTCCCCGCGAACGCGGTCCGCTGTACGCGTTCCCCGTCTTCGGCCTCCTCGCGCTCGGCATCGCCGCGGTGGCGCTCGGGATCGCTCGCCGCGCGATCGACGAGCTCAGGAGCCTCGCGTCGGGGAAGACACCGACCGGCAGCCGGCGGCCGCTCGCGGAGGGGCCCGTCGTCCAGGCGCAGGTGGCCGAGGCCGAGGCCGGGCTCGGGTCGGCGCGCGCGCTCACCTTCGAGACCGTGGAGGCCGCGTGGCAGGCGGCGAGAGCGGAAGGCACGCTCGACGTTCGCCGGCGCGCGCTTCTGCGCCTGGCGGCGACGCACGCGACGCTCGCCGCGGCACGCGCCGTCGACCTCATGTATCACGCCGGCGGCGGTACGTCGGTCTACGCGACCAGCCCGCTCCAGCGGCAGTTCCGCGACATCCACGTGGCGACGCAGCACGTGATGGTGGCGCCCCCGACGCTCGAGGTGGTGGGCCGGATCCTCCTCGGGCTCGACGCCGACACCTCCATGCTATGACCGCGGCCGACTTCGTGACGCTCCGCCTCGAGCGCGTGGGCCAGGTGCTGCGCGTGACCATCGACCACCCGTCGAGCCCGCTCAACGCCGTCGACGACCGGCTGCACCAGGACCTCACCGCACTCTTCGCCGCGCTCAAGCGCGAGGACGAGGCGCGCGCCGTCCTCCTCACCGGGCGCGGGCGTGCGTTCTCGGCCGGCGGCGACTTCGCCTGGTTCCCCGCCCTTCAGGAACCAGGCCGGCTCGAGGTGCTCCGGCGCGACGCGAAGCAGCTCATCTGGGACCTGCTCGACGTCGAGGTCCCGATCGTCGCGGCGGTGAACGGCCATGCGATGGGCCTCGGGGCCTCGATCGCGCTCCTCTGCGACGTCATCTTCATGGCCGACACGGCGACCATCGGCGACCCGCACGTCAAGGTCGGCATCGTCGCGGGCGACGGCGGCGCCGCGATCTGGCCGCTCGCCGTCGGCCCGGCGCGCGCCAAGGAGTACCTGCTGACGGGCGACCCGCTCACGGCCGCCGAGGCCGAGCGCATCGGGCTCGTGAACCACGTGGTTCCCGCGGCCGAGCTCGACGCCGCGGCCATGGCGTTCGCCGCGCGGCTCGCCGCCGGCGCGCCGCTCGCCGTGCGCTACACCAAGCTCGCGGTCAACAAGCTCGTGAAGGACGCGGTGAACGTCGCCTTCGACACCTCGACCGCGCTCGAGCTGCTGACCTTCCGCAGCGAGGACCACCGGGAAGCGCTGGCGGCGCTCCGCGAGAAGCGCCCGCCCGCCTTCAAGGGACGGTGACCATGGACCTGTTCGAGGCGCTGGAGACCACCCGCTCGATCCGTCGATTCAGCGACGCGCCCGTGACCGACGACGAGATCGTGACCTGCGTTCGCGCCGCGACGCAGGCGCCGAGCGGTGGCAACATCCAGCCGTGGCAGTTCCTCGTCGCGCGCGACGCCGACACGAAGCGCGCGATCGGGGACGTCTACCGACGGGCGTACGACCGCTACGAGCCGGCGCTCCTCCGCGTGCGCCCGCCGGCGCGATCCTCGGAGGAGGAGGCGAGCTTCCAGCGCATGGCACGCGCGTCGCGCCACCTGGCGGAGCACCTCGGCGAGGCGCCGGCGCTCGTCCTCGTGCTCATGCCGAACATCTCGATGACGCTCGAGGACGACCGGGGGCCGCTCGACGTCGGCACGCCGTTCGCGTCGGTCTACCCGGCGGTCCAGAACCTGATGCTCGCCGCGCGCGGGCTCGGCATCGGGACGACGCTCACCACCGTCTATCGCATCTACCAGGACGAGCTGCGCGCCGTGTGCGGCATCCCGGACCGCTACGAGATCGTCGCGCTCGTGCCGATGGGCCGGCCGCGGCGGCCGTTTTGCGTCGGCCGGCGGCGTCCCGTCGAGCAGGTGACGCACTGGGGGCGGTTCGGCAGCAAGTCGACCCCCGGGCGGTAGGAGCGGAGTCACGCTGCTCAAGCAGTATTTGTGCGTTTCGCGCGGGAACACTTGCGGCCCGGACGCAAATGTTATTACAGTGAGCACATGGCGACCATGAGGCTCAAGGTCGCGCGAATCGGCAATTCGCGCGGTGTGCGCCTGCCCGCCGCGTCGTTGCGGCGATACCGCATCGGTGAGACCGTAGTGATGGAGGAGAGGAGCGAAGGCATCCTTCTGCGGCCGACCGGACCGGTGGTGGAGAAGCTCTCGTGGGAGGATACCGCGCGCGAGATGGCCGCGCGCCGTGAAGACTGTAGCGCGTGGGACGCGACGGCCGCCGACGGGC
>VBLD01000260.1:0-2732 GCA_005879205.1 Deltaproteobacteria bacterium
TTTTGGTCGCGAATTAGAATTGACGTCCGAACCCGCGCCGGGTTCGGCGCGTAACCGCCGTTCAGCGGACGCTGACTTCGAAGGCGACGGCGAAGAGGCGCCGCCGCAATCGGCGGCTCGAGGCGGCGGGAGACTCCGCGCCGAAACCCTGCGTCACCAGTGGTGAGGGAAGATAGGACCTCTGAGCGCTGGTCGCGGCAGCCCTGCTCGCGCTCGCGGCGAGCGCGGGCGCACAAGTGACCACGTTCGGTGCGGACCTCGGCCTGTCGAACAATGTGGCCTTCGCCGCTCGTGGGGCTCGTCCCGACGCGCCAGGGGTCCCGATCCCCGCCTTCGACACGGGCGACCACAGCCCGAGCGGCGCCTACGACCTGGCTGACTTCCCGGCCTCGCAGCCGAACGCATCGATCCAGCCTGCCGACCCGTTCGGTATTGTCGTGCTGATGAACGCCGACTGGGCGCCGACCGGCACGCCCGGACCGGGTCCGGGGCCCGGTGGGCCGCCGATCACGTCGGGCCCCCCGCTCACCTTCGAGACGCCGATGGCGCTCGTGCGCCGCAACCAGGCGATCATCGACCCCACCTGTACGCTGGCCGCGCCCTGCCTCGGGGACCTGCGCCTCCAGAACCAGCCGGCGCCCGGAGCGGTGATCACACACGCGTCGTCACCTACGGGCGCGGGAGCTTCAACGTGCCCGCCGGGGCGACCGGGATGGTGAGCATGCGACTGAAGCCCAGATCACGCTGAGTCGCTAAGCGAACGCGGCTTGCAGGAATCAGTCGTCGAAGTTCGTGAGGTCGGCGATCGCGAGCTCCTCCGGCAAACCGTCGGTCGCGCCGAAGGTCGTGTGGATGTCTCCGAAACAGACGAGCCGCACGCGATCTCTTCTAGCGCGAGGCTGGCCCCGCATGGTAGGGTCGTCGGCCCGGTGGGCGAGGTCATCGCGTTCGAGGAGCTCGTGCGGATGCGGCGCCGCAGGGTGGCGCTCGCGGTCCACGCGCGCTGTCGGCTGATCCTGGCCGATTCCGTGGCTGCGGCACGTGACGGCCTCGTGACGGCGTCGGCGGCCGAACGTCCGGTGCGGCTCGCCCGCCTGCGCAAGCTCGAAGAACTCGAGGAGTACGCGAGCGCATTCGGATAGGCACACCCCGGCGGCGAGGGGAGAGGAGGGGCGATGGTGACGCAGACCGGGCTGGTGATCGTGCTCGTGATCCTGGCGCTCGGGATCGGCGCGGCGGCGCTCATCGTCGCGCTCGGACGAGGAGGAGGGCTCGGCCTCGTCCAGCAGCAGCTCGACGCGCTCCGCGCGCAGGTCGGGCAGGCGCTCGGCGGCCAGGCCGAGCTTCTCGGCCAGCAGATCGCCCGCCTGACCGTGCAGGTGAACGAACGGCTGCGGGAGAGCGGCGACATCGTGCAGCGCTCGCAGACGTCGGTGGGCGAACGGCTCGATCACACCGCGCGCGTCGTCGGTGAGGTGCAGCGGGGGCTCGGCGAGCTGCGCGAGGCGACGGCCCGGGTCTACGACGTCGGGCGCGACGTCGTCTCGCTGCACGACATCCTGCGTGCCCCGAAGCTCCGCGGCGGGCTCGGCGAGCTCCTCCTCGGCGACCTGCTGGCGCAGGTGCTGCCTGCCGGCCACTTCGTTCTGCAGCACACCTTCCGGAGCGGCGAGCGCGTCGACGCCGTCGTCCGGCTCGGCCCGGCGCTGGTGCCGGTCGACGCCAAGTTCCCGCTCGAGGACTTCCGCCGCCTGCTCGAGGCCACGGACGACGAGACCCGCATGCGGGCGCGGAAGGCGTTCGTCACGCGCGTCCGCAAGCACATCGACGACGTCGCCGCCAAGTACATCCTGCCCGACGAGGGGACCTACGACTTCGCGCTCATGTACGTCCCGGCCGAGAACGTCTATTACGAGGCCATCGTGCGCGAGGACGGAGCCGGGAGCGAGCGGAGCCTCTCGGCCTACGCGCTCGAGCGCAAGGTGATGCCGGTCTCGCCCAACTCGTTCTACGGCTACCTGCAGGCCATCGTGCTCGGGCTCCGCGGGCTCAGGATCGAGGCGCGGGCGCAGGAGGTCATCGGCCAGCTCGCCCGGCTCGCCGGCGACCTCGGCCGTCTCCAGGAGGACTTCCGGGTGCTCGGGCGGCACGTGACCAACGCCGCGCAGGCGCATGCCGCGGCCGACCGCCGTCTCGATCGGCTGACCGTCAAGCTCGCGGAGATCGCCGGGGGCGAGGAGGACGAGCCGCTCGAGCAGCCGCTGCTCCGGGCGCAGTGAGGACGACGATGATCACGGTCCCGGCGATCCGCCTCCACCAGTTCGGCGTCGTGCTCTACCAGGCGATCCTCAGCGCGCGCGACGTCGACCGCCTGGTCCGCTTCGAGGTCCTGTCCTACGAGGGCGGCGACGCCGCGCACGGAGCGCGGCCGGGCCACGGCAAGCGCAAGGCGAAGCCGTCGCGCGTCAATTGGGAGCTGCTCGAGAGGCGCATCGCGGCGAGCGCCGAAGCCTACCAGCGGCCGGTCATCCGTAAGAAGATCGCGGACCTGGTCGAGTACTACCTCCAGTGCTCCGACGTCGGAAACCTCCCCGCCATCCCCGGCGCGGTGCTGCTGGTGGCCGACCGGCGGCTCGAGTTCACGCCGACGAGCACCCACCGGGTGCTGGGCGTGCTGGAGATCCCCGGTGAGGAGGGCGTGCTCCGCGCGCTCGACGGCCAGCACCGGCTGC
>VBLD01000260.1:2781-10385 GCA_005879205.1 Deltaproteobacteria bacterium
TCACCCCCGACCAGGTGGTCGAGCTCTTCGTCACGATCAACGCCAAGCACACCAAGCTGAATCCCTCGCACCTGATCAGCCTGGCCGGCCGGCGCCTCTACCCGGACGCCGAGCTGGCGGCGAGTCACGACATCATCCGCGCGCTCAACGAGCACGCGGAGTCGCCCCTGCGCGGCGAGATCAAGCTGTTCGGCGTCGGACGGGGCCGGGTGGCGCAGGCGCCGCTCGCCGAGGAGCTGAAGGGCATCTTCACGGCGCTCGACGCGCTCGGCGGCCGGCAATCCGATCGCTTCCGCGATGCGGCGCAGCGTTTCTTCCTGAACTACTTCAAGCAGATCGCGCGCGTCTTTCCGCGGGCCTGGGCGGGTCGCAAGTACAGCATCAAGACCGGCACGGCGCTCCGCGCCTTCCTGCGCGTCGTGCCCGACGTGCTGAACGCCGTCCGCAAGACCGGCGGCGAGGTGCTCGACGCGCACGCCATCGGCCGGGTGGTTGCGCCGTGGGCGGAGCTCGTCGGCGACGGCCGCTTCGAGACCGAGAGCGAGTGGCGCCAGAAGCAGGCCGGCGGCACCCGTGGCACGGTGGAGACGCTCGCTCGCGAGTTGCGCGCGGCGCTTCGCGGCTAGCGGCGCGCGAGCGCCGCATGCGCGACGAGCATCTGCTCTACGACCTGACCGATTCGCCCTTCTGCATGAAGGCGCGCATCTGCCTCCACCTGAAGGGCGTGCCGTACCGCACGGTGACGCTGACGGTCGGCCGGCGCCGCGAGCTGCGTCGCTTGAACCCGCTCGGCAAGGTCCCGGTGCTGGTGCACGGGGCCGACGTGATCGCCGATTCGAGCACCATCGCGCGCTGGGTCGAGGACCACTACCCGGATCCGGCCCTCATCCCGGCCGATCCGGAGGCGCGCGCCTACTGTCTCCTGGTCGAGGAGTGGGCCGACGAGGCGCTGTACTTCATCGTCGGCGCCTTCAAGTGGCTGAACCCGGAGAACCGCCGCGCGGCGCTGGCCAACACGGTGAGCGAGCTGGCGGCGGGCGCACTCGGGCCGGTGGTCGGCTGGGCCGTGGTCCGCAACGTCCGCCGGCGATACGCCGCGTGGGGTTACACGGCGGCGGCGCTCGGCGGACTCGAAGCGCGCATGCGGGAGAACCTCGGCGTGCTCGCCGCGCTCCTCGCCGATCGCCCGTATCTCCTCGGACGCTCGCCCACCCTGGCCGACGTCGCCGCCTTCGCACAGCTCAGCTGGATGCGGCGTTACGCAGAGGCGCGGCTCCTCGACGAGGTTCCCACCGTCCGCGACTGGCTCGACCGGTTCGCCGCGGCGCCGCCGGTGGCGGCGGCGCTGTCGTCTTGACCCTTCGGGGGGCCCGTGCCAGAAGCCCGCGCATGGCCAACTTCGTGAAGGTCGCCGACGTCGGCGAGGTGGCGCCGGGCACGGGCAGGTGCGTCACCGTGAACGGGAAGGAGATCGCGCTGTTTAACGTCGGCGGTGTCTTCCACGCGATGGACAACACGTGCCTCCACCGCGGCGGCCCGCTCGGCGAGGGGGAGCTCGACGGCACGACCGTCACCTGTCCCTGGCACGGCTGGCAGTACAACGTCACCACCGGCCGCAACATCATGGACGAGAGCGAGGGCGTGGACCGCTACGAGGTAAAGCTCGAGGGCGGCGCCGTCCTGGTCGCCGTCTAGCGTCACTCCCAGCGCGGGCGCGCGTAGGGCTGATAGCGGTCGCCCGCGGCCGCGCCCTTCGGCACGGCGGCGTCCAGCCGCGCGAGGTCGGCCCGGGCGAGGGCGACGTCGCCGGCGCCGGCGTTCTCCTCCAGACGCCTGCGGCTCCTGGTCCCCGGAATCGGAACGATGTCGTCACCCTGCGCGAGCAGCCAGGCGAGGGCGAGCTGCGCGGGCGTGCATCCCTTCTCGTGGGCGAGATCGGCCACCGCCACCGCGAGCTGCACGTTCGCCTCGAGCGCGCCCTCGGCGAAGCGCGGGTTGGTGAGGCGGAAGTCGCCCTCCGCGAAATCGGCCCGGGACCGGTAGCGGCCCGTGAGCAGCCCTCGCCCGAGCGGGCTGTAGGCGAGAAAGCCCACCCCCAGCGCGCGGCACGCGGGCAGCACCTCCGGCTCGACGTCGCGCGTCAGCAGCGAGTACTCGGTCTGCAGCGTCGCGATCGGGTGCACGCGGGCCGCGCGGCGGAGCGTCTCGGGACCGACCTCCGAGAGCCCGATGAACTGCGTCTTGCCGTCACGCACGAGCTTCGCCATCGCGCCGACGCTCTCCTCGATCGGCACCTTCGGATCGGCCCGATGGAGCTGGTAGAGGTCGACGTGGTCGACGCCGAGGCGGCGGAGGCTGCCGTCGCATGCGGCACGGATGTACGCAGGGCTGCCGTCGAGACCACGCAGCGAGCGGGCGTTCGGGTCGCGTACGATGCCGCACTTGGTGGCCAGCGCCACCCGGTCGCGCCGGCCGCGGATCGCGCGCCCGACGAGCTCCTCGTTGGTGTACGGGCCGTACATGTCCGCCGTGTCGAGGAGCATCACGCCGAGCTCGAGTGCCCGATGGATGGTGGCGATCGCCTCCGCCTCGTCGGTGGGTCCGTAGAACTCGCTCATGCCCATGCAGCCGAGCCCGATCGCGGACACCTCGAGGCCGCCGAGCCGTCGCGTGTGCATGACGTCCCCTGCTACGACCGTCGGAACCGCGGGGGCCGCTTCTCGAGGAAGGCCTTGCGACCCTCCTCGGCCTCCTCGGTCCCGTAGTAGAGCTCGAGCGCGCTGAAGCCGAGCTCGGTGATGCCCGCGAGCTGCTCGGTGTCGGCGTTGAATGACTGCTTGGCCAGCCGGAGCGCGGTCGGGCTCTTCTCGAGCAGCTCGCGGCACCATCGCTCGGTCTCGGCGCGCAGCTCTGCGGCCGGCACGACGGCGTTGACGAGACCCATCGCGAGCGCCTCCTGCGCGGTGTACTGCCGGCAGAGATACCAGATCTCCCGCGCCTTCTTCTCGCCGACGATCCGTGCCAGGTACGCCGTGCCGAACCCCGGGTCGACGCTGCCGACGCGCGGTCCGACCTGGCCGAAGACCGCCGTGTCGGCCGCGATCGAGAGATCGCAGAGGACGTGGAGCACGTGTCCGCCGCCGATCGCGAAGCCGTTCACCATGGCGATGACGGGCTTCGGGATGCCACGGATCGCGCCGTGCAGCCCGTGCACGTCCATGCCGATGCCGCCCGCCCCGCCGTAGCCGCCGGTGCCGCGCTCGCGCTGATCGCCGCCGGCAGAGAACGCCTTGTCCCCGGCGCCGGTGAGGACGACGACGCCGACCGAGCGGTCGGCCCACGCGGCGCGGAAGGCGCGGATCAGCTCGTCGACCGTGAGCGTGCGGAAGGCATTCCGAACCGCTGGCCGGTTGATCGTGATCCAGGCGACGCCGTCGCGCGTCTCGTGGAGGATGTCCTCGTACGCCATGGCCCCCCTTCGGTCAGCGGCGCCCCCTTGTCAACACGGGGCCGGCGGCGCAAGGTCGTCCGGCGAGCATGCTCGAGACCGCGCTCCACACACACCTGGCGGCCCGCGGCGCCACGCACGCGGACGACCGTGGCGTCGTCCTGCCGCGACACTTCGGCGACGCGGCCGCCGAGTACCGCGCGTTGCGCGAGGGCGTGGCGCTCATCGACCTCGGCTTTCGCACGGTCGTCCGTGCCAGCGGGGCCGACCGCGCGACGTTCCTCCAGGGCATGCTCAGCAACGACGTGGCGGCGCTCCGCCCGGGGGAGGGCTGTCCCGCACTGCTGCTCACCATCCAGGGCCGGGTCGTCGCCGACGTCCGCGTGGCGGCGACCGACGAGACCCTCCTGCTCGACGTCGACGTCCGGGTACGCGACGCCCTGGTCGAGGCGCTCGAGCGGCTCATCGTCGCCGACGAGGTCGAGCTCCGTCCCCCCGAGCCGCCGGTCGCGCTCGTCGGCCTCGAGGGGCCGGGCGCCGAGCGCCTCCTCGGGCAGGGGCTCGGGCCCTACGCGCACCGCGAGACGGAGGTCGCCGGTGTGCCGGTGCACGTGATGCGGGCGAGCGAGGTCGGCGGACCCGGTTTCGTCTTCCACGTTGGCGCCGAGCGCGCGCCGGCGCTGTGGGATGCCCTCGTCGCGCGCGGGGCGCGACCGTGCGGCATGCAGGCGCTCGAAGGGCGGCGGGTGGAGGTCGGGGTGCCGCGGATCGGCCTCGACATGGACCTGACGACGCTCGCTCTCGAGGTCCCAGTCGAGGAAGCGCTGAGCGCGACCAAGGGCTGCTACCTCGGCCAGGAGGTCGTCGCCCGGGGGACGGCGCGCGGTCACGTGAACCGGAAGCTGGTCGGCCTGCTGATCGAAGGACCCGTACCGCCGGCCGAGGCGCCCCTCGTCCAGGACGGGAAGGACGTCGGCCGGCTCACGACGGTCGCGTACTCCTTCGGTCTGGACGCGCCGGCGGCGCTCGGGTTCGTGCGCCGCGAGCACTGGGACCCCGGCACCGCGCTGCGCGTGCAGCACGGTCATGCGGTGACGCTCGCCCGGGTGGCGGTGCTCCCGCTCGCCTGAGCGTCCACCTTCCCCGTCCTGCCGCTTTCTGGTACGGGAGCCCCATGGCGATGCAGCTCGGCAAGCGGTACCTCTGCGATACCTGCGGGACGGAGGCCCTCTGCAACAAGCCGGGTCAGGGCGCCCTCACGTGCTGCGGTCACGAGATGAAGCTGAAGGAAGCCAAGCCGCTTCCGTCGTCCGACTGACCGCCGCCGACTGGTTGCTCGAGAACGCGCGGGTGGCGACGCTCGACGCGGGTCGTCCTCGGGCCGCGGCGCTCGCCGTCGCCGGCGGGCGGGTGGTGGCGATCGGGACGCGGGCCGAGGTCGAGCCGCTCGCCGGGTCCTTCCCGGTCTCGTCGACCCGCATCTGCACCTCTACGCGCTGGCGGCGAGCGCCGTGAACCTCGATTGCGCGGCGCCGGCGATCCGGGACGTCGCCGATCTGCTCGCCGCGCTGCGGGCGCGAGCTCGGAACCTGCCGGCCGGGGAATGGCTGCGCGGCGAGGGGCTCGACGAGCGGCGGCTCGGCCGCCTCCCGACGGCCACCGAGCTCGAGGCGGCCGCCCCACGTCATCCGGTACGGCTGCGTCACCGCACGCGGCACGCCTCGGTGCTGAACCGGCGGGCGCTCACCCTGCTCGGCCGGGTGGAGGGATGCGACCCTCGGGCCGGCCTGGTCGGGGGCGCCGAGAACGCGCTGTCGCGGCTGGTCGGGCCAGTCCCGCGCGCCATCCTCGCCGAGGGCCTCGTCGCCAGCGGGCGCCGGCTGGCGGCGATGGGTCTCACGACGATCGCCGACGCTACTCCCCGGACGTACCAGGGGTTGGCGCCGCTGCGGCAGCTGATGGCTGCGGGAAGCTTCCCGCTGCGTGTCTTCGCGATGCGGCCGGTCGGATCGTCGCCCTGGCGAGGGGGCGGCATGCTCTTCCCCGGGCCAGTCAAGATCATGGTGGAGGAAGGCTCCCGCGGTCTCCGGCCCGGGCCCTCGACGCTCGCCCGGCGGATCGCGGCAGCCGCGCGGTCGGGCGCGCAGGTGGCCGTCCATTGCCTCGGCGCCGCGACCCTCGTCGCGACGGTCGCCGCCTTCGCGGCGCTGCCGGCCCGCTACCGCGTCGGCCGCCGGCACCGCCTCGAGCACGTCGCGGAGTGTCCGCCCCCGATGGTGGCGACGATTGCGGCCCTCGATCTCGTGGTGGTGACCAATCCCGCCTTCGTCCACTGGCGAGGCGATGCCTATCGGGCGGAGACCTCGGGGCCGGCGCGTCGCTGGCTCTACCGTGCCCGGAGCCTCGCCGCGGCGGGGGTGACCCTCGCCGGCGCTTCCGACGCGCCCATCGTGCCCGCGAGCCCGTGGGTGGGCCTCGCTGCGGCGCGGTCGCGGCGGACGGCCGGCGGCCACGTGCTCTCCACCGGCGAGCGACTGGGCGCGGCGGACGCGCTCGCCCTCTTCACCACCGGCGCCGCGCAGTCGCTGCGCGCGCCGGCACTCGGCCGCCTCGTCGAGGGCGGCCCCGCCGACCTGATCGTCGTCGAGCCGGACCCGTTGCGCGCTCCTCCCGACGAGGTCGCCGACACGCGCGTCCTGCTGACACTCGTCGGCGGCAGGCCCGCGTGGCGCGCGTGAGACCCTTCGCGACGCTCCGCTACGAGAAGCGCGGAGCGATCGGCGTCGTGACGCTCGATCGGCCCGAGAAGCTGAACGCCTACAACGTCGCCATGCGCGACGACCTGTACGAGGTCCTCGGCGCGGCCGACCAGGACCCGGACGTCCGCGCCCTCGTGTTGCGCGGCCGCGGCCGCGCCTTCTCGACCGGGGGCGACGTGAGCGAGTTCGGGACTGCCCCCTCGCCACTCATCGCCCGGATGGTCCGCTGGCGTCGCGACGTGTGGGGTCGTCTCCTTTCACTACGGGGAGCGACGATCGCTGCCGTCCATGGCTTCGCGGTCGGGGGCGGAATGGAGATGGCGCTCCTCTGCGACTTCTGCCTCGCGGCCGACGGCGCCCGATTCGCGTTGCCCGAAACGGGCCTCGGCATGATCCCGGGCGTCGGGGGCACCCAGACGCTCCCGAGGCGTGTCGGTGTCGCCCGGGCGCTCGACCTCGTCCTGACCGGACGGTGGCTCGACGCCCGCGGCGCACTCGACGCGGGGATCGTTCTCCGTGTCGTCCCGCGGCGGCGACTCGAGCCGGCCGCCCTGGCGCTCGCGCACCGGATGACCGGCCTCGAGCCGTCGCTGGTCGCGGCCACGCGGCGGAGCGTCCGCGCGGCGCACGACCTGACGCTCGCCGAGGGCATCGGTCTCGAGCGGCGGCTCGCCGCCGCGATCCATCCACTTGAGCGGCGGCTCGCCGCCGCGCTAGAAGCCCGCCGATGAACACCCTCGGCTTCCTCGCGATCCCGGCCGAGATCGTGCCGGAGCAGGAAGCGGTCGTGAGCGAAGGCCGCCGGTTCACCTACGCCGAGACGCTCGCGCGCGTGCGACGATTCGCCTCGGCGCTCGCGCGCCTCGGCGTGGGCCGCGGCACCCGGGTTGCCGCCCTCGACACCAATTCTCATCGCTACGTCGAGGCGTACTACGCGGCCGCCATGCTCGGTGCGGTCTTCATCCCGCTCAACTACCGCGCCAAGCGCCCTGCGCGCGGGCGGGGCCGAGGTGGTGCTCGTCGGCGCGCGCTACCTCGAGCACCACGAGGCGCTCCGGAGCGGGCTTCCCGAGCTCCGGACGGTCGTCGGGCTCGACCGCCCGGCCGGGCGGTTGGCAGGCTACGAGGAGCTGGTCGTGGCGGCGGGGGAGCACGCCTCGGAGGCCGACGTCGAGGACGACGACGTCACCATCCTCATGTACACGAGCGGCACGACCGCGCTGCCGAAGGGCGTGATGCTCACCTTCGGCGACTTCACCGCCTACGTCACCGCCAACGTCGAGCTGGCGGACGGCACGCCGCGCGGCGCGGCGCTCCTCTGCGTGCCGCTCTACCACATCGCCGGCGCGACCAACATGATGACCACGCTCTGGACCGGCCGGCGCCTCGTCCTCATG
>VBLD01000261.1 GCA_005879205.1 Deltaproteobacteria bacterium
AGAAGCACCGCGGCCTCTACGAGGCGAACCTCGAGGAGGCGCTGGCCGGGATGTACGAGCGCATGTCGTCGGCGGGCATCATGCTTGAGCGCATCTACGACCACCCCGCGGTGCGGGCGCTCCTGCGGCTGCGCGCGCTCGTCCGGCGGGCGCCCGCGGCATGACGCCCGCCGTCTCGGTGGTCATCCGCTGCCGCGACGAGGCGGCCCACCTGGGATCGGTCCTCGAGGCGGTGCTCGCGCAGAGCGGGGCGCCGGCCTTCGAGGTGCTCGCCCTCGACTCCGGGTCGCGCGACGGCACGCTCGACCTCCTCGCGCGCCATCCGGTCCGTGTCGAGCGCCTTCCGCCCGGCTCGTTCAGCTTCGGACGGGCGCTCAATCGCGGCGCGGCGCTCGCCGGTGGCGAGGTGCTGGTCCACCTCTCCGCCCACTGCCGGCCGCTCACGCGTGACTGGCTCGCGGCGCTCACCGCGCCGTTCGCCGACGCCGGGGTGGTGGCGACGTTCGGGCGCCAGGTTCCGGTGCCCGGCGTCAATCCGATCGAGGCGATCGCGATGGAGCGGAACTTCCCGCCCGCACCTCCGGCGCGCGTCACGTTCTCGAACGCGAACGGCGCGCTCCGACGGGCGGCCGTCCTCGCGCGTCCCTTCGACGAGGACATTCCGGCCGCCGAGGACCACCTCTGGGCATGCGGCGTGGGACCGGCCGAGCGCATCGTCTACGTCCCGGCCGCGGCCGTCGCCCACAGCCACCCCATGACGTTTCGCGAGTGGCGCTTCCGCTTCTACATCAACGGCCTCGCGGTGGAGTACGCCCGCCGGCGCGGCGTCGAGCTCCCCTGGGGTGGCGACACGGTCGGCGGCGTACTCTTCGGACGGGTCGGGGCCTTCATGCGCCTGGCCGGCACGCTGGCGCGCTCCGGCGCCCTCCCCGCCCTCGCCCGGCTGCCGAGCTACGCGGTCGCGCGGACCTTCTGGTACGCCCGCGGGGTGCGCGAGGGGGCGCGGCGATACGGCGGCGGGCGGTGACCCCGAAGCCGCGTCTGGCACGGGCGGCCGCGATGATCGTGCTCGCGGCGGCGGCGTGCCGTCCGGACTGTGCCCCCCGCGCGGGTCAGGCGCGAACCAACGTCGTGCTCGTCACCATCGACACGCTCCGCGCCGACCATCTCGGCTGCTACGGCAACCGGACCGTCCGCACGCCCGAGCTGGATCGGCTGGCCGCCGAGGGCGCCCTCTTCGAGCGCTGCTACTCCCAGGCGCACCTGACCGTGCCGTCGCACCTGACCATCCTCACCTCGCTCCCGCCCGCCGAGCACGGCGTGCTCGACAACGGCTGGACGCTCCGACGCCACGTTGACGCGCTGCCCGGCGTCTTCGCGCACGCGGGATACCGGACGGCGGCGTTCGTCGGCGCGAAGCACGTGGGACCCGAGGGGCCGCTCGGGCCGGCGCTGACCGGCCTCGAGGTGTACAAGGCCCCCTGGAACATCGCCGTTCCGTACCGCGCCGAGGAGACGAACCGCAACGTCCTTCGCTGGCTCCGCGGCGCGTGCCGGGATCCTTTCTTCGTCTGGATCCATTACTGGGATCCCCACATGCCGTACACGCCGCCGGGTCGGTTCGACCGCGCCTACTACCGGGACGATCCCTACGATCCGCGCCACACCTCGATGGCCGGCGTGACGCTCAACTGGTTCTTCTACGAGGTCGCGGGCGTGCGGCGCCGCCTCGGGGAGCGGGCGTCTGAGGTGCACGCGCTCAAGCAGGAGCTGGGGCTGAGCAGCCGGCAGGTACGCGCGCTGATCCTCGATCCCGTGGATCTGGGGCGCTACGGCGACGGCGAGACCCTCGGCCCCCGGCTGCGCCGGCTCCGCAGCTTCCTGCTGCACGGCCTGCCGCTGAAGCGGAACCTGGCCGACTGGCTGACCGGCGTCCGCGACCTTCGCTTCCCGCTGGCGCAGTATGCGGGCGAGGTGTCGTACGTCGACCGCGAGGTCGGACGGCTGCGCGACGGCCTCCGCGACCTCGGCCTCGCCGACCGGACGGTGCTGGTAATCACCGCCGACCACGGCGAGTCGCTCGGGGAGCACGGCATCTACTTCGATCACTTCGGCCTGCACGAGCCGAACCTGCACGTGCCCCTCGTCGTCTGGGCGCCCGGCCGCATTCCGCCGCGCCGCTACCCGGAGCCGGTGCGCAGCCTCGACATCGCGCCGACGGTCCTCCGCCTCGCCGGGCTCGCGCCGCCGGCGGCGATGGAAGGTCGCGACCTCTTCGACGCGGACGGGAAGGCGCCACCCGTGGTCTCCGAAGCCATGCGCGGTCTGCAGATCATGATCCTCAGCGACCGCTGGAAGCTCATCCGGTCCTTGCAGAGCTTCTACTACAACGACGCCTTCTCGCGGCAGACGGGCACCACCGAGCTCTACGATCTCGGCGCCGATCCCGGCGAGGCCGACAACGTGGTCGCGTCGCACGCAGAGGTCGCCGCGGCGCTCGGGGACGGGCTCGACGCCTGGGTGGCCGCCCGCCACGCAGACGGCGTGGCGGTGGCGCGCCCGGCGCCGATTCCGCGCGAGCGCCTCGAGCAGCTCCGCGCGCTGGGCTACGTCGAATGAGCGCGACCGCGAGCAGGCTCCGCCGGCTCCTCGGCCTGCGGCCGACGGTCCCCGATCGATACCGCGCGCTCATCGCCGCCCACGCCCCGGGCCGGACCTTCATCGACGTCGGCTGCATGTGGAGCGTGCACGGGGCGTACGCCTTTCACGCGGTCGAGAGCGGCGCCACCGCGGTGACGGGGGTCGACCTGATGTCGCCGAGCCCGGAGTTCGTGACCCGGAACCTGGCGTCGAACGGCGCCGTGCGCTTCGTCCAGGGCGACATCAACGACGCCTCGACGACCGCGGTGCTTGGCAAGGCGGACGTCGTCTTCTGCGCCGGCGTGCTCTATCACGTCCCGAATCCGCTCCTCACCCTCGAGCAGCTGCGTCGGATCTGCGGCGAGACGCTGATCCTCGGCTCGGCGACGATCCCGGAGCAACGGCAGCCGCAGACTGCCGTCTTCCTGCCGTACCTCGACGAGCGGAGGCGACGGGCGCTCACCTACCGGAGCGCCGACGTGAAGATCGGGCTCGACACCGAGTTCGCCCGCGATCAGAGCTACGCGAACTGGTTCTGGGGGCTCACGGCGAGTGCCGTGGAGGCGATGCTGCGGGCGGCGGGCTTCGAGGTGCGCGAGCGGTATCTCCATCGACGGTCGGTCTGCCTGGTCTGCCGGGCGGTCTAGCGCCACATTTGGGCGCAACGCGGTTGCCCGCGGCCCGGGCGTCGTGTAACAGGGTCGCCGCGTGCCGGTCATCCTTCCGTACGGCGTGCGCACCAAACTTCTACGCGTGCGGTCCGGGATCGAGGGCCGCGCCCGGCGTCTGCTGTACGGCTCCGCGCCGACGTGGAGGCGCCAGCCGAACCTGGTGCCGTGGTTCGACCGGCCCGACGCGCTCGACTGGGTGAACGGCGACG
>VBLD01000254.1 GCA_005879205.1 Deltaproteobacteria bacterium
GCGAGCCTTCGCCGAGCCGGCTGGTGACCGACACGCGGCCGCCGAGCGCCTCGGCGAGCTGCCGTACGATGCTCAGCCCGAGGCCGACGCCGCCCGTGCCGCGCGTGCTGCTCGCTCCGAGCTGGTGGAAGGCATCGAAGATGTCTTCCACCTCCTCGGCCGGAATGCCGGGCCCCGAATCCGCCACGTCGACAGCCACCCACCCGGGCTCGGCGAGGTGTGCGCGCACGGCTATCCTGCCCACCTCGGTGAACTTGACGGCATTGTCCACCAAGTTGCGAACGATCTCCTGGAGCTTCACGCGGTCCGTCTCGATTTCGGCGACTTCCGGGTCCACGGTCACGGTCAGCGCGACGTCGGGGCTGCGCAGGCGAGCGCTTTGCAGCGCCTGGATCTCGGCGAGGAGCGGCGCGAGCGCGAAGCGCTCGACGCTGAGCGAGGCCTTGCCCGAGCTCAGGCGGGTGAAGTCGAGGACGCTCGTGATGAGCTCGAGCTGGTTGCGCGAGTAGCGGTCGATGGTGCCGATCATCTCCGCCTGCGCCGGGGTCACGGTCCCGCCGGCGCCCTCGGCGAGCATCTCGGTGTAGCCGAGGATCACGTTGAGCGGCGTGCGGAGCTCGTGCGAGACGGTGGCCAGGAACTCCGACTTCAGGTGGTTCGCCCGCTCCAGCTCACGCACCTTCTCCTCGAGCGCGTCGCGACTCCGGGCGAGGCTCTCCGCCATCGCGTTGAAGGAGCCGGCGAGGCGGCCGACTTCGTCGCGGTTCCCCGCCGCGACCCGCGCCGCGAAGTCGCCCCGGCTGATCCGATCCGTAGCATCGACGAGCGCCCGGAGCGGACGCGTCATGGCGCGCGCGAGGAGTCCCGCCCCGAGGACGCCGATCAGGGCAGAGAGGGCGGCGAAGACGGTCGCCATCGTGAGCCGCCGGCGTTGCAACCCGTGGAGCGGCTCGAGCGAGATGCCGACCGCGGCAGTACCGAGCGCGGCTGGAGGAGTCGCCCGACCGGCACGCACGATCGCCGCCCGGAACTCCCACACTTCGGCCCCGAGCTCGCTCGGCGCGTTGCGGTCGACGCCTTTGGTGGCGCGCGCGGCGGTCGCGGGCCGCTGGCCCGCGGCGGCGAGCAGCAGCCCCCGGGGGTCGAGCACCCGGGCGTAGATGACGCCGCTCGTCGACCGCGCCTGGTCCACCAGACGCTGCACGCCGTCGACGTCGCCTTGTGCGAGAGCGTGCGCCGCCTCCCGTGCGACCTGCTCCGCGAGCGAGCGCCCGCGGTCGGCGAGATAGCCGCGGACGTGGTCGAGGTCGTGCCGCGCGAGCAGCCAGCTCTGCGCGATGCAGACGACCACCACGAGAACCGACGTCGCGACGGCGAGCCGCGCAGCGAATCCGGCGGGCGGCCGCAGCCTCATGAGATCGCGGAGTCTGCAGCAATGGCCATTCCCTTCCATGCGGCCAACCACCCACGCGGGCTCGTCCGGGCCACGTCATCATCCTGTCGAAGCGCCATTACAGTGACGGGGCAAGTGCGTGAATTCACGGCTCTGCGTGGCACCGAAGGGCATAGTTCTTGCCGTAGCCTCCGAGACACCGTGCGACCCGTGTCCCGTCTCCTGCTCGCTGCCGCGCTCGGCCTGTCGCCAGGTGCAGGCTGCGGCCTGCGCCCCCCGGGGCGCTCGACAGCGGCGCCTCCCGTCGCGCCGGTGGCTCTCGTCACCGAGGGCTCGGCCTTCGCGCGGCCGGGGATGCGAGAGCGGATCGGGAAGGCGGTGGAGCAGATCTCTGGACGCCCGGTCCTGCTCGTCGACCCGACGGAGCGAGACGGCGATCGCCGGCGCGGTCTTGCAGCCAAGCTCGCCAAGGAGAATCGCGAGCTCGCTGGCTACGACTGGCGGGAGCCCCGCTGCGCGGCCGAGACGGCCGTGCTCGCGGCGCTCGCGAGCAGCACGGACGCCGTGTACCGCGTGACGCTCGACGCTGCGGCGCACACACGGCCGGTCACGCCTGCGGACCTGCGGTCGCCGGCGGCCTGCCCCCGTGGCCTGGGGAAGGTCCTTGCCGCGCTCCGCGGCGGGGAGCCGCAGGCGGTGCGAGAAGAATCGGTCACCGGCAACATCGCGCTATCGCTCTTCTTACGCAGCCCGACTGCGCCGCAGGTGGGCGTCGAGCAACGCGCGACGTGCCTCGAACCCGGCGCTCCGGCGACTCTCCTCGACCTCCCGGCCATCGTCGCCGACGCGCTCCGCGCGCTACCACCCCCTCGTGCACCCGAGTGGGAGGCCTACGGCCGGCGACTCCTCGCCGCGGGTTGTCCGCTGCTCGCACTGTCCGTGGCAGAGGCGCGGCTCGGAACGGGTCCGACCTTCAAGAATCTGCAGTCCGCCGCGCTCGACGCCATGCGACGAAACGTCGACCGCCGCGCCGCGCGCGACCTCGCTCGCAATACCGCCGCACCGGAGGCGCCCAAGTCGGCGACGCCCCAGGAGAGCGCGCTGCCCTCGCCGGAGGGGGAGCCATCGTGCAGCGCGCTCTGCGGCATGCACATGGTCGAGCTCTGCAACAACGACAGGGCGCTGTGGATCGAGCACCGCGTCCGGTGGGAGGCCACACCCTGTGGCACGCGCCGGCACGATGCATTCCTCGAGGAGTGCTACCGCCAACAGTGGCAGAGCGGCACCTTCGACGACGCCTGCGTCGCGCCCTGCGAGACGGCGCCCGAGGGGCGCGAGCGCCTCGAGAGCATCCTGCGTCGAGCCGGCTGCCTCCGCGACCGACCCTCCTAGAACGACTCCTTGAAGGTCCTGAGGTCGAGCTCGTGGGTCCAGGCGGCCCTGGGCTGCCGGTACAGGTACCAGTAGGCATCGGCGAGGCCCGTGAGGCTGACCAGGCCATCCTCGCCCATCGCCTGCGCGAACTGGGGAATGCCCTTGACGATCTTGTCGCCGGCGATGCCGCCGTCGATGATCACGTGCGCCACGTGGATTCCCTGCGGACCGTAGGCGCGCGCCATCGACTGCGCCAGCGAGCGCAGCCCCGCCTTGGCCGCCGCGAAGGCGGTCGTGTTCGGCTTCCCGCGCAGCGACGCCGTGGCGCCCGTGAACAGCACGGTTCCGCGGCCCCGCGGCAGCATCCTCCGCACGGCCTCGCGGCCGACCAGGAAGCCGCCGAGGCATCCGACGCGCCAGACCTCCTCGAAGAAGCTCGCCTCCATGTCGTGGACCTGTCCCAGCGCGGCGTTGCCGGCGTTGTAGACGACGAGATCGAGGACGCCTTCGGCGCTCTTCTCGGCGCGATCGAAGAGCGCGATCACACCCTGCTCTCTCGTCGTGTCCACGACGACCCCGGTGGCCCGGCCTCCGCCGTTGCGAATCGCCATGACCACCGCTTCCACCTTCTCCGGAGTCCTCCCGGCCACGAAGACGTGGAGACCTTCGCGCGCGAACCGCTCGCACAGAGCTCCGCCGAGCCCGACGCGGGGTCCCACGCCGACCACGATGGCTTTCGACTTGTCGCTCATGTCACGAGACCTCCCTGCGCGTCATAGCCCGAGACTCTTCGCGATCGTGTTGCGCTGGATCTCGACGGTGCCGCCGGCGTAGAGCGCGAGCATCGCCTCGCGCACCCGGCGCGGCATCGGCGTCTCGGTGAAGTAGGCACCGCCGCCGAGGAGTCGCATCCCGCGCAGCACGATCTCGCTCAGCCGCTCGCTGCAGTAGAGCTTGGCCATGCTGATCTCCTTCGGGCGGGCCATTCCCTGCGCGGCCATCCATGCCGCGCGGTAGGTGAGGAGCTCCATCGCGTCGATCTCGGTCGCGATGTCGGCGAGCTGGTGCTGAACCGCCTGGAAGCGAGACACCGGCTGGCCGAACTGCTCTCGGGTGGTCACGTGGGCGGTGACCTCCTCGAGCACCGCCCGCGCCAGGCCGACGGACGAGGCCGCGACCGTGAGCCGCTCGAGCCCGGCGCCGATCATGAGGATGGACCATGCCCCGTCCTCGGGCCCGAGGCGCTGACCCGCGTCGACCCGCACCCCGTCGTATTCGACGCGGCAGGAGGCGATGCAGTTACCCGCGATCTTCTCGAGGGGGGCGACGGCCAGCCCCGGTGCGGTGCGCGGCACGATCAGCAAGCTCGTGCCGCGGCTCGCCTTGCCCTCCGGCCGGGTGCGCACGACGGTCAGGATGTAGTCCGCGTCCAGGGCTCCGGTGGTGTAGAGCTTGGTCCCCTGCATGACGTACGCGTCGCCGTCGATCGCGGCGGCGTCGGAGCCGGCGCCGGGCTCGGTGAGCGCGAAGGCGAAGCGGAGCCGGCCTTCCGCCACGCCGCGCACGTATTCCTCCTTCTGCGCCTCGCTCCCGGCGAGCGCGATGAGCGCCGCCGAGACGCCGTTGATGAAGAGCAGGTTCGTGGCCGCGCTGCTGCACCGACCGAGCCGCTCGTTGATGATGCAGGCGTCGATCGGGCTGCCGCCCGCCCCGCCGTACGCCGCCGGCAGACACCAGCCGAGCAGCCCCGACTCGGCCAGCGCACGATGCAGCTCCACCGGGTAGCGCGACGCGCGATCGAGCGCGGCGGCGTGCTCCTCCGTACAGTGCGCGCTGCAGAACGTCTCGACGCGCTCGCGCAGCGCCGCCTGTTCTGCCGTCAGTCCGAAGTCCATCGTTCCGGAGACGCCGTCAGATCCTGATCGTCACGCACTTCAGCTGCGTGTAATGATGCAGGGCCTCCAGGCCCTTCTCGCGTCCGATGCCGCTCTGCTTGTAGCCACCGAAGGGGGTCTCGACCCCGCCCGCCATCCATTCGTTCACGTAGACCTGTCCGGCCTCGAGCCGCGCTGCGACGCGGTGGGCGCGGGCCAGATCGCGGGTCCAGATGCCGGCCGCGAGCCCGTAGGGCGAGTCGTTGGCGGTCCGGATCGCTTCGTCCTCGTCTGCGAACGGCATCACGGATACGACCGGGCCGAAGATCTCCTCGCGCGCGATGCGCATGTCGTTCCGCACCCCGGTATAGATGGTCGGCAAGACGAACCAACCCCCCGCGAGCGCCGGGTCGTCCGGCAGCGCACCGCCCGCCGCCGTGGTGGCGCCCTCTGCCTTCGCGATCGCGTAGTACTCCTGGACTTTCCGGTACTGGGCCTCTGTCGTCATCGGCCCGATCATCTGGCCGGGCCGCACGCCTTTCATCGCCTCGGCGAGCGCCGTCACGAAGCGGTCGTGAATCCCCCGCTCGAGGAGGAGCCGCGTGCCGGCGCTGCAGATCTGGCCGGCGTTGGTGACGAAGGCGCGGAGCGATCCGGGCACGGCCTGCTCGAGGTCGGCGTCGGCGAAGACCAGGTTGGGCGACTTCCCGCCGAGCTCGAGCGTGAGGGGAAGGATGCGGTCGGCCGCGATGTGAGCGATCTCCCGGCCGGCGCGCAGGGAACCCGTGAAGGCCACCTTGCGCACCCCGCCGTGGGCGACGAGCGCCGCGCCCGCCTCCGGTCCGGTCCCGGTCACAACGTTGAGGGCGCCGGCCGGGAGACCGCACTCGATCGCCATCGACGCGAGCTCGAGGAGGCTCGCCGACGTGAACTCCGACGGCTTTGCGACCACCACGTTCCCGGCGGCGAGCGCGGGAGCGGCGGCCCGCGCCGCCTGATTGATCGGCGCGTTCCACGGGAGGATGACGCCGACCACCCCGAAGGGCTCGCGCCGCGTGTAGGAGTGATAGCCGGGGCCGAGGTCGATCGTCTCGCCGCCGAGGGCGTTCACCAGGCCGCCGTACAGCTCGAAGTACTGCGCCGCGACCTCCACCTCGAAGGGCGCCTGCCAGGCGGGCTTGCCGGCCTCGAGCACCTCGAGCGCGACGATCTCCTGCTGTCGTTCCCGGATGCGTCGTGCGATCTCGAGGAGCACCCGCCCGCGCTCGATCGGCCGCCGGTCGCGCCAGCCGGGGAGAGCCGAGCCCGCCGCCTGCACCGCGGCGTCGACGTCGGCCTCGTCGCCGCGGGCGATCTCGGCGAGCCGCTTGCCGGTGGCGGGATTTCTCGTCTCGAGGTAGCGCCCGGCGCGGGGTGGCGCGAAGGCGCCGCCGATGAAGTGCTCGTACCGCTCCTGCATGGGGCTCCTCCGCGTCACGCCCGGCCGGTGAGCCGGGCGCGTTCCAGGACGGCCTCGAAGATGCGCACCGAGGCGGCGTCCACCAGGATGCCGCCCGTGCCCGCCGCGCCGGCGCCGCCCTGCGACGCCGCCTCGTAGGCCTCGCACATGCGCCGCGCGAGCGCGATCTCGTGCTCCGTCGGCGCGTACACGTCGTTGGCGATCTCGATCTGGCTCGGGTG
>VBLD01000057.1 GCA_005879205.1 Deltaproteobacteria bacterium
ATATCCGGCATCGTCGTGGTGGTCGTCGTGGTGACACCGGTCGTCGTCGTCGAGGTCGTGCTGCCCGGCGGCGGCCCGGCCTGGAGCTGATCGGCGTCGAAGCTCTGGTTACCCGCGGCCGAGAGCCCGGATCTCCCGCCGTGCAGGACGTTCACCGAACCCGCATCGACGATGGGGCCGACGTCCTTCCCGGGCACCCCGATGGCCAGATCGGCGAAGCCGTCCCCGTTGAAGTCATCGGCCGCTAGCGCCGCGCCGAAGGCGTCACCTGCCGCGGCGGCGCCCTCCACGCCGGGTGAGTCCAGCGTCCAGAATTGGTTGTTCGCCGCGGACAGACCGTGCGGCCCGCCATGGAGGACGTCGACCGCGCCCGCGTCCACGATGTCGCCGACGTCGTCGCCCGGTACGCCGATCGCCAGATCCGGAAACCCGTCGCCGTCGAAGTCCCCCGCCGTGAGCGCGCGTCCGAGAAGTCCAGCACGCCCGGCCGGTTCTGGTTCCAGAACTGGGTACCGGTGAAGGTCAGCCCATGCCGCGTGCCGTAGAGCACGTTCACCGCACCCGCGTCCACGACGGGCCCGACGTCTTCGCGCGGCACCCCGACGGCCAGATCGACGAAGCCGTCGCTGTTGAAGTCGCCCGCCGCCAGCGCCGCACCGAAGTGGTCGCCCCGCTCGGCAGCACCCTGCAGGTTGCGGCTCTGGTTCCAGAACTGGTTGCGTAGGGCGGAGATGCCGCGCGGGCCGCCGAAGAGCACGTTGACCGCGCCGGCATCGACGATGCTGCCGAGGTCCTCGTCGGGCACACCGATGGCGAGGTCGGCGAAGCCATCGTGGTCGAAGTCGCCCGCCGCCAGCGCCGCGCCGAAGTGATCGCCCCGCTCGGCGAGCCCTTGCACGCTGACGCTTCTCTGGCTCCAGAGCTGATTTCCCGCGTCGGACAGTCCCGTCGGCCCGCCGTAGAGGACGTTGACGGCGCCCGCATCCGCCGCGTTCCCGACGTCGTGCCCCGGTACGCCGATCGCGAGGTCGGCAAAGCCGTCGTGGTCGAAGTCACCGGCCGCGAGCGCTGCCCCGAAACGGTCGCCCGCCGCCGCGAAGCCCTCCACGCCCTGCTTGTTCTGGTCCCAGATCTGGTTGTTCGCGGCGCGGAGGCCGGAGGGGGAGCCGTACAGGACCTGCACGGCGCCCGCGGCCACGATCGTCCCGAGGTCCTCGTCCGGGATGCCGATGCCGAGATCACAGAAGCCGTCGCCGTTGAAGTCGCCCGTTGCAAGCGTGGCCCCGAAGTGATTGCCGGTCGCGGCGGTGCCGTCGACGCCGGCGTTCTGGTCCCACAGCTGGTTGTTGGCGACGGCCAAACCCTGCGGCGACCCGTAGACGACACGCACCGCGCCAGCATCGACGGCGGCACCGACGTCCTCGTTCGGCACGCCGATGGCGAGGTCCGCGAACCCATCGCCGTTGAAGTCGCAGGTGGCGAGTGAATATCCCAATGACGGGCCCTTGTTGCCGTCCTGCTTCGTGACGACTGCGATCAGGCCGTCTCCCTCGCTCGTGAACCCGACGATCGGGGCGCCGAGGTCGGCGGAAGCATCGTGGTCGAAGTCGCCCGCCGCCAGCGCCGCGCCGAAGTGATCGCCCCGCTCGGCGAGCCCTTGCACGCTGACGCTTCTCTGGCTCCAGAGCTGATTTCCCGCGTCGGACAGTCCCGTCGGCCCGCCGTAGAGGACGTTGACGGCGCCCGCATCCGCCGCGTTCCCGACGTCGTGCCTCGGTACGCCGATCGCGAGGTCGGCAAAGCCGTCGTGATCGAAGTCACCGGCCGCGAGCGCTGCCCCGAAACGGTCGCCCGCCGCCGCGAAGCCCTCCACGCCCTGCTTGTTCTGGTCCCAGATCTGGTTGTTCGCGGCGCGGAGGCCGGAGGGGGAGCCGTACAGGACCTGCACGGCGCCCGCGGCCACGATCGTCCCGAGGTCCTCGTCCGGGATGCCGATGCCGAGATCACAGAAGCCGTCGCCGTTGAAGTCGCCCGTTGCAAGCGTGGCCCCGAAGTGATTGCCGGTCGCGGCGGTGCCGTCGACGCCGGCGTTCTGGTCCCACAGCTGGTTGTTGGCGACGGCCAAACCCTGCGGCGACCCGTAGACGACACGCACCGCGCCAGCATCGACGGCGGCACCGACGTCCTCGTTCGGCACGCCGATGGCGAGGTCCGCGAACCCATCGCCGTTGAAGTCGCAGGTGGCGAGTGAATATCCCAATGACGGGCCCTTGTTGCCGTCCTGCTTCGTGACGACTGCGATCAGGCCGTCTCCCTCGCTCGTGAACCCGACGATCGGGGCGCCGAGGTCGGCGGAAGCGGTCACGATCCCGCCGAGGGTCAGGAAGATGCAGCGCAAGATCCCCCGGCGCGCACGGTGGCGCGGGGATCGCCTGGCGGGCCGTTCGCCCATCAGCGACGCATGAGTGGGGTGAGGCCGAACACCCCCCGGGGTCGGCTCGCTCGATCGGGTCTTCAGCCAAAATCTCGCTCGTCGCGCTGGAGCCATTTGCATTAGCCCTCCACGAGCCTGTGCCTACCCGGCGGTCAACGTGCGCGCCGCAGCCGGGGGGCCTGGAGTCGGGTTACGGGGATGCGAGCCCGGGATGGTCTGTTCCGGCTTGGCGCCTCCCGTGCTCGCTGCGAAGAACTCAGCTGACCAACGGTCTCTATTCCAGAGGAGCCCGGAGTCGCTCATGGCTTTCGACAGGGCCGCGACTAGCACACCTGTCAAGCGCCTGGCAATCAAAATCTAGATTGCGATGGAAGGTTTTCGGGCGACGCCGCGCGTCAACGAGCACGTCACACGAGAATGGTCGCAGGTTCCGATCGCCACATCTTCTCGATTGACAACTTGCAAGTGCGCGAGACTCTTATTGCAACAATGCGCCTCGAAATCGTTCTCCGGTGAACTGCACTGCCCGGCTGCGCGAAGAAGATCGTTGATCAGCTAGCAGGGCGACCGCCGTGGGTGCCCCCGGCGGGAGGCGCCTCGATCATTGCATCCCTGCCACCCTGCGGCGTCGCAACGTACTTCAGAGGCCTTGGGCGCAGGAGCCCACCCCGACCATTGGCCCGCTGACCGCGTTGCCAGCTGTCAAGCCGCGACGCGATAACGGCACCCTGCCCGCCAGCACCGCGACTCTCACACGACTGCCGCGGGAGCGGATGCTTTCAGAGGTCGCTATCAGCGACGGTTCGCCGCGAAGGCTCCCCCGTTCACGTAGTCGGGCCGGTTGAGCGTCGGCTCGTCGCCCGGCCCCACGCCGAGGAGTCGGTCGACCAGCTCGACGCCCTGCATGCAGCTGTGATCCTGGTTCGAGACCTCGTACTTCCACGCCCCGAAGCGACCGCGCGAGTACACGCGACGGGCTTCCAGCCCGGGCAGCACCGTGGCGAGCGTCTCGTCGCGGCCGAGAAAGGGCGTGGGGTAGCCGTGCTCCTCGCGCCGATGCCAGAAGCTCACCACCTCGGCCTCTCCGAGCAAGCCGTCGCGCTTCATCGCTGCGAGCGTCTCGCCGCGCAGCGATTCCACCCGCACGGGTTTCTCCGGCGTCTCCGAGACCTCGGCCATCAGCGACCAGTGCTCGCCTCCCGGCGGCGCGTTGTGCGGCGAGTAGTTGGAGAAGACGGTGACGCGGTAGTAGGGGCTGTGCGACTCCGGAAAGTACGTCCAGCACTTGCGGGCGAGGGTCTCGGGCTTCGGGCCGCGCAGCCCGACGCCGAGCACGTGGACCGCACTGTGAACGAGGGCCCGGGCGGCGCGGTGAACCGGCTCGGGCAGGCCGCTCGACAGGGCGCAGAGGGTGTCGAGCGGAAGCGAGGAGACGAGCGTGTCGAACGGCATCCGGCGCCCGTCGCGCAGCTCGACGACCCGCTCCTCGAGCCGCACGGCCACGACCTCCGCTCCGAAGAGCACCTGCTCGGCGGGCAGCACGGCCGCCACGCCCTTCCAGATCGCCCCGGTGCCGCCGTCGAGCGGAAAGCGGAACATGTTGTTCGGGCCCCAGGACACGTCGTCGCGCCCGGTGGCGATCGTGCGTCTCACGCGCTCGAGGTCGGGAACCGCCACCCGCTCGCCCATCCACGAGACCCCGAGCCGCTCGAGCGGATAGCCCCAGACCTTGCGGTTGTAGGGAAAGAAGAAGATGGCAGCCAGCTCCTTGCCGAAGGTCGCGACGATCCATTCGCCGAAGTTCGCGGCGCGGCCCCGGCGAGACGCCGCGGCGCGCTCGAGGCCGGCGAACGCGCGGTCGCGGTCGGCCGGATCGAGGCGGTGGAGGTTGTTCTGGAACGGGTAGGGCACGAACCGTCCCGCGATCCAGATCCAGGACTCGCGCTCGTGCGACACCCAGGCGTCGCCCACGGCGCGGTCGCAGAGCCCGTCGTAGTAGGCGTAGTGGCTGAACTGGACGTGGCCGCCGCAGTCCCAGGTGAAGCCGGCGTCGTCGAGGTAGCTGCGTGCGAGCCCACCCGGCCGATCGTCCCGCTCGACGACGCGCCAGGAGTCGTGGCCGAGCTCCCGCAGGCGGAAGGCGGCGCCGAGCCCCGTCGGTCCCGCACCCAGGATGACGACGCGGCCGGGGTCGTTCATCGCCGGCGCCGCGCGAGCGCGGCGCGAACCGTCTGCACGAAGGAGAGGGCCGCCGCCCGCAGGAGACGCAGCCTCGCGATGCTGCTCGCTCCCGTCCGGCGGCCGCGGTGCGGCACCGGGACCTCGACCACGCGGAGCCCCGCCCTGCAGGCGAGACCGGTGAGGAGCACGTTCGGCGCGAAGGCGTCGGGTTGAACCGCCGCCAGGAGCGGCTCCAGCGCGGCGCGACGATAGAGGCGGTAGGGCGTGTTGGCGTCGCGCACTTGCGCTCCGAAGCCCAGGCGGAGCGTCCAGCGGGCGACGGCCGTGACCAGCCGGCGCGCCGCCGGTGCGGCACGGCCGTCGCGGTAGCCGAGGACGAGATCGGCTTCGTGGCGCCGCTCCCAGACCAGGGGGAAGGCCTCCGGCGCGATCTCACCGTCGCTGTCGGTCTGGAAGACCCATTCGCCGCGCGCCTCGTGGTATCCGCGCAGGATCGTCGGCCCGTGGCCGCGGTTGGTCTGGCGGACGGCGGCCACGCAGGGGCGCTCGCGCGCCACGGCCGCGACCAGGTCGCCGGTGCCGTCGCGCGAGCCGTCGTCGTAGACGCGGATCTCGTAGGGCACGCCCAGGGTCCCGAGCTGGCGGTCCCAGCCGCTCACCACCTCGCGGATCGCACCCGCCTCGTTGAACGCCGGCATCACCACCGTGAGCGTCGGTGTCCGTTGGTCCGCCATCGCACGCGCAGAGTTCTACGTCCGACGCTGCGAACCTTGCAATTAGAGGAATTCTTCGCGCACTATTGCGGGTCGCGGCCCATGCATCCGATGCCATCGGTCTCCCCCGGCGAGCGCGCTCGCACATGGGCTGCGCCGCTCGCGATCGTGCTGCTCGCGGCCCTCATCCGGTGGCATTTCTTCGTGGGGTTCGGGGTCACCGGCGACGACTTCATCTACGCGGGGATGTCGGACGGGCTGGCCCGCCGCGGCTGGCCAGCGGTCGACCTCCGCTACGGCGTCAACTACCGCCTGGGGTTGAGCGTCCCGCTCGCCCTGCTCTTCCGCACCTTCGGGGCGAGCGACCTCGCGTACGTGATCTACCCGCTGCTCGCGTCGCTGGTGGGGATCGTCCTCGTGTTCGTGCTCGGCCGCCGCCTCTTCGGCAGCACGGTGGGACTGACGGCGGCGTTCCTCGTCGCGACCTGCCCGTTCGACGCGGTCTTCGCCTCGTCGATGACGATCGACGTCATCACCTCGTGCCTGACGGCGATCACCGTGCTCGCCTTCCTGGCGGCCCGCGAGAGCTCGGTCGCCCGATGCGTCGCGTACGCGCTCATCGGGGCGGCGGCAACCCTGGTTGCCTACATGATCAAGGAGCCGGCGGTCTACGTGCTGCCCGTCCTCGGCGTCCTCACCCTCACTCGCATCCGCGATCGCGGCGTGGTCCTGCGCGACGTGGTGTTCGGCGGCCTGGTCGCGGCCGGCCTCGCCGCGACGCTCGCGGCGGACTTCTTGGCGACGGGAGACGCGCTCAATCGCGTGCACGTGCAATGGCCGCAGAGCGGCGCCGCGAGCGGCCCGGTCCGCGAAACGCTCCTCCTGTACCCCCGCTGGGTGTGGCTGCGTACCCCGGAAGGCACGATGCCCTTCGGCTACCTGTTCTACGCGCTCGTGCCGGCGCTCCTCTACCTCGCGGTGCGCCGCCCCGCCCGGGCACACGTGCCGCTGCTCTGGCTGCTCGTGCTGGTGCTGTTGCTCGAGTTCCTCCCGAAGGATCTCCATCCGCTGACGCTGTCGCCGCGCTACGCCCGCTACGCCCATGCCTGGATCGCCCCCGCGAGCCTCGTCGTCGCGGTGGCGCTCGACGCGGTACGGCGATGGCGCCGCGGCGTCTTCTGGGTCTGCCTCGCCGTTCTGGCGACCTCGGGCCTCGTGGAGGCACGCACGCTCCACCGGGTGTGGACGGACCCCCTGTCGGACCGGAACGACGCCGCCAGTTTTCTCGCGGCGCTACCGGTGAAGGCCGTGTACGCGGACTTCTGGCTGCTCGGTCGCTATTCCTTCGCCATGCAGTATGCGCTGACGCTCAACACGCCGTGGGCGATCAACGGGAAGCCGCTGCAGACGGAAGTCATCGAGCGGAACGACTTCGCGACGCTCTGGACCATTCCCGAGGGCTACGTCGTGACCGGAGGCTCGCGCGGGGCCGAGGTCGGGATGTCCTCGGTGCTGAACCTGAAGGGCAACGTGCCTCCGCCGACGTGGCGGCTCCTCGAGGAGATCGCGAGACCGCTCGGCATCCGACGGCTCGAGCCGCTGCGCGTCTGGGAGGTCATCCCCATGAGCGACGGCGACGCCCGGCCCGACGCCTGCTTCCCGTTCTCGATCTCCCTTCGTCACCCATCGAGCCCATCGGGACGGTACGACCGGTCGATGGGCACGTGATAGTGCTCGGGCCGATGTCGAGCAAACTCTCCTGCCACGAGACGGCGATGGAGATCCTCGGCGATCCGCTCCGACGCGCGACCGTCGCCGAGGTTGTGCGCCCAGCGGGTGCCGACCAGCGATTCCAGCTTGCCGAACACGGTCCGGGACGGATACGACGCCGGCTCGGCCGGATCGAACTTGACGCACGCGCGCGCGTCGTAGACCTGGGGCCGTTCGGTAGCCCGCCGCATCTGCACCGACGGCACCTGCAGCACGCAGGCCTCCTCCACCACCGTGCCGGAGTCGGTGAGCACCCCGCGCGCCCCCACCAGGAGGCACAGCATCTCGTCGTAACCGATCGGATCGACGATGCGCAGGTTCGGCGGGGGCGCAAGGCGGAAGTCGCGGAGCCGCTGCTGGGTGCGATAGCTCGCCGGGAAGTGCACGGGGTGGGGGGCCTCTCCGACGAGCCCGAGGATGGCCTCCAGCGCGGTCCGGTTCTCGACGTTCTCCCGCCGATGACACGTCATCAGGTAGTACGCTCCACGCGCGACCCCGCGATCGGCGAAGAAGCCGACGGTCATGATCGCGCCGTATCGACTCCGTCGGGAGAAATAGTAGTGCTCGAGGATGTCGACGATCGGGTTGCCGACGACGACGATGTTCGCCGGATTGAGCCCCTCCCGGATCCCCTGCGCCTTGTACTCGTCGCAGTACGCGTAGATGACGTCGGCGAGGTGATCGATCGTGGTGCGGTATTTCTCCTCGGGCATGCGCCAGTCGTACGAGCGCATGCAGCCCTCGATGTGGACAATCGGCACGTTCAGCTGCGCGGCCGCGATGGACCCGACCGTCGTGTTCGTGTCGCCGAGGAACAGCGCGGCGGCCGGATCGAGATCGCGCAGCACGGGGTAGAGTCCCGAGATGACCGACGCGACGATGTCGGCGTCGGTCTCCCCTCCCGACCCGAGGTCGATCTCCGCCGGCACCACCTCGAGCTCCCTGAAGAAGATGTCCTTCAGGTTGTCCGAGTAGTGCTGGCCCGACCAGATCAGGTGGAACTCGCAGTCCGCGTAGCGCCGGAGGTGCTTGATGACGAGCGCGGCCCGGATGACGTCGGGTCGGATGCCGAGGATGAACGCCAGGCGGTTGTTCATGAACCGGCACCGCGGTAGTCGAACGCGCCGAGCTCCCGGATCATGTCGGCCACCGACGGCGGATCGGGATACCCGGCAGCGTCCCAGAGACGGCGGTTCAGCTCGGGCGCGACCGTGTCGAGGGTGCGATCGATGATCGTCCCGGCCTCGACGTCCTCGATCCGGATGTCGGGGCGCCGGAAGGTCGCGGCGAACGCGTGGAGCATGGCCGCTTTGGTCATGGAGCCGGCGGGCGCGACGTGCTGGAGGTGCGGCAACGCGAGACCCCGCGCGATGATGCCCTCGCACAGCCGCGCGAAGTGCAGCGTCGTCAGGCCGTTCCACCGGTGATTGACGAACCCCTTGACCGTGGCTTCGGGGGCCTGCCGGCGAAACCACTCGATCAGGAACTTGAAGTCCTTGGGCTCGGGACCGATGATCGAGCACCGCAGATGGTGGACGTTGTCCTGGAACGACTCCCCGAGGCTCTTCGTCTTCCCGTACACGTCGAGCGCGTCGTGTGCATCCGATTCGACGTAGCCACCCTGGCGCCCCGAGTACACGCAGTCGGTCGCGATCTGGAGCACACGGGCGCCCGAACGTCTCACCCGGTGCCCGATGAGGTGCGGGAGGCGCGCGTTCACCTCGATGGCCCGCTCGATCTCCGCGGGTTGGTCGTCGCGGATGAGCGGCTTGGTGATGCCGATGGCGTTGACGATCCAGGCGTGCCCGTCGAGCAGGTCGGGGGACGGCGGGTCGCCGTCGAAGCGAAAGACGCGCCAGGCCGCGCGGGGCAGGCGGGCGCCGAAGTCCGCCGCGAGGGCGGCGTCGCGCACCGTCGCGGTGACTTCGAACGTACCGTTGCGGGACAGCAGATCCGCCACCATCGACCCGAGCATGCCCGACCCACCGAGCACGAGAACCTTCGTCATGTATCTCCTCTCCCATCATCCATCAGCGCCGCCGGACGCCGGCGCAAGAACGCGAACAGGGGGTACTTGAGGTACGACCAGAAGACCGACGGGCGGTACACGAAGGCCGTCGGCCGCTGGTCGGCCCGGCGACTGGTGAGCACCACCGGTACCTCCGCGTACGAGCGTGCCAGGAACCGGCACCAGTACAGCTCCTCCATGATGACGGGGAAGCGACGTTCGCGCAGCGCCATCCGCCTCAGCAGCGAGACCTTCACCGCCCGGAAGCCGTTGGTGCAGTCGTGGATCGGTACGCCGAAGAGGACGCGCGCAACCCGGTTCCCGACCGCCGAGACGATCCACCGGGCGAACGGCACGCCGCGCACGCCGCCGCCGCCGCTGTAGCGCGTCGCCTTGACGACGTCGGCGCCGCGCTCCATCGCGGCGACGAAGCGCGGCACGTCCGCCGGGGAGTTGGTCAGGTCGCTGTCCATGAAGAGCACGTAGTCGAAGCGCCCCTCGTGCGCCACCTCGACGCCCGTTCGCAGCGCCGCGCCATAGCCGCGGTTGACCGGGTGCGTGACGACCTGCAGCAACGGCTGCGCTGCGCGGGTGCGGTGAAGGGCGGCGGCAGTGCCGTCACCGCTCCCGTCGTCGACGACGATGAGGCGCGATCGATGGGGTAGCCGGGCGAGCTCCCGGCACACTTCGACGACACACCGCTCTGCCCCTGCCTCCTCGTTGAACATCGGAACGACGACCGCGAAGGAGAGACCCGGCGTGTGGGTGGGGTTGGACGTACGGGCAACTAGCGTTCGTCGACCGTCCAGACGTCCCAGCGGCGCGCGTCATACCGCACGTCGTCCGTCTGGCTGTCCTGCACACTCGAGGTGGAGAAGAACACCAGGTGCGCATCGGCCGTGAGCGACATGAAGCCGTTGGCATAGCCCGGCGGGACGTACAGCACGCGCGGCTGGTGCGCGGCCAGGATGAACCGCTTGACGGGCAGGTCGAGCGACGGCGCGTCCCAGTCGTCGATCGCCACGGCACCCACCAGGGCGGCCCCCGCGACGACGGTCACGTACTTGGCCTCGCGCCGGTGGGCATGCCAGGCCCGCACGAACCCCGCACGATGATTGCGGACCGTGTAGAACCGCTTGACGCCGGCGAAGTCGAAATCGTTCACGAAGCTCACCTCGCCCCGATCGTCGACGGCGAGACCACCGCTGTACAGCACGGGTTCGGTCATGGCGTGCGCGACGGCATGCTAGCCAACCCGCCGCGGAGCGTAAAGCCGCTGCGACTCGAGCGGATCGTGGAAGTGCTCCACCGCCCGGACCGTCGTGGCGACGTTGCTGTACACCTCGTCGCGGTAGTGCTGGTACGAGCCGTCCGCGAAGCGACGCGCCATCTCCCGGATGCCGTCCGCGAGCCCCGTCTCGGCCTCGAAGCCGAGCTGGCGGCGAATCTTCTCGAAGCAGACCAGGTAGTTGCGCCGTTCATCCGCCGCCTGGTCCCGCACCGTGACCGTCACGGGGTCACGAAACTCGCGCACCACGCTCGCGACCAGCTCGCCGAGCTGACCGATCGTCATGTTCATGCGACGGTCGCCGACGTTGTAGACCTGGCTCTGCACGACGGCCGCAGGGGCCTCGATGACGTGAACGATGGCGCGCGCAACGTCGCGCACGTGGACGAACGGCCGCCACTGCTGTGCGCCGTTGACGTTGATGCACCCTTCGGTCATCGCCTGGGCCGTGAACAGGTTGGCCACCAGATCGAACCGCGGGCGCCTCGAGTGACCGAACACGGTGGCGAAACGGAGCACCGTGACGAAGAAGTCGTCCCGGACCGCGTGCAGCAGCTCTCGCTCGCCATCGATCTTGGTCTGCGCGTAGAGCGACATCGGATTGAGCGCGCTCAGCTCGTCGACCTCGACGTCGGAGACGCCGTAGACCGAGCAGCTCGAGGCGAAGACGAACCGGTAGACCCCCAGCGACTGGGCGACCTCCTTCGCCATGCGCGTCGCCACGATGTTCGTGTGCCGGGTGAAGTCCGGGTCGACGGCGCACGCCGGATCGCCGACCAGCCCGGCCAGATGGATCACGGCGGAGGCGTTGCGGGCGGCGCTCGTCAGCTTGGTGATCTCCGTGACGTCGCCCTCGATCAGCTCGAATCGCGGATGGCGCATGAACTCCGCGATCGGCTCGCGGCCGTACATGAGCCGATCGAGCACGCGGACGTCGTAACCGTGCTGCAGGAGCAGGTCGATCGTGTGCCAGCCGATGTAGCCGGCCCCGCCGAGCACCACCACCGGGCCGTGGCGATGCGCGACCAGCGTGGTGACGAGGGAGCCATGGCGGGTGAAGGGTAGCGCGACGAACGCCCGCGCCAGGACGACCGGAGCGGCGACGATCAGCCCCCAGAGGACGACCCCCGACACGGGCGCACCGAGCAGCAGGCAGGTGAGCGACGTCGCCGCCACCGTGCCGAGGAGGACGGCGGCCTTCCGCTGCCAGGCGGCGATCCGGAGCCGCGTGTAGAGGCCCGCCAGCACGTTCCACGCGATGAACACGATCGGGGCGCCGAGCAGCGGCAGGCTGCGTCGCAGCGACGTCGAGTCCGGCACGAACAGCTCGAGAAACAGCAGCGCCGCGACCAGGCCCGCGGCGCTGGCCCCGGCATCGAAGAGGAGGCGCGCCTCGTTGGGGCCGAGCGAGGACAGCGACCAGCCTCGACTCAGGCGCGCGCGGATCCATGCCGTCGGCGTCACGACCGCCACCGGCCGCGTCTGGGCTTCTTCATCGCGGCAAGGAGATATACGACCGTACTCCTCGGAGATTCAACCACTTTCGCCGCCGGCGTCATTCCCCTCTTGCGTCCCGTCGACCGGCCCGGTGTCGACCGCCTCCCAGACCCGGAGCGGCTCCGGGCGCCACGGTCTGGGCGGAGGACCCGGGAACTCGGCGAGCAGCCGCCACTGTCCGGGCTCGAGTTCGCTCATCGACGGAATGCAGGCGATGCAGCCCCAGTACGGCTCGCGTGCGCCCCCCGTCACGAGGTAGCCGGACCGGATGTCGGCGAGCTCGAGGCGCCGCTTGGCCATGTCGTTGTAGGCGAGCTCGTGCCCCTCGAGCGGCGGCGTCACGTCGAGGACCGGCAGCCAGTTCCTGACCTGGAAGTCCGAGTACACGGGCTTCCGCGGGAGGCCGGCGAGGAACGTCGCCGCGCGTCGGAGGTCACCGAACGCAACCGAGGTCTTCGACGCGGTCGCCACGCTCTGCCATGCGCTGAACGCCAGGAGAGCCACGAGCAACGCGTCGCCCGCGCGCCGCCAGCGCGCGCGCAGCCCGGCCAGATAGCCCGCGAGCAGCAGCACGAGCGGATAGACGAAGACGTGGGCGTGGCGGATGTTCCGGAAACCCGCGATCCAGACGCCGTCGGCGCGCTGCAGGTTGAATTCGAGCCCGAAGAACACGCTCGCAAACCAGCAGGCCGCGACCAGCGAGGTGCGGAGGCCGAGCCACGGGCTCGCGAGGGCCAGGAGGACGACCAGGTGAGGATAGACCGAGTTGAGGAGGTCGCCGAGCATGTCGGGCAGGAAGAGCCAGCCCGGGTAGATGCCGAGGAAAGGTCCGAGCTCGACGCGGTGGCCCGCCGCCGCGTTGGCCCCGCTCAGCCCCTGCGCGGTCAGCTCGCCGTGGTAGGCGGCGAGCGGATCGTGGTCGAAGATCCAGCACCAGACGATCGAGCCGCCGAAGAGCAGCACCGCCGCCGCGGGAAAGACGAGGCACTGCCGGTCCAGACGCCGGCGTTCGAGTACGAGGGCGGCGACGAGCGCGGGGACGAGCATCAGCGCCGACAGCTTGGCGTGGTAGGCGAGCCAGAGCGCGGCCGCCGCGACGGCCCACCAGCGCCGCTTCGCCCGCGAGGGCGCGTCCTCGAGCGCGCGCAGGAGACCGAGCACGCAGAGGCCCGAGAAGAACGACACGATCACGTCGCCCGCCAGCATGGTCGACCAGGCGACGTCGAGCGGATGCACGACCAGCAGGAGGGCCGCCATCCATGCCCCGGCGCGCCCGAAGAGCGCCTTCCCGAGGGCGTAGACGACCCCGAGGCCGAGTACCGCGAAGGTGGTGATGGGCAGGATCAGGCCGCGCTCGCTCAGCCCGAGGACCCGGCAGCTGAGCGCGGTCGGCAGCCACCACGTGAAGCGGTACGCGTTCTGGGGATTGGACGGGATCCGACCGGAGAGGACGTTCGCGATGTCGAGGCGGTAGATCCAGTCGTCCCCCAGCCCATAGCCGCTGGCCCATGCGAGCCGAAGGGCGAGGCCGAGCGCCATCAGTGCCACCATCGCAGCGAGATCGCGGCGGTCGAGCCGGGCGCGCGGCATATCGGCCGGAGTAGGCAGCGGGGGCCGAGAAAGCAACCGCCGGCGCCTCACCGGGCCAGCAGCTTGCCTTGCCACCGGCCGCCGCGTAGTGCCAGGCCTCGACGTGACCGGCGCCCTGTCCTCGATCGTGGTGCTGTTGGCCGTCGGCCTGCGGGTCCGGTACTTCAGCGGCCTGGGGCTCGGGGACGACTACCTGCTCCGCAACGACATCCTCGCCATCGTCCGCGACGGCCACGTCAACTTCGACGCCAACGGGTACCGCTTCGCGTGGTGGCTCCCCACCGCCCTCGGCTGCCGGCTGCTCGGGGTGACCGAGGCCGGGCTCATCGCGCCGATCCTCGTCTTCGACGCGCTCGGCTTGGTCCTCGTGTGCCTGTTTGCGAGACGTCTCTGGGGCGGTGCGGCGGGAGTGATCGCCGCGCTGCTCCTCGCCGTCCTGCCGCTCGACGTCGCGTGGTCCACGATGCTCGCCTCGGACGTCGTCCTGTCGTTCTTCTCGGCGCTGCTCAAGGAATTCCCGAGCCCGATCGCGCCGACGTCGTGGCGGAGCGAACCGCTGCGCATCTGGGAGGCGAAGCCGTGACCGCAGGGCTCTGGTCCCGCATCGGGCTCGGCATCGCCGTAGTCTACCTGATCGGTGCGGTCCTGCTGGTGGTGCGGCCCCGTCCCGGGTCGCGCGCGCCGTTCTCGTACCCCGAGCTCGCGCTGTGCCTCGTACTGCTGGCCACGGCGGCCTATCTGCGCTTCTGGCACGTGACCACGCTGCACGGCGGCCACCTCACGGCGGACGAAGCCGCGATCACGCGGACCTACGTGTCGAGCATCGTCCACTTCGAGCCGGTGGTGACCGGAGCCAGCTATCTCACCCACGCCTGGCTGCTGGATACGTGGTACCGCGTCTTCGGGCTATCCACCTTCTCACCGCGGTACTACACGGCGACGGTCAGCCTCTTCGGCCTCGTCTTCTTCTTTGCCGCGCTCCGCCTCCTATTCGACGCGCGCGCCGCGACGTGGGCGACGATATTCCTGGCCGTCTCCACCTACGCCGTGTACTTCTCCGTCTTCGCGCTCGAGACGGCGGGCCTCATGCTCTTCGTTCCGTTGAACGCGCTCCTGCTCGTCCTGTGGTTGCGCAAACCGTCTCTCCTCCGCTCGTTCGCGTTCGGCCTGTCCCTCGGTCTGAGCCTCTTCACCTACCCCGGCGTCATCCTCGGCTATCTCGCGCTGCTCGTCGGCTGGCTCCTGTGCTGGACCGTCGAGTGCATCCACACGAGGACCGTCACCGGAACGGCCGGGCCGTTCGAGTCCGTATCCCGGGGCGCGTGGCTGATCGCGACGGTGAGCTTCGCGTGTGTGGCCCTCACGGGTGCCACGCTCCACAACCGCGTGTACTTCCAGTACCTCGGACTCTTTCGCGGTGGCGGACGCTTCATCAACTCCTCTGCCGCGTACTATCGCGCGCTGCCGGTCCTCTTGCACGACATCTTCATGGAAGCCGGGTCGTGGAACCTGCTGCTTCCGACGTCGTTCGTCGACCGCACCTTCTGGCCATTCGCGTTCCTGGGCGCCTTCTGTCTCTGGCGCGTCCCCCCGCGTTGGCTGAGCCGGGGCGCGATCCTCTCGACTCTCATCGTCGTGCTGCTGGTCCCGTTCGGCGGGCCATACCCCGGGATGCGGCGCGGACTCTACCTGCTGTTCCCGCTGTGCGCGTGTGCCGGCGTCGGCGTCGACGAGCTCTCGGCGCGGCTGGGTCGCGCGCTCGCCAGCATCCTCGTCCTGGTGGCCGTCGCTCATCCCGTCTACTACCAGATGACGATCGGCAGGCAGCACTGGACGAACGCGGCGTTCGGCCAGGACTTCGGCACGGCCCCGATTCCCGACGAGGTGCTGCTCGACGCGCTGGAGAAGTACAACATCGTGATGATCGCGGAAGAGTTCGCACATCCCTGGGACCGCCTGCGGCACATCCACTTCTGGAAGCTCGCCGTGCGCCACGGGGCGCTGCACCATGCGCAGCACACGCTGACCTTCGTGAGCGAGGACAGTCGGGCCAGGATCTCGGCGCTCGCCGAGCAGCCGGACACGGCCGTGCTCACGTGGGCGCCCGACCGCGTGCTGGTCAAGATGGCGAAGCCCGCCGACCTCTGCTTCCGTCTCTCGGATCTGGATCAGCGCCCGGCGCTCGTGCGTCTCACGAAGCCCGCGAACGCCGGGAAGGGAGACCTGTGCCTCTGGTCCGGAGGCGAAGAGCGAGCGCTCACGAGCTGCGTGCGGCTCGGCTACCGCCACCGGCTGTCGAGGCTGGTGCACGAGGTCGTCTGCTCCGACGCGGCGTGCGACGCGCGCCG
>VBLD01000255.1 GCA_005879205.1 Deltaproteobacteria bacterium
GCTTGATCACGTTGTAGTACTTGCTCACCGCGCCCCTGTTGTAGTCCCACGACGTGTAGAGGCCGTCGGGGGGAATCGGGTGCACGCGGACGTGGTAGTGGTAGGTGATCGCGTCGCGGTAGAAGGTCTCCGTCTTGGTCACGTTGGTGCCCGAGTCGGCGCCCCAGTTCTCGCGGATGGCGCGCACCGGGCCCGCACGCTCGCCGAGGAGCGCGTCGTTCGCCTCCCAGTTCACCTGCTCGTCCTCGAAGCCGACGAGCGAGATGGTCGAGTCCGGGCTCTGCTGGAAGGCGCGCCCCTTCCAGCGGTCGATGAGGTCGGGCCCGTAGACCCCCGGCTGGCCCGGCTTGGCCACCTGGACGCTGCGCACCATCCAGCGGCCGCTCGCGTGCCACTGGTAGCTGTCCGTGTTGACCGTCACGCCGTCACGCACGAAGCGGTCCGTGGAGGCGCGCGGCGTGCCGTCGGGAACGCTCGGGCAGCCCCCGGGGGCGCCGCTCGCCGTGCGGCAGACCGTTCCCGAGAGGTTCGGTCCGTAGCTGGTGTTGCTCGTGCCGAGCTTCTCGGTGCTGTCGTCGCGGAAGCTGCACTTGTCGATCCACTCGTCGGCGTTCGCGTCGCGGACGTAGGAGACGTAGCCGTTCGAGGTGTTGAACGACGAGCCGCCCGCCTTGAGGTAGAGGTAGGCGAACCGGGTGGTCGAGGCGTCGAGCGGGTCCACGATCGCGACCGCCTGGCCGTTGGAGGTGCCCGGCGGGGCGAGGGCTCCGAGCGGCGCCTGCGATCCCGCGTCGCTCGCCATGAAGACGATCTCGTCGTCGTTGTCGAGCGTGGGAACGGGGTCCGGCTTGGGCCCCTCGCCCGGCGCATACTGGGACGTGCAGGTCCCCCCGATCTTCTTCCACGACTCGATGTCCCACTGGTAGGTGAGCTCCCGGTCCGTGCCCGAATAGACGGCGAAGCCCGACGGCGGGTTGGAGAGGCAGTAGTAGTACTTCTGATCCACCTGCACGGGTATCTCGACGAACCCGAGCCCGTCCCATCGGTAGGCGACGATCTGATCGACGGCGACACCCACCGCGGGCGGGGCGATGTCCGTGCCGTTGTGGGCATCGCGCGCGCCGGTGAGAGCGCCGGACGGGTAGGGCATGCACTGGACGTCGGCGGCGGGGCCCGACCAGGCGGGCACCTGCGCGCCGGTCAGGATGACCGGCTCGACGCCGCGCGCCGCGGCTACCTGAGCGTACACGTGCCGTGCCGGAACTCCGAGGACGACGACCGCGGTCGCCGCCACCACCGCTCCGCGTAGGGTCCGTCGCGAGATCCACACGCTCTTAATCCTCCTGTCCGCTCGCCCTGGCGACTGCTCTAAAGCTCGACCGGCCGATTCCACGAGCGCCGCTCGGGTGTTTAGCCTCTACCGTCCGGCGGTATCCCGCCGCAGCCCAACCCGGGGTGACTTGCAAAACGGGAATGGGTTAGGGAGCCCGGAAAAAGGGGGTAGGTCTCAGAGGCCGGCGGCTTCGACGATTCGTTCGGTCACGTAGTACAGCAGCACTCCGGCGAACACGGTGAGTGCGATCGCCGTGCCCCCCTCGCGGTTCACTTCCGGCACGAGGTCGGACGCCGCGACGTAGAGCGTCACCCCGGCCGAGATCCCGAACGCGGGTCCGACGAGCGTCTGCACGCCGAAAATGGAAAACCCGCCGAGGATGCTCGCCGTGCCGACCGCGGCGGCGGCAAGCATCGCCTGCCTCCGGCTGCCGCCCGCGGCGAGCACCACGGAGGCGATGGCGAACCCTTCGGGTGCCTTGTGGAGGACGATGGCGGCAAAGAGGGTGAGGCCGAGCGCCCGGTCGATGATGAACCCCGATCCGATCGAGATGCCGTCGAAGAAGCTGTGCACGAGCAGGCCGAGCAGCGCCGAGGCGCCCGCGTTCCTGGAGAGCAGCTCGGGATGCGTCTCCGCGCCGAAGTGGAAGTGCGGGGCGACGGTGTGCTCGAAGAGGTGGATGAGCAGGTAGCCGGCGAGGACCAGGACGGGAGCGAGGGACGTGAGGTGCTGGCTCTCGGGCATCATCTTCAGGATGACGGCCGCCAGCATGAACCCCGCCCCGAGGGCGACCGCATAGCGAAGCAGGCGATCGTCCCAGCGCCGGAGCGCGACGACGGCACCGCCGAGGAGGTTGGCGGCCGCTGCGAGTCCGACGCAGAGGAGGCCGAGACCGAGACTCGGCTGGCCCACTACCCGTCCGGCGGCCGCGCCGCGAGCTCGGCGCCGAGCCGAACCAGCTGGCGGGTGCCGGAGCCGAGCGTCAGCTCGATCTGCTTCGCCCAGAGATAGTGGCGATGGAGCGGATAGTCGACGTCGACGCCGATGCCGCCGTGCAGGTGCTGCGCGGCATAGACGACGCGGTGCGCAGCCTCCGACGCCCAGAACTTCGCGACCGCCACCTCGGCCGCCGCCGGCCGGCCGGTCGCGAGCCGCCAGGCTGCCTGCCATGCCGTCAGGCGGATGGCCTCGACGTCGATGTAGGCGTCCGCCGCACGCTGGTGCACGGCCTGGAAGCTCGCGATCGGGCGGTCGAACTGCTCGCGGCGCACGGTGTACTCCGCCGTCATGCGCAGAGCCCGATCGACCACTCCGAGCTGCATCGCGGCGAGCCCGACGAGGGCGCGCTCGACGAGCCAGCCGACGTTCGCCTCGGGCAGCGGCTCGCCACGCGCGCCGTCGAGGGCGAGCCGGGCCTGCGGCTCGCGGTTGGTCGCCACCTGACGCTCGAGCACGACGCCGCTCGCGCGCGGGTCAATCAGGAAGATGCCGACCGTGCCGTCCGCCCTCCGGGCGGGCACCAGGACGCGCGCCGCGAGATGCGCCGCCGGGACGCAGCTCTTGACGCCGTCGAGCCGCCAGGAGGCGCCGTCGCGTCCGGCCGCGGTGGCGGGGGTCTCGGGGGCATCGGCCCCGGTCTCGACGAGCGCCGCCGTGAGCACGACCTCGCCCGTCGTCACGCCGGGAAGCCAGCGGCGGCGCTGGTCGGCGGTACCGAACTCGGCGATCGCGGCCGCGCCGAGGACGAGCGTCGGAAAGACCGGGACGGGGGCCACGGCGCGGCCCACCTGCTCGAGCAGGAGACAGAGCTCGAGGAAACCGAGGCCGCTGCCCCCGACGTCCTCCGGCAGGGCCACTCCGAGCAGCCTCGCCTCGGCGAGCGCCCGCCAGGCCTCCCGATCGAACCAGTCGGGGTCGGCCTCCGCCGCCTTCAGCCGTTGGTGCGTCACGTGATCGTCGAGAATCCGGCGCGCCAGCTCGCGGAGCGCCTCCTGCTCGGGAGTGAACGAGAAGTCCATCGCCGTCCTCAGCGCGAGCGGGGCATCGACAGCCCCGCCATCGCGATGATGTCGCGTTGCGTCTCGTTGGTGCCGCCGCCGAAGGTGAGGATGAGCGTGGCGCGGTACATGCGCTCCACGCGTCCCCGCAGCACGGCTTCGGGCGAGCCGCGCTTCAGTGCGCCGGCCTCGCCCAGGACTTCCAGTAGCAGGCGATAGGCGTCGACGTAGAACTCGCTGCCGAAGACCTTCACGGTGGACGCCTCGGCGTAGTTGAGCGTCCCGCGTGTCAGGCTCCACGCCTGCTGCCAGTTGAGGAGCTTCAGGACCTCGAGCCCCGCATACACGCGGGCCAGGTGTGTCTGTACCCACGGCCGGTCGATCACCCGCCCGCCCGAGGAGAGCCGCGTCGCCTGCGCCCACTGCCGGACATCCTGGAAGATGCGGTCGACGTGACCGAG
>VBLD01000058.1:0-18010 GCA_005879205.1 Deltaproteobacteria bacterium
GCGAGAAGCTCCAGGAGCGGCTCGCCAAGCTGGTGGGCGGCGTGGCCGTGATCCGCGTCGGCGCGGCGACCGAGGTCGAGATGAAGGAGAAGAAGGCGCGCGTCGAGGATGCCATGCACGCGACGCGCGCCGCAGTGGAGGAGGGAATCGTGGCAGGTGGCGGCGTCGCGCTGCTGCGGGCGCGGAGCGCGCTCGACACGCTCGAGCTCGACGAGGAAGAGCGGGCGGGCGTCAACATCGTGCGGCGCGCGCTCGAGGAGCCGCTCCGCTGGATCGCCCGGAACGCGGGGCAGGACGGCGCGGTGGTGCTCGAGAAGGTGCGCGAGGCCAAGGGTGCCCTCGGGTTCAACGCGGCGACCGAAGAGTACGAGGACCTGATCAAGGCGGGTATCGTCGACCCGACCAAGGTAGTGCGGACGGCGCTCCAGAATGCGGCGTCGGTCGCGGGACTCCTCCTCACCATCGAGGCGATGGTGGCGGAGAAGCCGAAGGACGAGAAGCCGGCCGCGACCCCGTCGATGCCGTACGGCGCCGAGGACTTCTGAGGGGCTGGTGCTTCGCAGCCCGCCGCTTCCCGCGCGGCGGGCGGCGTGCACCGCGTGCGCCTCCGCCGTGCGAGGGCTGATGGGCGGGGCATGCGCCGCCGGACGGGCGGAAGCCCCCGTCATGCCGCCGGAACCAAAGGACAATTGTACTTGCCCGGCGATTGACGCTAGACGTCGCGCAGAGGAGGACGACGGCCCATGGCCATCAGCAAGGAGCTGCTGGAGATACTCGCCTGCCCTCAGTGCAAGGGCGAGGTGATACTAACCGAGGCGCAGGACGCACTCGTGTGCGGGGCGTGCAAGCTGCGCTATCGGATCGAGGACGACATCCCGATCATGCTCATCGATGAAGCCGAGCGGCTCGAGTGAGCCCTTGCCGGGCGCGTCGTGCGGGTCGCCGCTCGGGCAGTTCGGGCCCACGCTGCTGGTCGCGCAGACGAGCTTCCTCGGTGATGTAGTCCTGACCACGCCGCTCCTCTCGGCGTTGCATGCCCGCCTGGCCCCGCGGCGGCTTTCCGTTCTGGTGCGGCCCGAGGCGGCCCCGTTGCTCGACGGTCACCCCGACGTGGACGACGTGCTGGTCGACGACAAGAGGGGCAGCGACCGCGGGCTGGGCGGGCTTCTGCGCACCGCGCGGCGCCTCGCCCGCGAGCGCTTCGAGCTCGCCGTCTCGCCGCACCGCTCTCTCCGCACCGCCCTCGTGCTCGCGGCGGCGCGCATCCCGCGGCGCGTTGGCTTCCGCCAGAGCCGCGGCGCGTTCCTCTACCATGTCCGCGTCCCGCGGGATCGCCGGCGCCACGACGTGGAGCGCAACCTGGCACTGCTCGGGGCCTTCGGGTCCGCGCCGGCGGAGGTGCCGCGCCTGCATCTCGCGGTCGACGGCGACGCGGCGGCGCGGGCGGCGGCGCTGCTCCCGCCCGGTCCGGCGCCGCTCGTGGGTCTGGCCCCGGGATCGGCCTGGGCGACCAAGCGCTGGACGCCGGCCGGCTTCGCGGCCGTCGCGGCGGCGCTCGACGCCGATGGCGCGCGCTGCGTGCTGCTCGGCAGCCCCGCCGATGCGCCGCTCGTCGAGGCGATCCGCGTCGCGAGCGGCGGCCGGGCGCTCGGGCTCGCCGGGCGCACCGACGTGGCGACGCTCGTCGCGGTGATCGATCGCCTGGCGCTGCTGATCGCCAACGACAGCGCACCGATGCACGTCGCCTGTGCGCGGGGCGTCCCCGTGGTCGCGATCTTCTGCGCCACCACTCCCGCGCTCGGCTACGGGCCGTGGGGCCCCGGGCACACCGTGATCGGCGCCGACCTCGACTGCCGCCCCTGCGCCCGCCACGGCGGTCGTCGCTGCCCGCGCGGCACCGAGGACTGCATGCGTCTGGTCGAGCCCGCGGCGGTGCTGGCCGCCGCCCGTGCCGCGCTCGCCGCTCGCCGCTCCGCATGACGGGCGCGGCCGACGTCGCGGCGGTGGTGCTCGGCGCCCGCGGGGGTGCCTGCCTGGCACGCGCCCTGGCCAGCGTCGGCTGGGCCCGCGAACGGATCGTGGTCGACCCCGCGGGGCGTCTAGGCGCGGCCGCCTTGCCGCCCGGCGTGCGCCGCCTCGAGTGCCCGCTCGACCTCGCCGATGCCACCGACGCGCGCTGGCTTCTTCTGCTGCGCGAGGACGAGGTCGCGCCGGCCGGGCTTGCAGCCGCCGTCGTCGAGGCGACCGTCTCGGGCGAAGCGGCCTATCGCATCGCTCGCACCCTGGAGCTGCGCGGCGGGACGCTCCAGCTGCCGGGCGCTCCCGTCCGGCTGGCACGCCGGGACACGGCGCGGCTGCACGTCGGTGCGGGGGCATCGCTCGCGCTCGGCCCGCCCCGGGCACGCGCCGGCCGGATCGCGTCGCGGCTGCTGATCGAGGAGGAGGACTCCCTCGAGTCCGCGGTCGCGGCGCTCGACGCGGAAGCGACGGCCCTGGCGGCGCTGCTCCAGGCCCTCGACGTGGGGCCGCGCCTCGCGGCGCTCGCCGCGGCGCCGCTCGCCGGCGCCGTACCCGTGCTGGCGGCCCGTGGGGGACCGCTCGGCTGGGGCCGCTGGATCGCCGCCGTGCTCGCGGGATACCGCGCCTTCGTCGTGCAGGCGAAGCTCTGGGAGCGTCGCGCGGAGGCCGACGCGTGAAGCTGCCCGCCGGCTACACGCTCCTCGGATCGCCCCCGGTTCGGGCTGCGATCCGCGACGATCTCGTGCCGTCGCTCGGGACGTGGCTCCTGGCCCCGACGCTCGTCCTGCCGGCGGGCGCGGAGCCGATCGCAACGGGTCGCGGCGCGGCCTATCGCGTCCAGCTGCCCGGCGGCGTGCGGGCCGTCATCCGGCTCTACCGGCGCGGGGGTCTGCTGGCGCGCGTGGTGCGGCAGACCTACCTCGGGGTGACTGCGCGAGCTGGCTATCACCGCCGAGGCTCGCCGGCGCGGCGTGGCGGCCGTCGAGGTGCTCGCGGCACGTGTCGACGGGCGGCTCGCCTATCGCGGTGCGCTCCTCACCGCCGAGATCGCGGGCGCCGAGACGCTGCTCGACGCGCTCAGGGCGGCCGGCAGCGCGGCCGCGAGGAGGGCGCTCGCGGTGAGCGCCGCCACGGCCGTGGCGACGCTCCATGCCGCCGGCGTGTCACATGCCGATCTGAATCTGACCAACATCCTCGTGCACCCGGCTCCGGCGGGCGCCGCCGCCGCGCTGGTCGACTTCGACCGTGCCCGCCTCTCCGACGGGCCGCTGCGGCGGGCCGCCCGGCGGCGCAATCTGCGGCGGCTCGCCCGCTCGCTCGCCAAGCTCGATCCCCGGGGTGCGCTGGCGGGACCCGACGACGCGCGCGCCTTCCGCGCCGCCTACGACGCGGCGGGTGGGGAGCCATGCGGCTGCTGATCGTGCTGACCGGCGCCATCGGCGACGTCGTGCGCGCCCTGCCGCTCCTCGGTCGGATGCGCCGGGCGCGGCCGGAGAGCTGGATCGGCTGGGTGGTCGAGCCGCCGGCGGCCCCGTTGCTCGTCGGGCACCCCTGGCTCGACGAGGTGCTGGTGTTCGACCGGCCGGCCGGGCTGCGCGCCATCCCGTCGCTGCTCGCCCGCCTCCGCGCGCGCCGCTACGACGTTGCGCTCGATCTCGGCCGGAGCGCGAAGACGGCGCTGTTCACGCGATTGGCCGGCGCCCCGCTGCGCCTCGGCTTCGACCGCCGCGACGGGCGGGAGGGAAGCTGGCTCGCCGCCAACCGGCGCCTGGCGCCACAGGGCCCGGGCCGCTCGAAGCTCCTCCAGTTCCTCGCCTTCGGCGACCTGCTCGGGCTGCCGCCCACGCCGGTCGAGTTCGGGCTCGCCGCCACGGCGGCGGAACGGGCGGACGCCGATTCGCTGCTCGCCGGCCTCCCCGAGCCGATCGTGGCGGCGTGCGTGGGCTCCTCGTGCCCGAGCCGGCGCTGGTTTCCTGAGCCGACGGCCGCGGTGATCGACGCGCTCGCGGCGCGCCACGGCGCGAGCGCCGTCCTCCTCGGCAGCGCTGCCGACGCGCCCTTCGCGGCGCTCGTGCGGCGCCACGCGGCGGCGGCGCGCGACCTGACCGGACGCACCTCGCTGCGCCAGCTGCTCGCCATCCTGACCCGAATGCGGCTGGTGTTCGGCGCGGACTCGGGTGCGCTCCACCTGGCGGCCGCGCTCGGCAAGCGCGTCGTGTCGCTGTGGGGCGCGACCAGCGCCGAGCGCTCGGTGCCGCTCGGCTCCGAGGCGCTGGTGATCACGGGTGCGGCCCCGTGCGCGCCCTGCTTCCTGCGCACCTGTCCCATCGGCCGCGTCTGCATGCGCGAGATCGCGGCCGCGCGGGTGCTAGCCACGGTCGACGGCGCGCTCGACGGCCGGAGCGGTGACTCGTGATGCCCGACGTCCGCTGGCAACGCGACGGCTGGCACGGGCGCGGCAACCCGGCGCTCGAGATGGACGTCTCCTCGGTGGCCCGGCTGGTCGACGGCTCGGGCCGGCGGTCGCGGCATGCGCGCACGCTGCCGCTCACCATCGGGAGCGAGCAGCTGTTCGTGAAGCTCTACCCGGCGCCCGCGGGATGGCGGGCCGGGCAGGCGTTTCGCGCCACCCGCATGCTCGCCGCGGCCGGCTTCGGCGTGCCCGAGGCCCTGCTCGTCGCCCGCCGGGGCGCGGCGGGCCTCCTCGTGACCCGCGACACCGGCGGCGAGGATCTCGCGCACGCCGTCGGCCGCCTGGGATCTGCGGGCGACCGCGAAGGCCGGCGTGTCAAGCGGCGGCTCCTTCGCCTGCTCGGGGCGGAGGTGGCCCGGCTCCACAGCGCCGGCTTCGTGCACGGCGATCTGGTGCCGCCGAACGTCCGCGTGTCCGACGGGCGGCTCGTGTTCCTGGACAACGACCGGACGCGACGGAGCCGGTTCCTGGTCGCCCTCGGCGCGCGCCGCAACCTGGTGCAGCTCGGACGCTTCGTCGTGCCCGGCCTCACCCTCACCGACCGGGCTCGCGTCCTCGACGCCTACGCCGCGGGCCGCGCGCTGTCGCGCGCGCGTCGCCTCCGGCTCGCCCGCTGGGTGGTCGCGAAGACGATCGCACGGCGCTGCGCGATCGACCGTATTCCTGCGGCGACGGCGCGGCGCACCGGCTTCCGGGAGCTCATGCGGAGTGGCGGGCCCTTCGACCCGGGCGGCGCGGGAGTCGGGAGCCCGTGAAGCGAGCCGTCGTCACGCTGGCGCATCCGGCCCACGCCGGCATGCTGCGGGCGCTCGGCCTGCTCGAGCAGGCGGCCCCGGCCCACGGCTGGACGCTCGACTACGTGCTCGCGGCGCCGGACCCGCTGGCCGCCGCGGTCGGGCTGCCCGCCGGGCGGACGACCTACCTCGCGGGGCTGCGCGGCTGGCGGCGCTGGCCGGCGCGCGGGCGGCTGGCGCTCGCGGCGCTTGCCCTGGCCCGGCGCGCGCGCGGCGCGGATCTCTTCTACTCCGCCACGCTGTCGAGCTTTCCGCCCTGCCTCTTCGCCGGACGCCTGCGTCGCATCCCGCAGGTCGTGCACGTCTACTCGAGCTACGCCGACGGCGCGTCCTACCGCAAGCACCTTCTCGGACACGCCCGGCACCTGATCGCGCCGTCGGCCGACTCGCTGGCGCTGGCGCGGCGCGCGCTCGGTGACTGGCGCCCCGGCACGCGCGCCCGGGTGGTGTACAACGGCATGGACGTCGCGCGCCTCATGCGCGAGGCAGCCGCGCCCACGACGCCGGGGCTCGTACCGAACGGCGTCCCGACCATCGGCATGGTCGGGAACCTCGACGAGCGGAAGAACCCGGCGCTCCTGGTCGAGGCGCTCGCGGCCGTGCGCACCGCGGTTCCCGCGGTGCGGGCCCTGCTCGTCGGGGCGTTCCCGGACGCCGCGTACGCCGCCCGCGTCGACCGGCGCGTCGCCGCCCTCGGGCTGCGCGACGCCGTCACGGTGAGCGGCTTTCTCCCGAACCCGTTTCCGGTCGTGCGCGCGCTCGACGTCCTCGTGCATCCCGCGCGCCGCGACCCGTTCCCGCTCGCGCTGCTCGAAGGCATGGCGCTCGCGCGCCCGATCGTCGCCGCCGCCGTCGGCGGCATCCCGGAGATGCTGGTCGACGGCGAGAGCGGCGTGCTGGTGCCGCCCGACGATGCGGCCTCGCTGGCCCGGGCGCTCGTCGACCTGCTGCGCGACCCGGCCCGGCGGGCCAGCCTCGGGGCCGCCGCCTACGAGCGGCTGACCACCCGTTTCTCGCTCCAGGGCTTCACCGACGGCATGTTCGCCGCCTTCGACGAGGCGGCGCGAGACGGGCGGGCGTGAGGTGCCGGTGAGTGCCGCACCCGACGTCTCGGTGGTCGTGCCGACGTTCAACCGGGCACACGTGCTCGGCGCGAGCCTGGCGAGCCTGCTCGCGGAGACGGGCGTCGACCTCGAGCTGATCGTGGTGGACGACGGCTCGACCGACGACACGGCGGCGTGGCTCGAGGCCCATCCCGACCCGCGCGTGCGGGCGATCCGCGGGCCGCACGCCGGTATCGCGGCGGCGCGGAACCGCGGACTCGCCGCCGCGCGTGCCCCGTTCGTGGCGTTTCACGACTCGGACGACCTGGCGCTGCCGGGCCGGCTCGGCGTGCCCGTCGCCCACCTGCGCGCGCATCCGGACGTCGACGTCGTGATCCAGAACGGGCGCATGCTGCCAGCCGACCGGCCCTGGATCGCGCCGCGCGCCGCCCGGCTGCTGGCCGCGCGCCCGCTCGGCGTCGCCGACGTGTTTCGCTGGAACCTCGGGCAATTGCAGGGCATGTGCTTCACGCGGCGGAGCCTCGAGGCGACGGGTCCGCTCGACGCGACGTTCGATATCCTCGACGACCTGGACCTCGTGCTGCGCGTCGCGCTGCGCTTCCGGGCGGTCTTCCTCGACCGCCCGGCGTTCACCTACCACGTCCACGCCGACGGCGTGGCGCGCGATCGCCGGAAGGTCCGCGAGGAGTCGATCCGGCTCGCCGACAAGCTCGTGCGCGAGCATCCCGAGGTGCTGCCGCTGCTCGGGCCGGGCGCCTTCGCGCGCCGCCAGGCGCGGCGATACGGCCGGCTCGCGACCATGCGGCTCGCGGCGGGCGACGTCGAAGGTGCGCGCGAAGCGCTGGCGCGCGCCCGCGCGCTGCGGCCTCTCGACCTGCGCTACCGCCTGCGAGCGCTCTGGCTCGGCGAGGCGTGATGCGCGTCGCGCTCATGCACCGGCGGATCGCGGGCGGCGGCACCGAGACGGATCTGCGCCGGCTCGCGGCCGGCCTCACGACGCGCCGCCACGACGTGCACGTCTTCTGCGCGCGCCCCGGTCCGGTGCCGCCGGGCGTGACGCTCCGGCGCGTGCCCGTGGTGCGGGGCGGGCGGCTCGCCCGGCTGGTGTCGTTCGCCTTCGCCGCGCCCCGGCTCGTGGCGCGCGAGCGCTGGGACGTCGTGGTGGGCTTCGGGCGCACGCCGCGGCAGGACGTCGTGCGCGTGGGCGGCGGCACGCACCGGACGTACCTCGCGCGGATGCGGGCGGCGGGGCTCCGGCCCCCGGCGCTCGGGCCGTACCACCGCGCCATTCTCTGGCTCGAGCGACGGCAGTTCGCACCGGGTGGCCACCGCCGCGTGCTGACGGTGTCGGCGCGGGCGCGCGACGAGGTGGCCGGCGACTACGGCGTGCCGCGCGAGCGGATGGCGGTCATCTACAACGGCGTCGACGCCGAGCGCTTCCACCCGGCCGGGCGCCCGGTGCTGGGCCCGCTCGTGCGCCGGGAGCTCGGCGTCGAGGACGGGATGCGCCTCTGCGTGGCGATCGGCACCGGCTTCCGCCGCAAGGGCTTCGACCTGCTGCTCGCGCTCTGGCGGACGGCCGCGCCGGCGCACACGGTCCTCGCCCTGGTGGGCGGCGACGAGCGCCTCGGGGCCTACCGCCGCGAGGCGAGCCGGCTCGCGGGACGCGTGGTCGTCACCGGCCCGCGCGAGGACGTCGTGCCGCTCCTCGCCGCCGCAGACGTCGTGTGCGCGCCGTCGCGGCAGGAGGCCTTCGGCAACGTCGTGCTCGAGGCGTGCGCCGCCGGGGTGCCCGTCGTCACCAGCCGGCGAGCCGGCGCCGCCGAGCTCCTCGACGGGCCGCTCGCCGCCCTGGTCGTCGACGATCCCGAGGACCTGGACGCGCTCGGAGCGGCGCTCGCCCGGGCGCTCGGACCCGAGGGGCCGAGCTTCGGCCGGGCGGCGCGACGGCTCGCCGAACGGCTGCCGTGGGACGCGCACCTCGAGCGGGTGGAGACGCTCTTCGCGGAGGTGGCGCGTGAGCGCTGAGCGGCCAGCCGGCGAGCGATGCGTCGTCCGGCGCGGGCTTCGCGCCTGGCTCGCGCCGGGCATCCAGCTCGCCGACGTCGCACCCGGCGGCGACCCCGACCGCCTGCTCACGCGTCCCGACTGCGAGATGGTGAAGCTGCAGCAGAAGGTCGCGGTCGGCGTGCTCACCACGCCGGCCGGGCGGCTCTACATCAAGCGCTACAACGTCTTCGCGTGGCGGGTGGCGCTCGGGAACGTGTGGCGCCGCTCGCCGGCGCTCGGTGCCTGGCGCGCCGCGCACGTCCTCGGGGCGCGAGGCTTCGCCACCCCCGAGCCGCTCGGGGCCGTCGAGGTCCGCCGCGCCGGAATCCTCGAGAAGAGCTGCTTCGTCACCCGGGAGGTGCCGGCGGCGCGCACCGCCGACCAGCGCTGGCAGGCGATCGTCGCCGATCCAGACGGCGTGCGGCGGCGAGCCGGCCGGCGGGCGCTCGCCCGGGCGCTCGGCGATCTCTTCCGGCGCCTGCACGCCGCGGGCGTGTACCACAACGACCTGAAGGACGTGAACGTGCTCGTCGACGGCCCCGTCGGCGCGCCGCGCTGCGTGCTGCTCGACCTCGAGCGCGTGCGGACGCTCCGGCGCGTCGGACACCGGCGGCGCGTGAAGAACCTGATGCAGCTCGCGCGGACCCTCGGGCCGCAGGCGAGCGCGACCGACCGGCTGCGGTTCCTCGCCGCCTACCTCGGACCGGATGGCGCGCGGGCCGAGCGGCGGAAGTGGGTCGGGGCGGTCGGGCGGGCGGCGGCGCGCAAGGGCGCGGGTCGCCTGGCCGGAGTCGGCGGGTCGCCGCCCCGCGTCTCCTGCACGGTGATCGCGCAGGACGAGGAGAGGATGATCGAGGGCTGCCTCGCGAGCGTCGCCTGGTGCGACGAGCTCGTCGTCGTCGACGGCGGCTCCTCCGATCGGACGGTCGCCGTCGCGCGCCGGTTCACCGACCGGGTCCTGTTCCATGCCTGGCCAGGGCACCGCGCGCAGAAGCAGTTCGCGCTCGACGCGGCGAGCGGCGAGTGGGTGCTCAACCTGGATGCCGACGAACGCGTGTCGCCCGAGCTCGCGACCGAGATCCGCCGCGTGCTCGCCCGCGTGCCCGCGCACGTCGGCGGCTTCGCGGTGCCGCGCCTGGTCGCCTACCTCGGCCGCTGGTGGTACCGCGGCGGCTGGTATCCACGCCCCATCGTGCGCCTGGTGCGCCGCTCGGCGACACGCTGGGGCGGGACCGACCCGCACGAGCGTGCCGAGGTGACGGGCGACGTTCGCAGCCTGCGCGCGCCGATCATCCACTACACGTACCGCGACATCTCGGATCACCTCCGGAGCATCAACCGACTCACCACGGTGGCGGCTGCGGGGCGCGCCGGCCGGCGCGTCGGGCTGCCTCAGCTCGTCCTCGAGCCGCTCTGGCGTTTCGTCAGGGCGTATCTCGTGACCCGTGGCGCCGCGGACGGCTTCGCCGGCCTCTTCGTCGCCGGCACGGGAGCGTTCTACGTCTTCCTGCGCGCGGCCAAGGTCTGGGAGCTCCAGGTGCATGCGGCCGCGGCATCTGCTAAACGCGGCGACGGGCGCCGCCGCGCCCCCGCCTCGTCGTGACGGTGTCGATCGTCGTCGTCAACTGGAACGCTGGCGCCGCGCTCGACGGCTGCCTCGAGAGCCTGGCGGCCGACGGGCTCAGCGGGCGCGACGTCGTGCTGGTCGACAACGACGCGACCGACGGCAGCACGGCCGATGCGCGTGCCCGCCATCCGTGGGTTCGCGTCGTCGAGACGGGACGGAACCTCGGCTTCGCGGGCGGTGCCAACCGCGGCGCGGCGGTGGCGCGCGGCGAGGTCGTGTGCTTCCTCAACCCCGACGCGCGCGTGCTGCCAGGCGCCGTGCAGACGCTGGTCGACACGCTCCAGCGCGTGCCGGGCGCCGGCATCGCCGGCGGTGGGCTGGTCGACGACGCCGGTGGCTGGCAGCCGGCCGCCGGGCGCTTCGGACCCGTGCGGCACCTGATGCTCGACACCACCCCCGGCCGGCTCGGCGCGCGGCTCCGCCGCGCGCCCCATCGCGTCGACTGGGTGTACGGCACGTTCATGGCCGTCCGCCGCGATCTCTTTCGTCAGCTCGGCGGCTTCGACGCGCGCTACTTCGTCTACGGCGAGGATCTGGACCTCTGCTACCGCGCCGCGCGGCTCGGGTCGCGCACCATTCACGTGCCGGCGGCGCGAGCGGTCCACGGCACGAACGTGAGCGCGGCCCTGCGGTTCGGGCTCGGACGCGAGGCGGAGGTGGTGAAGGGCGAGATGCGCTTCTATGCGGCGCGGGGGGCGCCGCGCGACCTGCTCCTCTTCCGCGCCGTCGCCGGATGCAAGTTCGGTCTCAAGGCGGCCCTGGCCGCGGCGATCGGCCACCGCCGTGCTGCGGTCACCTACGCGCGCGTCGTCCGGGCGTGCGTCGCCTTCGACCCGCTCGCCGCCGATGCCTGAGCACGCATCCATCCTGACGCTCGCGGTGCCGTGCCGGACCGACGAGCCGGCGCTCGCCCGCACCCTCGCGGTGGCGCACGCGGCGGTCGGCGGGCTGGGGCTGGGGCTGGGGCAGGCGGTCGACCTGCTCGTTTGCATCAACGGGTCGGACGCGGCGTCCTCCGCCGCGCTCCGCGACGTGCGGACCTTCGCCCGCGAGGCCCGGGCGCCGCTCGCCGAGGTGGCCGTGGACGGCGCGGGACCCGCGCCGCTCTCCCCGGGGGTCGCCCCGCTCGCGGTGGCGGCCCTGCTCGTCGGCCGGGCGGGAAAGCCGCTCGCCTGGAACGTGCTGCGCCAGCAGGCGCGCGGGCCGATCGCGATCTTCTTCGATGCCGACGTGTGGTTCGCGCCCGACGCTTTCCGTCTCCTGCGCGATGCCCTGGCCGCCGCGCCGGAGGCGGCGCTCGCCTCGGGCAAGACCACCTGCGCACCGCGTCCGCGCGCCTTCGAGCGCATCATGGCGGCACCCTACGGCGTCGACTTCCCGAACCTCTCGGCGCAGCTCTATGCCGCCCGCCTCGGCGCGCTCCCCGCCGCCATGCCCGAGGACCTGATCGAGCCGGAGCGATGGCTCGAGCTCGTGGTGGGGGGTGAGCGTCTCGTCCGCGTCCCCGAGGCGCGCGTGGCGGTGCGTCTGCCGGCCACGCTCGCCGACTTCTGTCGCCAGCGCATCCGTATCGAGATGGGAAAGGTGCAGCTCGCCCGCGAGTACCCCGAGCTCGGCAGGCGCGGTGCGCCGCAGCCGCGGGTGCGCGCGGCGCTCGGCAGCCTCGAGCTCCGCGACACGGCCCGCCTGGGACTCTACCTCGCCATGCGCAGCGCGGCGCATGCGGTGGCGTGGTGGCGCTACCGGCGCGGCGCCACCGCCGGCATCTGGCGCCAGGCGGTCACGACCAAACGGTGGGACGCGGCGTGAAGGTGCTCTTCCTGGTGACCCGCTTGCCGGTGCCGCCGTGGCGGGGCGACCAGGTCCGTGCCTTCCATCACCTCCGACTGCTGGCGCAGGCGCACGAGATCACCTGCTGCGCCCTCCTCACGCGCCCGCCGCCGGCGTGCCTGCGGGCAGAGGTGGAGGCGCTCGGGGTGCGTCTCGTCGTCGTCCCGCTCGGCAGGCTCGGGGCCGCGCCGGCGCTGGCGCGCGGGCTCCTGGGCGACCGCCGTCCCTTCCAGGTGTTGCTCTACGCCCGGCGGCGCGCGGCGAACGCCGTGGCGCGACTCGGCGCGCGGGCCGGCTTCGACGTCGTGCACGCGCAGCTCGTGCGTGCGGCGCCGTACCTGCCGCCGGGCCGCCAGCCGCCGGTCGTCGTCGATCTGATCGATGCGCTGTCGGCGAACTTCGCCCGGCGGGCGGTGAGCGAGCGCGGACCCGTCGGGGCGGTCGCCGCGTGGGAAGCGGCGCGGCTGGCGCGCTTCGAGGCGCGGCTCGTCGCCGAGGTGGCCGCCGTGCTCGTCGTCTCGGAGGCGGACCGGGCGGCGCTCGGCGGCGAGCGCGTGACCGTAGTGCCGAACGGCGTCGACGCGGTTGCGTTCGCCTACCGCGAGGATGGACGTCCGCCGGCGCGGGTCGTCTTCGGCGGCAACCTCGGTTACTTCCCGAACGTCGACGCGGCCTGCTGGCTCGCGCGCGATATCTTTCCCCGCATCCGCCGCGCACTGCCCGTGGCCGAGCTGCTCCTGGTGGGGGCGCGGCCGGCCCGCGCGGTGCGCGCGCTCGCCGGCACGCCGGGCGTGGCGCTGGCCGCCGAGGTGCCGGCGATGGCACCCGAGATCGCCGGGGCGACGGTGGCCGTCGTGCCGGTCCGCGCGGGGTCGGGCATGCAGAACAAGGTGCTCGAGGCGATGGCCGTCGGGACGCCGGTGGTGACCACGCCGCGCGCGGCAGCGGCACTCGACGCCGAGCCGGGCGAGCACCTGCTGGTCGCCGAGGACGCGGCGGGGCTCGCGTCGGCGGCCCTCGACCTCCTGCGCGACGCGAGGCGCGCGCGCGCGATGGCGCGGGCCGCGCGCGCGCTCGTCGAGCGGCGCTATCGCTGGGAGGATTCCGCGGCCGCCGTGGAGGCGGCGTGGCGGCGCGCCGTGGACGCGCCGCGCCGATCTTGAACGCGCGGCGGCTTCTGGTATGTCGCCGTCGGTGTATCGGCGCGAGAGAGGATGGCGCCTCCGCTGGACGTTGCTCGTCCAGGGAGACCTCCTGGCGGCTTGCCTCGCCTATCTCCTCGCGTTCCTGCTGCGCGCCGCGGTGCCGTTCCCGCTGACGCGCGGCTACCTGCCCGCGCTGCGCTTCGCCGAGGTCCACCACCACTGGATCGCGATGCTCGGGGCGCAGGCGGGGGTGCTCTACTTCCTCGGGCTCTACGAGCCGCGCGCGCTCAGCAACGCGCGCGCGCAGGCCGGCCCGATCGCCGCTGCCGCGGGCCTGCAGGCGCTCGTCCTGATCGCCGTCTACTTCTTCGCGCAGGACCTCGTCTTCCCGCGCTCGATCTTCGTGGTGTTCGCGGGCCTCAACGCCGCGCTGCTCTTCCTGTGGCGACTCGGCAGCCGGTCGTTGATGGGGGCCTACCCGCGGCGGCGGGTCCTGGTGGTCGGCACGAACGCCGCCGCCGCCGAGGTGATCGACACGATCCGCGTGCAGCACTGGCTCGCCATGGACATCGTCGGCGCGGTCTCGGCCGACGGCGCCGCCTCGCCCGCACCCCGCGGCGTGCCGGTGCTCGGGGCGCGCGAGGAGCTGCCCGCGCTCTGCGCGCGGCACGACGTCGACGAGGTGATCATCGCCTCCGAGCACTCGTGGCAGGACCGGCTCCTCGACTCGCTCAGCCGGCTCGAAGGCCCGCGCGCGCGCGTCTGCGTCGTGCCGTCGCCGTACGAGATCCTGATCGGACGACCGGAGCACCTGCGGCTGCACGACATCCCGCTGATCGAGGTGATCCGCGAGCCGGCTGCCGGGGGAGCGAGCGCGGCCAAGCGGCTCTTCGACGTCGTCCTGGCGCTGGTGCTGCTCGTCCCGGCGCTGCCGCCGATGCTGCTCGTCGCGCTCGGGATCAGGCTCACGTCGGGCGGCCCCGTCCTCTACACGCAGACGCGCGTCGGCAAGGACGGGCGGCCGTTCACCATGGTCAAGTTCCGGACGATGCACGCGGCCGCCGAGCGCGTCACCGGGGCGGTGCTCGCGGCCGAGAACGATCCGCGCGTCACCTGGCTCGGCCGCTACCTGCGCGCGCTCCGGCTCGACGAGTTGCCCCAGCTCTGGAACGTGCTGGTCGGCGACATGAGCTTCGTCGGGCCGCGGCCCGAGCGGCCGGAGTTCGTCGGGCGCTATCAGCGGGAGATCCAGGGGTACGCCGAGCGCCTGAAGGTGCGTCCGGGGCTCACCGGATACGCGCAGGTGAACGGCGAGTACCACACCTCGGCGCCGACCAAGCTCAAGTACGACCTCGCCTACATCTACAACCGCTCGCTGTGGCTCGACCTCAAGATACTGTCCGAGACCGTGAAGGTGATGCTCACGCGGCGGGGCATCTGATCGTGGTGGTGCGGCGCCTGGCCGACGCGCTGCTCCTCCTGCTCGCTGCCTCCGTTCCGCTCTCCACCACCGGCATGGAGGCGGCCGTGCTCGGGCTCGGCGGGCTCACGCTGTTCGGCGCCGTCGGCGGCCGGGCGCCGGTGCGGGCGACGCCGCTCGACGGCGTGCTCGGACTCTTCTACGGCACGCTCGCGCTCTCGAGCGTCGCCAGCGGCCATCCGTTGCAGGCCTCCGGATGGGCGCGTCTGTGGGTCGTGCTCACCTACTTCGTGGTGTTCTGGTGGCTTCGCGACCGGAGCCACGCCGTCCGCCTCGTCCGGGTGCTGGTCGCAGCGGGTGCGGTGGCGGCCGCCTACGGCCTCCTCCAGCATGAGACGGGCGCCGACTGGTACCGCGCCGCCCTCGGACGGCCGCAGCTCGTGCACCCGCGCGAGACCGGCGAGTCGGGCTACGCGATCGTCGGCTTCTTCCGCAACTACCTGACGTTCGCGCATACCATGCTCTTTCCGCTCGCCTGGGCGACGGCCTCCGCCATGAACGGCGCCCTCGCCGCGCTCGGGGCGGCGGTGCTGCTCGTGCTCGCCGTGGCCTTCTCGACCGCGCGCGGCGTCTGGCTCGCGACCATCGCCGTGATCGCGACCCTCGTCCTGATCGCACGCGGGCGTGACGCGGGGCTGGCGGCCGTCGGGCTGGCCGCCGCGGCGCTCCTCGCCTTCGCGATCTCGGGCAATCTCCGCCGCGAGGCGGCGCACATGTTCGGACTCGGCGGCGCGAATGCCGGGCGCGTGGCCATCTATGCGGCGAACCTCGACATCATCCACGCGCACCCCGTGCTCGGCCTCGGCTTCGGCCGCTACCAGCGCGCAGCGCTGCCGTTCTACACCGCCCACCCCGACGCCGACCGCCGCTCGCACGCGCACAGCGACTACCTGCAGATCGCGGCCGAGGCGGGGCTCACGGGGCTGGCGGCCTTCGCCCTCCTCTTCGCCGCGGCCCTGCGCGCCGGCTGGCCCGCGATCGCCGACGCGCCGGACGCGGCGACCCGGGCGGCCGCGGCCGGAGCCTGGGCGGGCCTGGTCGGCTTCCTGGCGGGCGGCCTCACCCAGTACAACTTCGGCGACAACGAGGTGGCGATCGCCATGTGGGTGGCGCTCGCGGTGCTGATGCGGCTCCGGGAGCCGTAGCCGTGCGCGTGCTGCACGTCGATCCCGAGCGCGCCTGGGGCGGCGGCGAGGCGCAGGTGATGGCCCTGCTCGGCGAGCTCGGGCGCCGCGGTCACGTCTCGCGCCTCGCCGCCCATCCCGGCGGGCCGCTCGCGCGGGCCGCGGCTGCGGCCGCCGTCCCGGTGGTGCCGCTGGCGGTCGCGAACCATCTCGACCTGGCGGCGGCGCTGCGGCTCCGGCGGGCGATCGGCGACGCGGAGGTGGTCCACTTCCACACCGCGCGCGCCCATGCCCTGGCGCCGCTCTGCCGCCGCGCCGGCGTGCGCCTGGTCGCGACGCGACGCATGGACTACGTGCCGGCGGGCGGCCCCTACGTCCGCTTCCTCTACAACCGGGCGGTCGACGCGGTGGTGGCGATCTCCGAGGGGGTCCGCGAGGCCCTGGTGCGCGTCGGCGTCCGCCGCGAGCGCATCCGGGTGGTGCCGAGCGGGATCGATCCGGCGGCGTGGGCGGCGCCGCCCGGGGCACGCGAGGCGCTCCGCGCCGAGTGGGGCATGGGCGGGGACGTGGTGCTCGTCGCGGTGCTCGGCGCGCTCGAGCGGCGCAAGGGGCACGCGGTCCTGCTCGAGGCGGCGCACCGGCTGGCGCCGGCCGTGCTCGGCCTGCGCTACGTGTTCTGCGGCGACGGCAGCGAGGCGACGGCGCTGGCCGAGGCGGCCGCGCCCCTCGGCGACGTGGTGCGGTTCGCCGGTTTTCGCCGCGACGCTGCGGCCTGTCTCGCGGCGGCCGACATCGTCGCGCAGCCCTCGCTGCGCGAGGGACTCGGGGTGGCGGCCCTCGAGGCGATGGCGGCCGGACGGCCTCTGGTGGCGAGTCGTGTCGGCGGACTCGCCGAGGTGGTCGTGCACGAGGAGACGGGTCTCCTCGTTTCGCCGGGAAATGCGGGAGCGCTGGCAACGGCGCTCGGAAGGCTCGCGACGGATCCCGCGCTGCGCGCGCGGCTCGGCGCCGCCGGCCCGGCCCGCGTGCGCGCGCGGTTCACCAGCGCGCAGATGGCGGAAGGCACGCTCGCCTGTTATCGAGGGGAGTCGTGAAGCGCGTCGGCCAGCGGCGGCTCGTCGAGCTCGTCCGGCGGTTCGGGCGCGTTCGAGCGCTCGTCGTCGGCGACCTGATGCTCGACCAGTTCATCTGGGGCACGGTGCGCCGCATCTCGCCCGAGGCGCCGGTCCCCGTGGTCCAGGTGGCGGACGAGGACGTGCGACCGGGCGGCGCGGGCAACGTGGTGAGCAACATCGCGGCGCTTGGCGGACGAGCAGGCGTCTGCGGCATCGTCGGCCGGGATGCGGCCGGCGACCGGCTGGTCGCGGCGTTACGCGCGCGGGGCGCCGACACGCGGGGTGTCGTCGTGTCGCGCGCGAGCCCGACGACGCAGAAGACGCGCATCATCGCGCACCACCAGCAGGTGGTCCGTCTCGATCGCGAGTCCGACGTCGGGCCCGACGGAGCGGGTGCCCGCCACGTGCGCGACTTCGTCCTCCGCCAGCGCGCCCGCTACGACGTGCTGGTCGTGTCGGACTACGCCAAGGGGGCGATCGGCCCCGAGCTCCTCGCCGCGCTCGCGGAGGCCGATCGCCGCCTGCCGTTCACCTGGGTGCTCGACCCGAAGCGCGCGAACTTTGCGCACTACCGCCGGGCATCGCTGGTGAAGCCGAACCGCGAGGAAGCCGCGGCGGCCTCGGGCGTGGAGATCCGCGATGCCGGGACGCTGCGCGCGGCGGGATCGCGGCTGCTGGAGCGATGGGAGGCGGGCGCCGTGCTCATCTCGCGCGGCGAGGAGGGGATGGCGCTCTTCAAGCGGGGGTCGCGCGGCGTGGTCGTCGAGGAGTTCCCGACCGTGGCGCGTGAGGTCTTCGACGTGACCGGCGCGGGCGACACGGTGCTCGCGACCAGGCCACGCTGCTCGCCAACCACGCGGCGGGTGTCGTCGTCGGAAAGATCGGCACCGCGACGGTCACCGCCGAAGAGCTCGCACACGACGTCCGGCGGGGCTGACGTGCAGAGCATGACCGGATACGGCGCCGGCGCCGCCGAGGCGCCGGGTGCGCGGGTGACGGTGGAGATCCGCGGCGTGAACCAGCGCTTCCTCGACGTGAAGGTGGCGGTGCCGCGCGAGTACGCCGCATGGGAGACGGAGATGCGCGACCGCGTGCGGAAGACCGCCCAGCGGGGGCGGGTGGAGGTGACGGTGCTGCGCACGCCGATCCCGGGCCGGCGCCGCTACCGCGTCGCGGTCCAGCCGGCGCTCGCGCGGGCCTACGTCGGGGCGGCGCGGGAACTCGTCCGCGCGCTGCGGCTGACCGGCGGTCCGACGCTCGGAGACGTGCTCCGCCTGCCGGGTCTCTTCG
>VBLD01000058.1:18035-23577 GCA_005879205.1 Deltaproteobacteria bacterium
GAGCGGACGGCGCTGTATCGCGCGCTCGGGGCGGCGCTCCGCGCTTTCGACGCCGAGCGCCGCCGCGAGGGCGCCCACCTCGAGCGCGACATGCGCCGGCGGACGACGCAGCTGCGCGCGCTCACCGCCCGCATCCGCCGCCGTTTGCCGCAGGCGCTGGCGGCGCTGCGCGGGCAGGTCGAGGAGCGGCTGGTCCGGCTGGTGGGCGGGAGCGAGCTCGACCCGAGCCGGATCGCGCACGAGGTCGCGCTGCTGGCCGAGCGGGGCGACATCACCGAGGAGCTGGTGCGACTCGAGAGCCACCTCGCCGCGCTCGCGGCGGCGTTCGGGGAGCGCGGACCGGTCGGCAAGCGAATCGACTTCCTGGTCCAGGAGGTGCACCGCGAGCTCAACACGACGGGTGCCAAGGCGGGGGACCTGATGATCACGGACCTCGTGCTGGCGGCGAAGGGGGAGCTCGAGAAGCTCCGCGAGCAGGTACAGAACGTGGAGTGAGCTAAGGGTGTGTTCCGCCCTACGGCGCCGTGCGCAGGGTACCCCGAGGCCACACTGCAGCGGCGGCAAGGTCCGGGGCATATCAGGTCCGGGTATCATGAGCGGACTCAGGGCCGCGGGTGTCTGGGGTTCGGGGGCGGTGGGCGGACTAGGAACCCTGGCGGGAGGGGCCGGACTCGCAACAGCGGTCGTCGTCAACAAAACTGTTCTCAAGGATTCCGATTCTCTTGACCACCGTGAACGTGTAGCGCGTCGAGCGGGGCGTCTGGGCACCTACGCCGGCGCCGGACTCGGAACGGCAGGTGGTCTCACCGCCGTGTCGGCCCTGGGCTCAGTGGCGGGCCTTTCGGGCGCTGGCGTGATGAGCGGTTTGGCCGCGATCGGCGGAGCCGTTGGGTTGGGTGCAGGCGCCGGCACGATGCTTGTCGTCGCGTTGCCGGCTGTGGGAGCGGGTGCACTAGGCTGGGGCATCTACAAGGCTGCCCAGGCTCTGATGCCAACTGCGGACGGCCGGGTCCTGCTGTCCTCAACGTAAGCGCGAGTTCCCTAACGGCGACTATGCCCCGGCACAGCATCGCCTCAGCGTGCTCACGCGGGGCGACGGTCAACCGACCTCGCGGCCCCCTGACAAGGTGAAGGTATAGGTGCAGAAGCCGGGAGCCCGCGGCATAATGCGTTCGTGTTGATCACCATCTCGGGCCTCCCGGGCAGCGGCAAGACGACCGTCGCTCGTCTCGTGGCCGAGCAACTCGGCCTCGAGCACGTCTATGCCGGGGACATCTTCCGCCGGCAGGCGGCGGCTCGCGGCCTGTCGCTCGAGGAGTATGCGCGCCAGGCCGAGACGGACCACGCGATCGACCGCGCCCTCGACGAGCAGATGCGCGCCCGGGCGGCAGAGGACGACGCGGTGCTCGAAGGCCGTCTCGCGGCCTTCATGGCGGAAGCCGCCGGGCGGCCCGCGCTGAAGGTCTTCCTCGACGCGCCCGAGACGGTGCGCGCCGAGCGCATCGTGGCGCGCGAGGGCGGGGCGGCCGAGGCGCGGCTCCAGGAGACCCAGGCGCGCGAGGCCTCCGACGCCCGCCGCTACCGGCAGATCTACGGCTTCGACTACCACGACCTCGGGCGCTACGACCTCGTGCTCTCCACCGACCGCCGCTCCCCCGAGGAGCTCGCCCGCGAGATCGTGAGCGCGGCGCGGTCAGCGAGCTCATCGAGCGCGTCCGCGCCTACCACCCGACGGGACCCGTCGACACCATCCAGCGGGCGTACGACTTCTCGGCCGAGGTGCACCGCGGCCAGCGCCGGCTGTCGGGCGAGCCGTATCTCACCCACCCCGTCCAGGTGGCCGGGATCATCGCCGAGATGCGCCTCGACGTGCCGAGCGTCGCCACGGGCCTCCTGCACGACACCGTCGAGGACACGCTCGCGACGCTCGACCAGATCGAGGGGACGTTCGGCAGCGAGATCGCGACCCTGGTCGACGGGGTCACGAAGATCGGCCAGATCAACTTCACGTCGCGCGAGGAGAAGCAGGCGGAGAACTTCCGCAAGATGCTCCTCGCCATGGCGCGCGACATCCGCGTCATCCTGATCAAGCTCGCCGACCGCACGCACAACATGCGCACGCTCGGCCACCTTCCGCCCGAGCGCCAGGTGGAGATCGCCCAGGAGACGCTCGACATCTACGCGCCGCTGGCGCACCGCCTCGGCATCTACTGGATCAAGAGCGAGCTCGAGGACAACGCGCTCCGCTTCCTCCACCCCGAGGTCTACTACCAGCTGAAGCGCAGCGTCGCGAAGCGCAAGGCCGAGCGGGAGAAGTACATCCGGGAAGTCATCTCCGTCCTCGGCAAGAAGCTCGCCGAGTCCGAGGTCGAGGCCGAGGTGAGCGGGCGTCCCAAGCACTTCTACTCGATCTACGAGAAGATGCAGGCGCAGAACCTGCTCTACGACCAGATCTACGACCTGGTCGCTTTCCGCGTCGTCGTCGACTCGCTCGGCGAGTGCTACGAGGCGCTCGGCTGTGCGCACGCCAACTGGAAGCCGGTGCCGGGCCGCTTCAAGGACTACATCGCGCTTCCCAAGGCCAACGGCTACCAGTCGCTGCACACCACCGTCATCGGCCCGTACGGGGAGCGCATCGAGATCCAGATCCGGACGCGCGAGATGCACCGCATCGCCGAATACGGGGTCGCGGCCCACTGGCGTTACAAGCAGCCGGGCAAGGACCGCGTGGTCGACGACAGCCAGCGCTTCGCCTGGCTTCGCCAGCTGCTCGAGTGGCAGCAGCAGCTCCAGGACCCGCAGGAGTTCCTGCGCTCGGTCAAGGAGGACCTCTTCTCCGACGAGGTCTTCGTCTTCACGCCGAAGGGCGACCTGCTGAACTTCCCGGTCGGCGCGACGGTGATCGACTTCGCCTACCGCATCCACTCGGAGGTGGGCCACCACTGCACGGGCGCGCGCGTGAACGGCAAGATCGTCCCGCTGCGCTACCAGCTGCAGAGCGGCGACACCGTCGAGATCGTCACCACCGCCAGCCAGACGCCCTCCAACGACTGGCTGAAGCTGGTCAAGAGCTCGCGGGCCAAGGCCCGCATCCGCGCCTACATCAAGCTGCAGCAGGGCGCGCGTTCCGTCGCGATCGGACGGGAGATTCTCGAGCGCGACTTCACGCGCCATCAGCTCGACCCCGCCAAGCTCCGCAAGGACGGCACGCTCGAGCGCGTCGCGAAGGAGCTCTCGCAGCGCGACGAGGAGACGCTGCTCGCCGGCGTGGGCTACGGAAAGATCACCACGCAGAGCGTGCTCGCGCGCATCCTGCCGCCGGAGGAGATCGAGCGGCGCCGCGAGAAGGGCGAGGGCCGGCTGCAGCGGCTCTTCCGCCTGGTCGGGCGCCAGACGAAGAGCGGCGTGCAGGTGTCGGGCGTCGAGGACATGCTGGTGCGCTTCGGGAAGTGCTGCAGCCCACTCCCCGGGGAGCGCATCACGGGGTTCATCACGCGCGGCCGCGGCGTCACGGTGCATACCCTCGAGTGCCCCAAGGTGCTCGAGAGCGACCCGCAGCGCCGCATCGACGCGCAGTGGGTGAACGGGCAGGGAACACCGCGGGCGGTGAAGGTGGAGGTGACGTGCGTCGACCGGCCCGGCCTCCTCGCCGCCATGTCGAAGGCGATCAGCTCGGCCGGCATCAACATCACGCGCGCCCAGGTGCACGGCCTCGGCGATCGCAAGGCGCAGAACACCTTCGAGCTCATGGTCGGGAGCCTCGACGAGCTGAACCGCGTCATGCGGAGTCTCGGCAGGGTGCGGGGCGTGATGAAGGTCGCGCGGGTGAGGACGTGACGCGCGGCCGCGAGAGCTTCGCGAGCGACGCGGCGCCGCGCGCCATTGGCCCGTACGCGCAGGCGGTCGCCGCGGGCGATCTGGTCTTCTGCTCGGGGCAGGTCGGCCTCGATCCCGCGAGCGGCCGTCTCGTGCCGGGTGGCGTGGCCGCCGAGGCAGCGCGCGCCCTGGAGAACCTCGCCGCGGTGCTGTCGGCCGCCGGTCTCGGTCTCGGCGACGTGGTGAAGACGACGGTCTACCTGCTCGACCTCGGGGAGTTCGCGGCGATGAACGAGGTCTACGCCCGCTACTTCCAGGCTCCCTACCCGGCGCGCGCCACGGTGGGGGTGGTCGCGCTGCCGGCCGGCGCGCGCGTGGAGATCGAGGCGGTCGCAACGCGCCGGTAGACGCGTCGACGCCACGGTCGCGGCGGCCGAGCGATCGTCCAGCATGTCGAGCCCCCCGGCGTGAAGCGAGGTGCCGCGAGCGTTGGGCGCCTGGCGTCGCTCGGCGGAACCGTCAGGCGCCCCCCTGCGCCAGGAGCGCGCTCAGGAACGCGCGGTCCGAGAGCAGCGACGCATCCGCCATGAACATCTTCCCGTACCGCTCGAAGTACAGGAGCTGCTTGGCGAGCAGGAAGGTGCCCCGGTCGAAGCTGGAGCCGACCGCGCCGTGCTCGAAGACGCCGGCGTGCAGGCGGCGCTGGGCTCGCAGGCGGCGGAGCCGGGCGCGCCATGAGAGGCGGGGCGCCCCGTCGGTTTCCGGCACCCGGCCCTGGATGGCCGTCAGCAGGGTGGTGAGACTCGCCTCGCCGAAGGGTTGTGTGAGGAGCGGCTCCATGACGTTGCGCACGAAGACCTCGAGCTCGGCGTCCCCCAGCCCGAGCTGCTCGCGCAACGCCGGGCCGTAGGCCTGCCGCAGCTGGGCGGCGATGTCGGCCCACGCGGTCTCGTCGCCGAGCGCGGCCTCGAGCGTGCGGCGAAAGAAGCGGTGCGTGTCCGCGTCGAGGCGGCCGACGATTCCCCAGTCGAGGACGCCGAGCCGCCCGTCGCGCAGCAGGAGCATGTTGCCCGCATGCACGTCGCCGTGGAACGTCCCGTCGCGTACGGCGACCTCGATCCAGGCGCGGACGACCTGCTCCATGAGCGGGCGGGGGTCGAGGCCGAGCGCGGCGATGCGGGGCAGATCGTCGATCGTCACGCCGTCGAGGAACTCCATGGTGAGCACGTCCGGTCCGGACAGCGCGGGCAGCGGCTCGGGGACGGCGACCATCCCGAGCCCGAGCTCGGCGAACCGCCGGCGAAAGAACGCTATGGTGCGCGCCTCGTTGCGGAGATCGAGCTCCTCGGCCACCTGCTGCCGGAAACCGTCGTGCAGGCGGACGAGCTGGCCCGCCTCCGGCAGCCCCACGCGCAGCGACAGGAACTCGAAGAGGGGGCCCATGAGGCGAAGGTCGGTCGCCACCAGTCGGGCGACGCCGGGGCGCAGGACTTTGACGGCGACGGCCCGCCCGTCGGGCAAGGTGGCGCGGTGCACCACCGCGAGCGAGGCCCGCCCGATCGGCAGCTCGTCGAAGCGCACGAAGACGTCCGCGAGCGGGCGCCCGAGCGTCCGCTCGACGGCGGCGGAGACCTGCGGGAAGGGGACGACGGGGCCCGTGTCGAGGCACGAGCGGAACTCGTTCGCCACCGCGTCGCCGAACACGCCGGGGGAGGAGGCGACGAGC
>VBLD01000058.1:23606-25701 GCA_005879205.1 Deltaproteobacteria bacterium
CGCAGCGAGCGGGCGACGGTCGCGCCGTCGCGCGAGCGGCCGAGGAGGCGGCGCACGGCGACGCCGCGCAGGTGGCGCAGCGCGGTCGTGACCGTCCGGACCGCGCGGCGGCGAAGCTCGCGGCGGGCCGGCTCGGGGAGCGACAAAGGGACGAGCGGCGGCAGGTGGTCGAGCGTCGAGTTCATGGGGGAAGATGAAAGCAAGCAAGAGGCCTCTCGCACGTCCACCGCGCGGACGCGGACCGGCGGCCTCTTCCGCTGCGCCGGCGCGCCCGGTATCGTCCCGGGCGATGTGGTACCACGTGATCGCCTGCGACTACGACGGCACCCTCGCCAGCGACGGTCGCATGAGCCCCGAGACGGTCCGGGCGCTCGGCCGCGTCCGGGACTCGGGACGCCGCATCGTCCTGATCACCGGCCGGCAGTTCGACGACCTCCTGCGGGTCTGCCCGGAGATCGACTTCTTCGACTGGGTCGTCGCGGAGAATGGCGCCGTGCTCTACGAGCCGCGCGACAAGCGGGTCGAGGACCTCGCCGAGGCCGCGCCGCCCGCGTTCCTCGCNNGTCATCGTGTCGACGGTGGTGCCGCACGAGAGCGCGGTCCTGCGTGCGATCCACGATCTCGGGCTCGAGCTGCAGATCATCTTCAACCGCGAGTCGGTCATGGTGCTGCCGGCCGCCGTCTCCAAGCAGAGCGGCCTCGAGGAGGTGCTCCGGCGCCTCGGCGTGCCGGCCCACAACGCGATCGGCTTCGGCGACGCGGAGAACGACCATGCCTTTCTTCGGCTGGCCGGCTTTGCCGTCGCGGTGGGCAATGCCGTGCCGTCGCTGGCAGCGGAGGCGGACGTCGTGACCCGCGCCGCGAACGGCGCCGGCGTGCGCGAGTTCGTCGAGCAATGGCTGCTCGCGGGGCGGGAGCCCTTCCGGCCCCGCACCATCGCCGTCGGGGCGGCGGCCGACGGGACGCCGGTCGCCCTGCCGGTCCGGGGCCCGAACCTCCTCGTCACGGGTGCGTCGGGCAGCGGAAAGTCCACCCTGGCCGGCGTCTTCGTCGAACGGCTGGTGCGCGAGAAATACGTCGTCTGCCTGCTCGACCCGGAGGGCGACTACCGGCCGCTCGCCGAGCAGGAAGGCATCGTCGTGCTGGCGAGCGAGCCGGGCACGGAAGCCACCCGGGCCGAGGAGATCGGGCATCTCCTCCGGCACCGCTGCACGTCGGTCGCGATCGACCTCTCGTCGCTCGACCGCAGCGAGAGAGTGCGCGCCGCGGCGCGCTTCCTGCACGCCGTCCAGCGGCTCCGCGCCGAGACGGGCGCGCCGCACTGGGTGCTGATCGACGAGGCACACCACCTCTTCCCACGCGGCGGCAGCGTCGCGGAGTCGATGTTCGACTTCGAGTGGCAGGGCGTGTGCCTCGTCACCAGCGATCCCGATGAGGTGGCCCCCGCGGTGCTCGGGGTGGCGGAGCGCGTGCTCGCAACCTCCGTCCCGGCCGTCACCGAGCGCCTGCGGCTGGTCTCCCGGGACGCGATCCCGGGCGGCGACCTCCAGGCCGGCGAGGCCCTCGACATCGTGCTCACGGATCGCCCGGGGCCGCGGGTACGACGCTTCCGCGTCGCCGAGCGCGAGACGAGCCACCGCCGCCACGTGCGGAAGTATGCCACGGGTCGCCTCCCGCCCGAGAGCTCGTTCCGCTTCCGTGGCCCCGACGACCGCGTGAACCTCGTGGCGCACAACCTCGAGACCTTCAGCATGCTCGCCGAGGGCGTCGACGACGCGACCTGGCTGCATCACCTGGAGCGTGGCGACGTGAGCCGCTGGCTGCGCGAGGCGATCAAGGACGACGAGCTCGCCGACGAGGTGCAGGCGCTCGAGCGGGGCGGCGACCCGGCCGCCGCCCGGCGCGCGGTGCTCCAGGCGATCGCGCGCCGCTACACGCCGCTCGCCCGCCCGCAGCGCGACGGCGGGGGAGACGAGCGGTGATCTCGCCGCTCACCGCCACGGGTCGTAGGTGCCGAAGTTCCACAGATGACCCTCCGGATCGCGCGCGGAGTAGCCCCGGCCGCCGTCGTCCTCGTCCTTGATGTCCATCACGA
>VBLD01000285.1:0-3850 GCA_005879205.1 Deltaproteobacteria bacterium
ATGTTCATGATGAGCTTGCGCGCCTCGTGGGCCGCCAGCTTCATGTCGAACGCCGCCCGCGCCTTCGCGACGTACCCCGGGGGGCACCCGGGCGGATCGAAGCAGGGACGATGCTGGAACAGCGCGCCGTCCTTCAGATCCAGACCCTCCGGGGGGACGAGACCCAACGCCGCGCACTGGTCGTGCAGCGCCGTGCCGCGGATGGGCGTCGCGAACTGCATCGACGGCCGGACTCCGAAGCGGTCGTAGAGCTCCCAGGCCATCTCGAGGGTGGCGGTGACGTGCGCCGGCGTCTCCCAGGGAAAGCCGATGATGTAGTGGCTCATGAGCGGCACGCCGAGCTCGTCACACCACGCGGCGACGCGCCGGATGGCGTCGAGCGGCTGCCCCTTGCCGATGGGCCCGTCGACATCGGCCTGCGTGGCGCTCTCGGCGGAGATGCTGAGCATCCCGATGCGCCCGCGCATGAGCGTGATCGCCTCACGACTGAGGTGGTCCGCGCGCATCCCGTTCGGGTAGTCGTACGTGAAATCAAGATCGTTCAGCATGCGGAGGAGCGCTTCGAAGTCCGTCCTGACGTTCACCATCTCGTCGAGGACGATGAGCTTTCGCGCGTCGAAGACCGTCCGCAGCAGGTAGGCCCAGTGCCGGAGCCGGGTCAGCGGGATCGGCCGGTAGAGCTTTCGCCCGGTCCGTCTCCAGCCCGGGTTGCTCGTGCAGAAGATGCAGCGGTGCGGGCAGCCGATACTGGTCACGAACGAGCGCGTCCCGGAACCGATCCCGAACGTGTTCTGCCACGCGCCGTCGCCGAAGCAGCGCTCGAGGAAGCAATCGAAGCCGGCCACGTCGATGCCGTCGAGGAAGTAGAAAGGCTCGAGCGGGTCTCCACCGCGCCCATCCGCGTCGCGCAGCACGACACGCGCATCCGCAAGCGTGGTGAGATACTCCGGATCGGCGAAATACCGCTCCCCCGGATACTTCAGGATCGCGCCGAGCTCGGGATACTCGGCGAGAACGCGATCCGCGTCGTAATCGGCGTAATGCTGGCCGCCGACGTAGCCGTCGGCGAGCAGCAGTACCGAACGCGGGAACCGTTCGCGCAAGGCGGCGATCAGCTCCCGGGTTTCCGGATGCGCCGCTTCGATGCGCAGGAACACCGGCGCGCCGAGGACCACGACCTCGTACCGGCCGCGCGGCAGGGCGGCGACGAACTCGTCGTGGCCGACGCCGAGAATCCATCCCCCGTGGGCACGCCGGTGGCGGCCCGAGCCCGGCAACGCGAACGCATCGTGGACCGAGACGTCCGCGCCCGACCGCGCCGCCAGCCCCGCACACGCGAGCAGCCCGTGATTGGCGAAGTACGGATAATCGATGAAGTCGTCCTCGAGGACGAGCGGCGGGTTGAGGAAGAGGAACCGCGCCATGGGTCTACAGGGGGCGCTCCATCGCGCGCTCACGTCGCTCGATCGACGGCTGCTCCGTCATCGAGCGCCGGCCGCGCCGCGCCAGGAGCCGCGACAGAAGCTCAGGCGACGGCTCTCGTCCGAGCACCTCCGCGATCACGGCCGTGGGGTCCTCGAAGATCGGCGAGAGCTCGCGTTCGTCGTAGGTCTTCGCCATCGAGAACATGCCGGCGCAGATCGGGTCGAAGCGGCAGGCGTCGCAGGCCGTCCCCTTCCCGTGCAGGAACTCCTTCTGGTGGATGAATCCCTTGAAGTCGAGGAAGCGAATGCAACGCTCCTCTTCCTTGATGATCTTGCGCGCTTCCGTCGACGCCCACGCGAAGCGCCGCATGTAGCAGAGCGGGACACGCTCGGCGCGAAAGCTCCGCCCCGTGCTCACGAGGTAGTCCATGGCCTTCTCCAGCGACACCTGGAACTCGTAGTGTCGCGGGATGCAGTCGGGATTCTCCTCGGCCCGATTGCCGTCGGGGTCCATGTTGTTCCACACGAAGTGGCGGATGAACGGGAAGTTCTCGCAGATCCAGCGGACGTTCTCGTGCAGATGGTCGCAGTTGTAGACGTTGATGACCGTGTTGATGTCGGAGGTGACCCCCATCTCGGGGACGTTCTCGAGACAGCGGACGAGCAGATCCCACGCCCCGCGATACTGCGTGATGAAGTCGTGTACTTCCCGTCGATAACTGTGGAGCGAGACGTGGATGTGGGTCAGGCCGGCGTCGACGCAGCGCTTGAAGAAGTCCTTCTCGGCCAGCTTCTGGCCGTTGGTGATCATGCGGCTGAAGAGCTTCTTCTCGCGCGCATACGAGAGCGCCGGGAAGAGCAGCTCGGAGATGCTCGGCTCCCCGCCGGTGAGGATCACGCCGTCGTAGCCCATCTCGACGAGCTGATCGATGTTGCGGCGCATCTCGGTCTCGTCGAGGTGCACGCCGGTCGGCGGGTTACTGCAGAACTGGCACTTCTGGTAGCAGTTGCGGGTGAGCTGCAGGTAGCCGAGATTCGCCATCCGACGACCTCGTTCAGTGCCCGTCGGCCGTGACTCGACGGGTCGTCTCCAGACGGGCGCGCTCGCGCAGCTCGCGCGCGCGTTGCGCGAACTCGATCAGAGGCTCCGCCGGGGCGGCCTGCGGTGGCGCGAACCCGGGCAGGCTCGGCGCGACGCGCTCCAGCGGCCGTCCGTCGCGGACGCGCGGCGGCGGCGTGGGCCGCAGAGCCAGCAGCTGCGCCGCCGCGTTCTCCGCCCACGCCCCTTCGCGGAGCGGCTGGAGCTCCGCGAAGCCCTGATCACGGATGAAGTTGATGTGCGCGCCCTCGCAGCGCTCCGTCACGCGGCAATCGCGGCAGCGAAGCGACTTCGCCTGGTACCCGTGCACGACGTGCGTGCGCGCCAGCTCGCGGATCGCGATGCGACCGGTGTCGCGATCGAACAGCTTCCGGTCGAGGATCTTCGGCGCGTCGACCAGCTGGGTGTCCGGCGCGAGACACGCCGGCAGACCGCTCACCCGGATCGGAAGCGCCAGCTCGGCGAAGAACCCCTTCAGATCGCGCACGTCGTTCGCGACCGCGTCCTTCAGGAACTCGTGGCTCGGCTGGTGCAGGCGGACGATGTCCAGGTACTCGCGTACGCGCGCGCGCTGCGACAGCAACCACGGTGCGGTGCGCTGATTCAGCTCGATCTCGACCTCCACGCCGGGAGGCAGCGGCGTGCCGCTCAGGATGACGTCGAGCTGGGCGGCATCGCATACAGTCAGCACCGCCCGGTTGGGCACGCGCACCCGATCGAACAGGCGGGACGCGCGCTTCGTCCGCACGTACAGGCCGATGTCCGCCGGGACCGCGAGGCGCTCCAGGTCGGGCAGGTCCTCGACCTCGAGGCCGATGGACCGGCAACCGAACGGCAGATCGCTCGACGAAGGAGCCGTTCCGTCCGCCGCACCGATCCACCACACGTCCCAGCTCGCCTGATTCTGACGCTCGATCACGCGATCAGCCGTGGTGCAGAACGGCTCGATGAAGCAATGCTCGCAGCGTTCCTTCTGGCGGCATTCCAGCGGCTCGCCCTCGTCCAGGTATCGGCGCACCTGGAAGCGGCGGCCGTTCACCTCGTCGAGCATCTTGTGCGGATCCTGGATGAGATCCTCGAGGCCCTCGAGGAACTCGACCGGGAAGCGGTTCGTCCACACGACGACGTTGGGGTGACGGTTCAGGCGAAAGACCTTCTGCAGCCGGGGCAGGTGCTCGACCGGATCGTAGAAGAGCTCGTCGCGGTTCTGGAACGCCGCACCCTGCGGGATGACGTGCAGGAGATCGAACTCGTTGACGCCTACCGACAGACACAGCGCGACGATCTGGTCGATGTACGGCACGTTCTGCTTGTTGATGCACACGTC
>VBLD01000285.1:3878-6037 GCA_005879205.1 Deltaproteobacteria bacterium
CGTCCGTCGCGGACGGCCCGCATCATCCCCTTCATCAGCTTGTGGAACGCGCCCGGCGTGCCCGTCAGCCGGTCGTGCAGCTCCGGCGTGTGGCCGTGCAGGCTGAAGGTGATCTCGCCGAGACCGGCCTCGACGGCCGCCCGGTAGAAGTCGCGCTTCGAGAACATGTACCCGTTGGTGACCGTCTGGACGCGGCTGTAGCCGATCTCCCGGGCATAGCGCACGAAGTCGATGAACTTCGGATGAATCGAGCCCTCGCCACCGGACAGAATGATCTTGTCGGCGTTCAGCTCGTCGCGCCCGCGTTTGATCTCCTGACGGACGTCGGGCTCCAGCAGGTAGACGTTCCTGGGCGTGTCGGTGTCGAGGCAGAATACGCACCGACTGTTGCACGCCGTGACGAGCCGCACCCAGTGCTTCCGGACGTTGGCCGCGCGCTCGCGGTCCAGCATCCGTTCCGTCAGCTCTGTCGCATCCATTGTTCCGACCTCGCGCCCCGTTGCCATCCGAGCGCCGTTCCGGGGCAACCGATTACGGCACACGGCTCTCCGTCGCGGCAGCCCGCGAAGGCCCCGACCGGGTCGGAGCCGCACGGAGCGCCATCGACGCTTCTCCCGAACGCGACACCGAACTGCGCTGCGACGGACTCCCTCGACCCGTCGGCGACGCCGTCTGCCACGCCGATGCCCGCCTGCTCGTACAGGCAGCGCGGCAGCACGGCGAGCAGTGCCGAACGCGCGGCGCCCGGCGGCAGTTCTCGCGTGCACTCGACGAGCTCGTGCAGCGAGGCGCCGCGTGCACCCAGACGAAAGCGGGGCGGTCCCGGCAGCTCGCCGCAGCTCCAGGCATCGGCGAAGATACGAACCGAACGCGCATCGTGCACGATCGCGTAACCACTGACCGCGATCGTGGTCTGCTCGCGCAGTCGCTCGATGCCGCGCAGAGTGGCCGCGAAGGAGCCGGGGATCCCGCAGTGGCCGTCGTGGCTGGCCGCATCTGGCCCGTAGAACGCCACGTCGATGCGGTGCAGCTCCTTCAGGCGGCGCAGGTCGACGTCGGTCCAGCCGGCGACGGCGCTCGCCTCTCCGGCGCACTCGACCCGCGGGAAGAGCCTCACCGCGTCGAAGAGCAGCGCCGCCGCGCCCGGATGGGCGAGCAGCTCGGCCCCGACGAGCCGCAACACGGCTGGCCGGTGGCGCGCGGCGTCCACCAGTCGCGCGCGGACGACGCGTGTCGACTCGGGTCCGGCGCTCGGCTGCTCGTCCGCGCACGCGTCACAGCGGACGCGCCGCGGCCCTCGCCACGCGAACAGCATCGTGCCCGACGGGCGTGTGTCCTGCTGCGCGGCAACCGTGTCTCCCACGCGCACCGCGTTCGGCGCCGGGTCGGCGAACTCCTCCCACCCGAAGCGCGACACGTAGTCGGTCGGCGCTCCGGCACAGAGCGTCGGGCGGGGACAGCCGGGGCAGCCGGGACCCTCGGCGACGCGGGTGTCGACGGCACCGTCCGCCGTCAACCACATCTCGCCGTCGGGCCCGGCGAAGAGCCGTCGCAGCCGCGGCGCGACGCAGACGGGGAAGTCGCGGATCACCAGCCGCGCCCGTCGCTGGAGCGCGATCGTCGCCACGCGCTCCAGGTCTTCGGCGAGCAGCGACATGCGCGGCGACAGCGACACGAATTCCGGTGCGCCCACGTCGACGGCGGTGAGGCGCCGGAGGCAGATCGTGCGTACCCCGACGTGCGTGAGCACATCGACCGTCTCGGCCAGATGCGGCATCGTCGGCCGGGTGACGACCACCTCGGCCGCCACCGGCATCGCCGCGTCGACACACGTGCGGATGGCACGCAGCGCCGTCTTGAGGGCGCCCGGCTGCCCGACCAGCCAGTCGTGTGCGTCCCGGCGCGCAGAGGGGAACGGCACGTTCAGCCGCTGCACGCCGGCGGACCGCAGCCGCTGAACCACCGCCGTGGTGATGCCCGCGCCCGCGGTGCAGAGCCCGAGATGCTCGGACCGCAGCTGCGCGAGCTCGTGGAGCAGGGCCAGGAGGTCAGCGCGGCAAAGCGGCTCGCCCCCACCGAGCAGGAAAGCGCCGGGTTGGCCGGCGACGGCGCGCGCCGCGCGCAGGACGTCGCTCGCGGGGATCTCTCCGGCCGGCGAC
>VBLD01000286.1:0-1000 GCA_005879205.1 Deltaproteobacteria bacterium
CCCCAGGGGAGCATGGTCGGCGTTCCCCAGTCGCCGTCGCCCGCCAGGTGGCAGCCCACCTTTCCTACGGCGTAGCCGAGCGCGAGCCCCGGCGCCGCGCTGTCGGTGACGAGCGTCCACGGGACTCCCGATCGCCGAATCGGCCACGCGGTCATGAGCACGCCGCCGAGCAGGCCGCCGTACCAGATGAATCCCCCGCGGCTGGTGAGGAGGTCGAGAGGTGCGGCGACGAACTCGGGCCAGCGATGAAGGATGAGCAGCAGTCGCGCCCCGACCATCCCGCCGACGGCTCCCGACGCGACGATCGACCAGGCGAGATCGCTCGGCGCGCCTCTGCGGATCAGATCGCTCTGCATCACCAGCCCGGCCACGAGGAAGCCGAGCGCCATCATGACGCCGAACGAACCGACCGACAGCCTTCCGATCTCGAACAGGATGGGAAACACGCTGCCGTAGACTACGTCCCGCCGCCGGCGCCTGTCCACGCGGACGCGGCCGGCGCCTTGCCGGCCCGCGGCAGCGCCGCTATCACGGGCGTCTTGATCCGCCCGCAGCTCCTCGGCCTCTTCCTCCTCCTGCTCGGCGGCGGCCTCGGTCTGCCCATCCCCGAGGACCTGACGCTGCTCGGGGCCGGCGTGCTGGCCAATCGCCACATCCTGCGCCTGCGCGACGTGATCGCCGTCGGCTTCGGGGGCGTCGTGGCGGCCGACTGGATCATCTACCTCGCCGGGCGGCGGTACGGGCCGAGCATCGTCGCGCACCCGTGGCTCGCGCGCCTGTTCGGCGCCTCACGCATGGATGCGGTCCGTCACGCCGTCGAGCGGCACGGGGCGCGTGCCGTCTTCTTCGCGCGCTTCATGTTCGGCTTCCGCATGGCGACGTTCCTCGCCGCCGGCACCTTTGGCGTCTCCGCGCCGCGCTTCGCCGTCGCCGAGGCGGCGGGCGCGGCGATCTTCGTGCCGGCGATGACGACGCTCGGCTTCCTCTTCTCCGACCGTGC
>VBLD01000286.1:1015-1617 GCA_005879205.1 Deltaproteobacteria bacterium
CGGCGCGGCGCAGCACTGGCTCGTGCTCGCGGGACTCGTCGGCCTCGCGCTCTACCTCGGCCTGCGCGCGTGGGCGAGCCGCAGCGGCCTGACCGGGGAAGGTCCATTCACGCCCGGAGGACGGCCTCGAGATGAGGCAGCATCGCCGCCCAGTCCGCGACCACCCCGAGATCGGCTGCCCTGAAGATCGGCGCCTTCGGGTTCTTGTTGACCGCGACGATGACCCCCGCACGGCGGAGCCCCACGAGATGCTCCATGGCGCCGCTCACGCCGAGCGCGACGTAGAGCCGCGGCGCGATGGCGCGGCCGGTCAGCCCCACCTGGTATTGTTTCGGCAACCAGCCCGCGTCCGTGACCTCGCGGGTGGCCCCGATCGCCGCGCCGAGCGCCTCGGCGGCCCGTCGGATGGCCGGCAGCGCCTCGGGGCCCCCGATGCCCTTCCCCACCCCGAGCACGACGGCCGCGGAGTCGAGCGCGGCGGCGGCGGCCGGGAGGAGTTCCCGACGGACGACCTCCACCCGCCGGGAAAGCGGCGGGACCGGGATCGTCTCCACGACGGCCCGCCGGGTAGGATCGGGCTCCGCTGCCCGCAGCATCCCCGG
>VBLD01000286.1:1631-12221 GCA_005879205.1 Deltaproteobacteria bacterium
ACGATGGGCGCGACGATGCTGCCGCCGAAGGCAGGCTTGTGCTGCCGCACCCGTCCCCTGGCGTCGACGTCGAGGTCGATCGCATCGCCCGTCAACCCGAGACCGAGCCGGGCTGCCACGCGCGGGGCGAGGTCTCGGCCGAGCGCCGTCGAGCCGAGCAGGACGAGACGCGGCGCCCGCGCGCGAATCGCCTCGGCGAGCACCGCGGCGTGCGCGTCGGTCGTGTACGGGTCGAGCCCGGCGCCCTCGGCGACGAGCACGCGATCGGCGCCGGCGGCCGCGAGCGCCCGGGCCTCGGCGGCGCTCCGGCCGATGACCAGCGCCTCGACCGGCCCGCCGAGCTCGGTCGCCAGCACGGCCGCCCTGGCGAGCAGCTCCGCCGTGACGGGACGCAGACCCTGCGGACCGAACTCGGCCACGACCCACAGCGGCGGCCCCGACCCGGCGCCTGGCGCGGGCAACCGCTCGCGCGCGCGGGCGGCGGCGCCACCGCCCGCGCCAAGGGCCTGCAGCCGCTCTCGGAGGCCGCGCGCGAGCGCCTCGGGCGACTCGCCGGCCAGCACCTCGCCGCGGCGGGAGACCTCGACGTGCTCGATCGCCATCACCTCGGTCGGCGAGCCCGCCAGGCCGACGTCCGCGGGTGCAAGGCCGAGGTCGGCCGCCGCGACGACGGCGATCGGCCTGGTGGCCGCGGCCTGACGTTCGGCTTTCGTCGGGAAACGCTCCTCGGCCAGATCCTCCGCGGCAGTGACGACGGCGGGCAGCGGGCCCTCGACCGTCTCGAAGGCGTCATCGGCCTCCCGCTCCGCGGTGAAGCGGCGGCTGCCGGGATCGACGCCCAGGCGCCGCACCGCGGTCACCTGTGGCCAGCCGAGCAGCTCGGCAACCTCCGGACCCACCTGGCCGGTCTCGGCATCGACGCTCGCCCGTCCGAGGAGCACGAGGTCGGGCGCCTCACGCCGGATCGCCGCCGCCAGCGCCCGGGCGGTGGCCAGCGTGTCGGAGCCGGCGAGCAGCGGGTCCAGCAGGTGCACGGCGCGATCGGCGCCGAGCGCCAGGCAGTCGACGAGACCGGCGCGGGCCGCGGGCGGCCCCATGGTGAGCGCCGCCACCTCCCCGCCGTGCGCCTGCCGGAGCGCGGCGCCCGCGCCGAGCGCGCGCACGTCGAACGAGCTCACCTCGCCCGGCACCCCCTCGCGGACCAACCGACGGGTCTCCGAATCGAAGCGCAGCGCGGAGAGGACCGGCACGTACTTGACGCAGACGACGATCCGCATGGGGCCCGCCTTTCACCACATCTTGCCGGGGTTGCCGCGTAGACGACGCCCGGTTGCGCGTCCACCTGGAGGTCCGCCGGGCGCACCGAGATGACGGTCGTCATGCGGGAGCAGTCGAGCACGATGCCGCCCCGCACCGGGATCGGGTTTCCCTCTAGACTCGAGCCCGCGCCGCGCGGCGTCAACGGGACGCGGTGCTGGTGCGCGAGGAGAACGACCGTCGCGACCTCGTCGGTCGAGAGCGGCCAGACGACCGCCTCGGGCCGTGCGCCGGGCAGCGACGAGGCGTCACGCGACGCGGCGTCGAGGTCGGCGGTGCGGGTGGAGCATCGCCCTGGAAGAAGCTCGGCGAGCGCGCGGAGCACGGCCGGGTCTGTGCCGGGCGCCATCCTCGGCCGGGCTTACCGCCGGTGACGGCGGCGAAACAAGGGGCCCCGTCGCTCGCGTCAGAAGCGGAACTCGAGCACGAGCCGGAGCACGTCGGCGGTGCCCTTGAACGGGCCGCGCTTCTCCTCGTCGTACGCCGCGCACGCCGTCCATCCCCGCCGCGGCTGACCGAAGAGATCGAGCGCGACGATGCGGTCCCGGTTGACCGGATCGACGAAACGAGGGGGGTCGGTGTCGACGTCCACAGCATAGCCGTCGGGAATGGAGATCCGCTGGGGGAGCAGCGAGATCGCGCCGGGACGCGGCGGAGGCGACACGGTGAGCGGAGGCGCGCCTGCCTCCCGGGGGCGCGTCGCCTGCGCGGCCGCGACCCCGAACGCCATGGCACTCATCAGCGGGAGAATCAGCTGAGCCTCGCCCTCGGCGAGGGCGATGGGTGCGATCATCGCCTGGACGATCAGCAGCGCCCCGAGGGCGTTGCGCGCTGCGGTATTCCGCGGCGCCAGGTTCATGAAGCAACTGGCGTACCGCGCGCGGCCACGTTGGAAGCACGGGGCGGATTGCAGCAGCGTCGCATCGTGCAGGTCCACAGCGGGAGCGCGGTGCGCGAATTGACGCGCACCACTTCACGAGCTGGGTGAATTCCCGCACGCGGGTCAGCGAGGCGCGCGCTATCCGCGCAGCCGGTGGCGCAGGTCGCGCACTTCGTCCTCGAGCTCCTGGGTGCGGCGTGTCAACCGCATCAGGTAGACGAAGATACCGATCCACACCGCGGTGTAGGCAGCGAACAGATACGGCAGGAATCTCACGCCACCTCCCCGCGCCTGGCGTCGAGCTCTCGCCTGAGCGCTGCCACCTCTTCCTCGAGCCGCGCGCCGCGGACGCGCAGGTCCATGAACCACGCCGCGAGCAGGATGAGCGCCAGCGCGGAGACGAGGAGGCCGATGCGCATCCACGGGTCGACGAGTCCGGTTCCGCCGTCCGTCCGGTTGATCACTGCAGGGTGAATGCCGCGCAGAAGCCTCACCGACACCACGATCAGCGGGATGTCGAGCACGCCGACGATCCCCAACACGGCCGCGTAGCGCGCGAGCGCCGGGTCGTCGCCGCCGAAACCCCGCAGCATCAAGTAGCTCGCGTAGATCGCCCACAGCACGACCGTCATCGTGAGCCGCGGGTCCCAGGTCCACCACACGCCCCAGATGGGGCGGGCCCAGATCGGCCCCGTGACCAGCACCAGCGTGCAGAAGAGGACGCCCACCTCGCCGGCGGCGTACGCCAGCCGGTCGGCGGTGGGGGAGCCGTTCCACAGGTACACGGCGCTTGCCCCGGCCACCAGGAAGAAGCCGAGGAACGCCACCCACGCCGACGCGACGTGGAAGTAGAAGATGCGCTGCACGATGCCCATATCGGCCTCGGTCGGGACGACGAGGAACACGATGGCCAGGGCGGCGAGCATGGTGAGGCCGGTGAGCGGGGGCAGCAGACGGCGCATGTCAGTCCCTCACAACATACGCGAAGAGGAGCCAACCGGCCACCGCGAAGATCACGTCGAACGCGGCGAGCACCCCGAGCCCGCTGCTTGCCGCCGCGAGCCCCCCGACCAGCACCGCACAAGTGGCCTGCACCGCGCCGATCAGCAGCGGCACGAGGAGCGGCAGGAGGAGGAGCGGCAACATGATCTCGCGCGCCCGTACGCGTATCGCGAGCGCCCCGAAGAGGGTGGCGAGCGACGCGAAGCCGACGTTGCCGAGGAGACAGACCAGCAGGAGCGCCGGCAGGCGCGGGACGAGGTCCAGGTGGAGGAAGAGCCCGGTGAGCGGCACGACTACGGCCTGCGTGACGCCGAGCAGGACGACGTTGGAGGCGAGCTTGCCGGCGTAGATCGCGGCCGGGTCGAGGGGCGCGGTCAGCAACCCCGCCAGGCAGTCGTTCTCGCGCTCGAGGACGAAGGCGCGCTGGACGCCGAGCATCCCGGTCAGGACGAACGCCGCCCAGAGGACCCCAGGAGCGAGCGTCGGCGCGGTCTCGGGCGAGGGATCCTGCGCGATGGTCAGGACGACGACCAGCAGCACGCCGAGCACTAAGACGCTCGACAGCCCCTCCCGCGTCCGCCACTCGATGCGGAGGTCCTTGGCGAGAATGACGAGCGCGTCACGCATCTCAGGCGCTCCCCGCGACGACGGCGCGGTAGGCCGCCACGATCACCGCGGCGTCGGCGCCCCGGCCGTCGTGCGCCCAGGCGATGCGGCCCCGGTGCAGGATCGCCAGGCGAGACGCGATCGGTGCCGCCCGCTCGACGTCGTGGGTGGCGAGCAGGGTCGAGTGGCCGGCCGCGCGCAGCTCGAGGAGTTGCTGCTGGAGGCGCTCGACGGCGTCATCGTCGAGGATGAGCACGTCCGGCTCGTGCAACAGCGCCCGGGCGAGGGCCAGGCGCTGGCCCATGCCGCGCGAATAGGTGCGGACCGGCCGGCGGCCGGTGCCGTCGAGGCCCGCCCAGGCGAGGAGCCGGGCGATGCGACCGGGCGCCTCGGAGACCCGGAACAGCCGCGCGTAGAACGCCAGGTTCTCGGCGGCGCTCAGCTCCGCGTAGCACGAGATCTCGTGCCCGACGTAGCCGATCCGGCGGCGCAGCGCCGCGGGCGCCCGCGCCGCGTCGCTGCCGAAGAGCAGCAGACGGCCATCCGTCGGCGCGAGCAGCAGCGCCAGGATGCGCAGCAGCGTCGTCTTGCCGGCGCCGTTCGGGCCGAGCAGGACGACCGTCTCGCCGGTCTCGAGCGCGAGGTCCACGCCCGCGAGCACGGTCATACCCCCGAAGCGGCGGGCGAGGCCCTCGGCGCGGAGCGGGGGGCCGACCACTAGCGGACGACGGCGCCGGGCACGACCGGGTCGTCGGGGCGGAGCAGCACGACCCGTTCCCCATCCGAGGCCGCCAGCACCATGCCCTGGCTCTCGACGCCGCGGAGCTTCGCCGGCTCGAGGTTCGCGACCACCACCACCTGCCGCCCGACGAGCGCCGCCGGGTCGTAGTGCGCGCGGATGCCGGCCACCAGCTGCCGCTCCTCGGTGCCGAGGTCGACGCGCAGCACGAGGAGCCGATCGGCGTTCGGATGCGGCTCGGCGGCGCGCACGGTTCCCACCCGCAGCTCGACGGCGCGGAACTGGTCGATCGTGATCATCCCCGCCCCTCCTTCTCGAGTGCGGCCATCGCCGCCAGCGCCTGGGCCTCGAGGCGCGCGCGCAGCGCCGCGAGGTCTTCGTCCGACAGCTTGCCCATACGGTGGTCCATCTCGGCCTCGCGGATCGCGGCGAGCGCCTGCCGCTTCTGACGCTCCCAGCGCGCCCGCTCCGAGGCGTCGTCGCCGGCGGCGCCGGCGCGCGCCGGGCGGAAGAGCGGGGCCGCGACGAAGAGCGAGGCGATCAGGATCAACACCAGACCGCAAACGAAGAGCGTCGGGGTGTACGTCATTCGGCGTCGAACTCGGCGAGCTCGCGGGCGAGCCGCGCGCGGAGTCCGCCATCGGCGTCTGCCGGCGGTGGTACGACGGGGGCCGGCCGGGTGGCCTGCGCGCCCCAGCGCCGGATGGTCAACGCCAGCACGAGGGCGCCGGCGAGGACGGCGGCGAAGGGTGTGATCCAGGCGAGCCAGTTGAAGCCGTGAAACGTGGGGGACGAGAGCACCTTCTCGCCGTAGCGGGCGCGGAAGGCTTCGAGGATCGTCTGCTCGGTCTCGCCGGCCGCCAGGCGCTCGTTGATCTCCTTCTTCATCGGCTCGCCGGAGCCGCACTGGAGGTGGTTGCAGGCGTGGACGGTGAGACCGCATCCACACTGGCAGGTGAGCGCCTCCTCGACCTCCTGCTGCGTCGTGGCGTGCGCGGCCGGCGACGCCGCGAGGAGCAGGGTCACCGCCAGGAGAGCCGCCGCACCCACGCTCAGTCCGTCGCCGCCCGGACCCGGCCGAGGGCATACGCAGGCTCGCGCCGCTCGGCAGGAGTCGGCCACATCGCGACCGTCGTGCCGAGGGCCATGACGATGCCGCCGATCCAGATCCACGACACGAGCGGGTTCACGTACGCGAGGATCGTCACCAGCCCGGACTGCTCGTCGTAGGAGCCGAGGACCAGGTAGAGGTCCTCGGTGAGCGTCGCGCGCATCGCCACCTCGGTGGTCGGCTGCTGGGGCTTCTTGTAGAAGCGCTTCTCGGGCGCGAGGGTCGTCACCGCCTTGCCGTCGCGCCACACCGAGACGACGGCGGCGAGCCGCGAGACGTGCGGGTCGTCCTGCTTGGTGATCCGCTCGTAGCGGAGCGTGAACTTTCCCGCCGCCGTTTCCTGGCCGGGCGCGAGCGTCTGCTGCACCTCGACGCGGAAGACGCTCGACGCGGCAACGCCGACGAACACCGCGACCACGCCGATGTGGATGATGTATCCGCCGTAGCGCCGGCGGTTCTTCCCGACCAGCCGGCTGAGCGCCCGCGCCGGGCTCTCGTGCAGCATCGCCTGCCGTGCCCGCATGCCACGCCAGAACTCCTGGACGATCGTGCCGAGCACGAAGACGCCGAGCGCGAAGGTCGAGTGGGCGTAGCCGAGCGGCACGCCCGCCAGGCGGAGCGCCAGCGCCGCGACCAGCCCGGCGGCGACGGGGCCCGCGAAGGCGCGCCACAGGTTCGGCGGCGACGCGCGGCGCCAGGCGATTGCCGGGCCCAGACCCGCGAGGAAGAGGAGCGCGATGCCGAGCGGCGCGTTCACGCGGTTGAAGAAGAGCGGCCCGACCGTGATCTTCACGCCCCGCACCCACTCGGAGACGACCGGGAAGACCGTGCCCCAGAAGACCGCGAACGCGATCCCGACCAGCACGAGGTTGTTGAAGAGGAAGGCCGACTCGCGCGACAGGAACGACTCCACGGTCGCCTGCGTCCGGAGCTCGGGCAGGCGGTAGGCGAGCAGCCCCCCCGCGACCACGAGCACGAAGAGCAGGAAGCCGATGAAGAACGGGCCGAGCCCCGACTGCGTAAACGAGTGAACGGAGGAGATCACACCGCTGCGCGTCAGGAACGTGCCGAAGATGGTGAGCGAGAAGGTGAGCAGCACGAGCACCATGTTCCACACCCGGAGCATGTCCTTCTTCTCCTGGATCATCACCGAGTGGAGGTAGGCGGTCGACACCAGCCAGGGCATGAAAGCCGCGTTCTCGACCGGATCCCACGCCCAGTAGCCGCCCCAGCCGAGGACCTCGTAGGCCCAGCGCGCGCCGAACAGGTTGCCGAGCGTCAGGAAGAACCACGAGAAGAGCGACCAGCGCCGGACGCTGCGGATCCACTGGTCGCCCAGCCGCCCGGTGGCGAGCGCCGCGATCGCGAACGCGAACGGCACCGAGGCGCTCACGTAGCCCGTGTAGAGCGACGGCGGGTGGATCGTCATCCAGTAGTTCTGGAGGAGGGGGTTCAGGTCGGCGCCTTCACGGGCCGCGATGGGGAGGCGCTCGAACGGATCCGTCACGAAGGTGAGGAGGCCGAGGAAGAACGCGGCCGTCGTCATGAGCGTCGCCGTGACCCACGGCATGAGCTCGCGGTTCCGCTCCCGGTTCTGGAGCTGCACGATGGTCGTGAAGAGGGTGAGCATGAAGGCCCAGAAGAGGAGCGAGCCCTTCTGGCCGCCCCACAGAGCGGCGACCGTGTAGCGCAGCGGCAGCGTGCTCGAGGAGTACGCGGCGACGTACTCGAGCGAGAAGTCGTGCTGGACGAGGGCGCGAAGGAGGATCGCGACCGCGACGACCACCAGCGCGAAGACTGCGTATGCCGCGTGCTCGCCCGAACGGACGAGGTGGCGCCGGCGCCGGAGCGCCCCCAGGATCGAGACACCCGTCGCGTAGGCCGCGAACAGCAGCGCGAGACAGATCGCGAGCCGGCCGAGCGCGGGCATCCTGCCCTAGGACCCCGCTTTCGCCGGCTCGTACTTGGACGGGCAGCTGGTCATGATCTGGTGCGCGGCGAGACGCCCGCCCGAGTACCGCCCCTCGATCACCACCTCGCGCCCTTCCGAGAACATGTCGGGCAGCACGCCCCGGTAGGCGACGGGCACGGGGCTCGAGTCGTCCTGGTGCGCGAGCTCGAAGGCGAGATCGTTGGTCCGCGGGTCCCAGTGCATGCTTCCGTGTCGCACCCAGCCCTTCACACGGAGATCCTCGTCGGCGTGCGCCTCGCGGCTCGAGAGAAACTCGTCGAGGCTGAAGTAGTACATCGACGTGGTGCGCACCCCGGCGTAGATCAGGTACGACACGGCGCCGGCGATCAAGACGGCGCCGATGATGAAGCGGCGTTTTTCGAGCACGGCAGGCCTCGTCCTGCGGCCAAGCTCGAAGCTTACGGGAAGGGTTCCAGAGTCGCAAGGCGACGGCGCCCGTCCCTTCCGTCACGGTTGCCGCGGTGTGTGCGGGTTTTCCCCAAGGCCGCGCTCAGCGCGACGGCGCCGGAGCCCGCCTGCACCCGAGTGCGCGTCGCGCCAGGAAGACCCAGCGGGCGAGCCGCGAGCTCGGCGGCTCGGTCGGGAACAGCCGCGGAAAGTGGCGGAAGAGGCGGCGGCGGCCGGCGAGACGAATGCGACCGGTCAGGAGACCCATGCCGGACTCGCCGAGCCCCGCGGCCTGCGCGACGAGCTTGTGGCTGGTCAGTGCCCCGCGTTCACCAGCGCCGCGACCGTGAACCAGTCGTCGGTGATCCCGGCCTTCTCGCCCTGGTGGTAGTACCAGCCCTGCTCGCCCGGGAACCGCGGGCTCGGCAGCGACGCCTTGGTGGCGTGCTCGAGCTGCATGTCGATCATGACGATCGCCGGCGCGAACGGCAGCTCGTCCTCGTACTCGATCACGTTGGCGCCCTCGAAGGCCTTCTTCCGGTAGCTCACGTCGTTGATCCAGATCTTCCAGAGCTCGCCCGAGCGGTCGTAGATGTCGGTGTAGGGGATGCCCCAGGTCTCCTTGTCGATGAAGAGGACGCGCTTGCCGTAGGCGTACTGCGGCAGCTTCGAGACGCCCTCGAGCGCGTAGACGTGCCGCTTCTCCCACACCTCGTCGAAGGCCCAGTCGACCTTGTCGTGCCACTTCACCGGGTAGTGCTGCGCGTGGAGGATGCCGAGCAGGTCGCGCTCGCCGAGGAACTTCCAGTCCATCCAGCCGACCTGGCCCGAGTAGCCGTAGTAGCTGTCGACGTCGGTGTCCTGGCCGAAGAGGGCGTCGGAACGCTGCGCGGTGGAGAGGCGACGGACGCGGCGGAGCGAGGGGAGGTAGAGTCAGGAGTCGTCCTGCTTGTCGGGGGAGCTGTAGCGGTTCCCGAGCGCCCCCACGCCCTTCAGGTCGTAGGGCTCGAGGATCGGGTAGAGGCCCTGCTGGGCACGGTAGCCGTTGGGATTCGGCTTCTCGGGCTTCGGGTCGACGTACAGCCGCCCCGTCCAGAAGAGCCGCCGGAAGTGGTCGAGGAGGAAGTGGCGCTCGACGGTGAGCGGCCCGTGGTCGGCGACGGCGCCGGTGTCGGCGTCGAAGTTCCGGAGATCGGTGTCGTCGAGGCCGTTCACGTAGCCGTAGTCGTAGTTGAACATGACCTTGATGACGAACTGCGGGTCTTTCACGTCGGGGCTGGGGAACGGCTGGCCGGCGACGTAGTTCTCCATCACGCGGCCGTCGGCGGAGAGCTTCACCTGCGAGGCGTACTTCTCCGTGGCTTCCTTGTAGGCGCGCGGCCACTCCACGTGCTTGGTCTCGGTGATGGTCATCGGGAAGCCGTGCTTGATGCACCATTCGAGGCCCGGCGAGATGAGGTCCTTCACCTTGTCGACGTTCGCCTCGGTGATCTTGTCGCCGGGGACGACGTCGGCCCCCGCCGGCGCCACGAGCATCGTCGCCGTGACGGCAAGCGCCCCGGCAATCCAGCGTGTCTTCGCCATGGGTTCGTCCTCCTGGGGTCCTCCTCGCCAGTAGCAGTGCCCGCTGGACGGGGTCAATCGAGCGGCAGCGGCCCCCGTACCCTCACGCCTCGTCCTCCGAGCGTTCCGCACCGGACCGCGGACCGCTCGCCACACCTCGAGCCGACGTCCGTATGAACGCCAGGAGGTAATCGACGTCGGGCGACCGGACCTCGGCCTCCACCTGCGCGATGGCGGTGCGCAGGTTGGTGCGGACCCGAAAGAGGAGGCGAAACGCCGTGGCGAGTGCCTGGATGCGCGCCGCGTCGAAGCCCGCCCGGCGCAGCCCGACGCGGTTCAACCCGCGCACGGTATGCGTCCAGTCCGTGATGGCGAACGGCGGGACGTCGCGGCTGGCGCGCGACAGGCCGCGCATGATCGCGAGCCGGCCGACACGGCAGTGCTGGTGGACGACGCAGTTCCCCGCGATGAAGGCCTGGTCCTCGACCACCACGTGACCGCCGAGCAGCGCACCGGTGGCGACGATCACCTGGCGCCCGAGCCGGCAGTTGTGGGCGACGTGCGACTGCGACATGAGATAGTTGTCGTCGCCGATCTCGGTCCAGGTGTCGGGCTGCGTGCCGCGATGCACCTCGGTGTGCTCGCGGAAGACGTTTCGATCGCCGATGCGCAGCCCCGTCGGCGCGCCCGCATACCCCACATCCTGCGGCTCGTGACCGAGCACCGATCCGGGGTGCACGACGTTGTCGGCGCCGAGCCGGGTGCGCCCGGTGAGGTACGCCCCGGCCATGACCCGGGTGCGTGGTCCGATCTGCACCGGGCCATCGATGACGACGTAGGGGCCGATCTCCGCCGACGGGTCGATCTCGGCCGCACGGTCGACGAGCGCCGTCGGGTGGATGGGCACGCGCTAGCGCCCGTTGTCCTTCGAACCCTCGTCGTCCGCCTGCGTCGGCTCGGCCGGAACGGGCTCGCCGGGGATGCGGTAGCGCTCGTCGGCCCACGCCGCCAGA
>VBLD01000270.1 GCA_005879205.1 Deltaproteobacteria bacterium
GCTCGGCCACCTCGCTGGCTCGATAGCGGAGCCGATTCGAGGCCGCAACGGCCGAGCCACGACGGCTGAACTTGACAGGCCCCGGTGCGCAATCTACCCGGGGCGCATGCCGGAAGACGCGTCGGTCCTCTTCATCATGCTCGACGCGACCCGCGCCGATCGCCTGAGCGCCTGGGGAAATACGCCCCCGACGACCCCGACGCTCGACGGACTCGCCGCCGCGGGCGCCCTCTTCCGCCGCCACTTCGCGAACTCGCACGCCACGCGGCCGTCCTTCCCGCAGCTGATGACCGGACGGTACTACTTCCAGAACGTGCTCCGCGCGTTCACGCCGAACGAGCACCCGCGTGAGTTCCCGTTCAGTCTCGGCGATCCGACCGCGGCGTTCGTGCCGGCGGTGCTGCACGGCCGGGGTTTCCAGACAGTCGGCGTGAGCGCTCATCCCTGGTTCGTCTCGGCAAGCGACCTCGGCCGTCACTTCGACCGGCTGGAGCTGGTGGCGGCCGAGGCGACGCGCGGCTACGCCGACGCGCGCGACGTCGTCGATCGGGCGCGCACGGTGTGGCTTGCCCGCGACCCGAGCCGTCCGGTCTTCCTCTACGTTCACTTCATGGACATGCACATGCCGCGCCACCTCCCGGACGGCGAACCGCGCGTCCCGGTCCCGGGGTATGACTGGCGCCGGCGCTTCAAGCCGAGTGGCGAGCCGCTCTTTCACCCCGAGCGGCGTCGCTGGCTGCGCGCCGACGCCCGCGACTTCAGCGAGCTCGATCGCCGCCACTTCGCGGCGGTGTACGACTCGCGCCTCGCCCACGCCGACGCGCAGCTCGGGCGCCTGCTGGCGGCCGTCCGGGCCGACGACCCGGACCTGCGCCGGACGCTGGTGGTCGTCGCCTCGGATCACGGGGAAGAGCTCGGCGAGGACGGGCGCACCGACCATACCGACTCGCTGACCGACGCCGTGCAGCACGTCCCGTGGATCGTCGCCGGCGCCGGTGTCGCGCCGGCGCAGACCTGCGAGCGCTTCACCGAGAACATCGACGTCGGCCCCACCCTGCTCGAGCTGCTCGGGGTTCCCCTGCCCGCCGGCACCCGGATGGACGGGCGCGCCCAGCTCGGCCGCGACGGGCGACTCGGGGCACGTGCCGGAAAGCCCGCGGTCTACTACGCCTGGGAGGGCTACCGGGCGATCCGGACGCGGCGCCATCTCCTGCGCGAGAACATTCCCGGCTCGTTCGCCGCCCGCCGCGAGGGCGAGGTCGTGCTCTACCGACTCGAGGGTGCAGAGCGCGTCCGCCTGCCGATCGAGGGCCGCGCCATACGGGTACTCGAACGCCTCCGTGCGCGCCTGGACCGACGGCTCGCGCGACGCGAGGCACGCTTTCTCCGCGCACGGTACGAGACGCCGCGAACGCCGTTCTTCGTCCGCGCCGAGTTCTGGCGGCTGGCCCCCGAGACCCGCGTGACCTGCGTACCGATCGACGCGGCGACCGGACGGCGAGCGCTCCGGGTCCGCGGCTGGCTGTGGTCCGGACGCGGGGTGACGGTGCTGCGCCCGGGCGACGGGGGTCCCCTGCCCGTCACGGTCTCCGCTCCGGACGGTGTGTACGAGGTCGAAGCCGCCGCCCGGCCCATCGATCCGATGCCGCGCCTTCTGGGATTCGGCCGCTGGCGCCGCGAGAGCTTCTCGTCGGAGTCGGCCACCGTGCACGTCGCCCTCGGGGCGGCACGCTCCGTCGGTGGCCGCCTCTCGGTGGCGATCCCGGCCTCGGCCGCTGCCGGCCGTCACATCGTCGGCCTCCGCCTCTCGCCTCCCGGGTTCGTCGCGGAAGCGGGCGTCGAGCCGGGTCCCGAGGACGAGGAGCTTCGCGTGCGCCTGCAGGCGCTCGGCTACGTGGAGTGAGCGTGCCTCACTCGAGGTAGCCGAGCGCCTGGAGCCGCGCGGCGACGACCGCCTCGTCCTCCGGCGACCGCCAGCCCGGGCTGGGTGCCGTCGCATCGGGGGCCTCGTCGGTGAAACGAACCGGAGCCCGGCGGAGGAAGTCGGGATCGAGCACCGACGTGCAGGCCGGTGCGTCCATGGAGCGCGGGATCAGGACCCCGAGGAGATGGAGGGCGGTCGGCGCGATCGACTCGATCGGGTACTCCCGGTGCCGGCCGAGGGCCTGAACCTGCGGGCCGGCGAGGAGATAGATGCCCATCGCGTCGTGGGCGCCGCTGAATCCCTCCTCGTGGAAAGGGCTGAAGAGCGCGCGCTGGCCGAGGTCGCGGCGGAGGCTGTGGTAGACCACCCCGAAGCGAGGCGCGCAGACGGCGATCACGTCCGGCGCCTCGGCGACGTACGGTCCGTGATAGAGCTCCTCGCGGCGCTGGACGGCCTGGAAGACCGGCTCGCCCTCGGGACCGCGGAGCGCCCCGAGTCCGGTCACGATCTCGGTGCGGACCGCTTCGTACTCGGCTCCCGGGTTCACGCACCCGTACGGGTAGCGGTCCGCCACGTGAATCCAGACGGCGGCCGTCCCGGGCTCGAGCGTGTCCGCCCAGGCGCGGCTCCGCGGCCGCTGGACGAGGATGCGGTCGAGCGTGTCGAAGCGCCCGCGCCAGGAGCTCGGGAGCAGCTTGCGGATCATCTTCCGACGGAGCGTCCAGAGCGGTCGCTGGCGAAGGAGGCCGGCGTCCGCGAGCCAGCGGTTCACGTGCACCGCGTGGGCCGGCTTCGGACCGAAGCCGTGGTCGGAGACCAGGATGACCGTCGCGTCGGGGCCGGCGGCCGCCGTGAGCTCGCCGACCGCCTCGTCGAGCGCCGCGTAGACCGCGGCGACTCCCGCCGCGACGTCGGTGTCCGGCGCTGCCCCGCCCTCGACGTAGGTCCAGAAGCAGTGCTGGACGCGATCGGGCGCATAGAACACGACGCCGAGCAGATCCGTCGGCCGGGTCCGCATCAGGTGGAGCACCGCCGCGGCGCGGCCGCGGGTGAGCGCTCGGAGTCCGTCCAGGTACGCGAGCGCCGGTTCGCGGTTGGCGGGATCGTCGAGGACCACGCCGCGGGGTGGCTGCAGGTCGATCCGGTAGCCATCGAGCTCGCGCGCCAGCTCGGGCGGATCCGTGAAGCGCTCGCCGGGCGGGGTGAGGAGACAGCTCACCACGAAGCCGTTCACCGGACGAATCGGATATGACGGGGGCACGTTGATCACGCCGACCCGCTGGCCGGCGCGGCCGGCGACCTCCCAGAGCGTCGACGTGCGCAGGTCGCTCGCGCTGGCGAGGCCAGGCGAGTCGTAGCGGTCCGGCGCGAGCCGCCGGAAGGCGAAGACGCCATGGGCGCCCGGATTGCGCCCGGTCATGAGCGAGGACCACGCCGGGAGCGTGAGCGCGGGCACCGTGGAGCGCAGCGTGCCCCAGCTCCCTCGCGCCATGAGCGCGGCCAGGTGGGGTAAGCGGCCGGCTCGCGCCCACGGCTCGAGCACGCGCCACGTGGCGCCGTCGAGACCGATGATCAGGACCTTTGCCATGGGCGAAAGCTAGCCGACGTCTAGCGGCCGGCCGCGGTGCGGGCAAGGACGCGGCTTACGAACTTGACTGACGACGAGGCCGCACGTACGCTCCGCGCGCCCCCACCGCCATGCCGCTCGTCTCGGTCGTCGTCCCGACCTACAACTGCGCCCCGTACCTCGCCGAGAGCCTGGAGAGCGTCCTCGCCCAGACGTTCCGGGACTTCGAGATGGTGGTCGTCGATGACGGCTCGACCGACCACACGTGGGCGGTGCTCGGGCAATATGCGGGTGTCGCGACGATCGTGCGGGCGCCGCACGGCGGGCTCTCCGCCGCACGCAATGCGGGACTCGCCGCGGCCCGCGGCGAGTGGATCGCCTTCCACGACGCCGACGACGTCGCCCTGCCCGACCGGCTCGCGTTCCAGCTCGACTTCCTGCGTGCGAACCCGGCCTATGAGGCCGTCTTCTGCAACGGCGAATGGATGGACGGCGGACCGGCGGACCGGCGGTACGTCGTGCCGCTCGCCGTCGTCCGCCGATGCCTCGACCGCCGAATGACTGTCGCGGAGCTGTTTGCCGGGTATCCCGTCTACTTCCAGGGAGCCCTCGTGCCCCGGCAGGCATTCCAGGCGGCGG
>VBLD01000258.1:0-8914 GCA_005879205.1 Deltaproteobacteria bacterium
GCACCGTGCGCTTCGTGACTCTTCGTTTAGCGAAGGGCAGCCGCGCGGGCAAGGATTTCCGTCCGCGATGCGACGACTCCGTACACGCATGCTATGTAGCGGCCCATGCGAAGGCCCGCGATCGTCATCGCCCTTCTCCTGGCCGCCGGGCTCGGCGGCCCACCCGCCCGCGCCGGCGACGCGACCGGCGCGTTCGCGCCGTACGAGGACCTGCTCGAGGTCCTCGGCGACCTCACCTGGCATCTCCGCGACGACCTCTATCGCTTCCCGCCCGCGAAGGACCCGACCGGCCACGACCTCTACCGCCTCGCCCTCAGCCGCCTCGAGAACTGGGAGAAGCGCTACCCCGGGCGGCTCCGCGACGTCGTCGGCTATGCCCGCGCCGAAGCCCTCGAGCGCCTCGGCGAGTACGCGAAGGCGGCCGACGGCTACGCCCGGGTGGCCGCCGAGGGCTCGCCGCTGGCCGACGCGGCGCGAACCGCCCGCGAGCGGGCCGCCGCCTTCGCCGACGCCGCCGCGCTGCCCGAGGACGGAACGGACGTCGATGCGACGCTCGCCGCGCTCCGCCGCAAGCTCGACGCCTGGGGCCGTGTGGTCGAGCGCTCGGCCGGCACGCCCTACGAGGCGGCCGCGCTGGTCGAGGAGGAGCGGCTCGAGCGGGCCGCGGCGGCCGTCGTCGTGCGCCACCGGCGCGAGCTCCAGAACGGAGATTTGACCGCGGAGCGCGCGCTGCGCTTCCTCGTCCAGAAGCACGCCGACAGCCGGAACCTTCCCGAGCACATCCTCCGTCTGGGCGACCTCTACGCCGACGTCGCACACGACTACGCCGAGGCGCACGCGCGCCCGCTCGCCTTCGAGGAGGAGGAGTTCGAGCGGGCCGCGGCGGCCGTCGTCGTGCGCCACCGGCGCGAGCTCCAGAACGGAGATTTGACCGCGGAGCGCGCGCTGCGCTTCCTCGTCCAGAAGCACGCCGACAGCCGGAACCTTCCCGAGCACATCCTCCGTCTGGGCGACCTCTACGCCGACGTCGCACACGACTACGCCGAGGCGCACGCGCGCCCGCTCGCCTTCGAGGAGGAGGAGTTCGTGCAGCGCGCCGACCGCGCCCTCGAGATGTACCGCAAGGTCGCCACCTGGGACGGAGCCCCCCAGAAGCCGGAAGCGCAGGGCCGCTTCGCGGCGTTCGACGCCTACAAGACGTCGGTGCTGGCGCGCTACCGCTGATGCGCGCCGCCCTGCTGCTCGCCCTCGTGGCACTCCCGGCGCACGCCGCCGACCTGGTCGGCGAGGCCGCGTCGGCCGACGCCGCCATCGAGGAGCGCGTCCGCATGGTCCTCGCCCACCGCCTGGAGGGCAAGGCCGATGTCCTGTCCGCCGACGTCACGGCGTTCGGCGCCCTCGACGAGGAGCGCGAGGCGAAGGGCCTTCCCCCGACCGGCCTCACCGACGACGTCCGCTACATCGCCGCGGGCCTCGCGGCCAGCCGCGACGCCCAGCGCGACGCGCTGCACGCCGTCCTCGACGCGCATCCGGACGCCGTCGTGCGCAAGTGCGCCGAGCACAGGCTCGAGGCCGACGACGCGGCCCACGCCGACCAGCTCCTCGCCGACGACCGGCACAATCGCCGGGCGGGCGTCGTCAACGACTTCGTCCGCCCGCTCGGCGTCTTCTCCGGCACCGCGTTCCTGGCCGCGTTGACCCCCTTCCTCCTGGCCGGCAGCGCCGTCGACAGCGTCGCGACCACCGCCGTGAACCTCTGGCACTACGGGCGGCTGTCGCCGCAGGAGCGCGAGGCGCTGGTCCACTACCGGACGCTCCTCGAGCGCGAGCCCCGCACGGGCGACGCGCCTGAGATCGCGCGCGCCATCCGCCGGCTCGGGACGAAGCGCGCCGCCGCGCTCTGCGAGGAGACCGTCGCCACCGGCAAGCGCGCTCTCGAAGCCGACGACCTCGACCACGCCGCCTTCTTCCTGGTCGACGCGCACCACCTCGACGGCTGCGCCCGCAAGGCGGACCGCCTCCTGGCGCGCGCCGACGAGGCGCGCGCGCGGCGCGCCGCCCGCGACGAGGGGCAGCGCTGGCCGGTCGACGACGCGCCCTTCCCGCCCCTCGCGGAGCTCGAGGACTACCGGGCGCTGCTGGTCACCGCGAGCGGCTTTCTCGAGCGGCACGAGCACAGCCGGTTCGCGCCGTCGGCGCGCTACGTCCTCGCCATCGGACGCGACCTTGCCGGGCACCACGACGCCGCGCGCGACGCCCTCGCCGAGGTGGCGCACGATCGCCGCACGGCGGTCGGCCGCCACGTCGCCAGCCTGCTCGCGAGCCCCGACTTCAACCGCCTCGCCGCGATCGACGAGGCCGAGCGCCGCCATCGTCGCGAGACCCTGCGCTACGTCTTCCTCGGCGGGCGCCTGGACGGCCGGACCGCCGTCTACGGCGCCGCCCAGCTCGGCGCGACGGGCGTCGAGGCGGCCGAGACGCTCGGCATCTTCAACGTGATCGGCGTGCTCACGCGGGGCTGGCAGGCGTGGCGACACGACCCCGTGTCGAATCAGGCGATCGTCGACCGTGGCGAGGAGTTCCTGGCCCGCGAGCCCGCTTCGCCGGAGGCCGCCGGTGTGCACGCGCGGCTCGCCGACGCCTACGAGCGCGCCGGCAACTACGGGCGCGCCCTGATGCACTACCGGGCCACGCCGGATCCGAGCCCCAAGCGGATCGCGGCGCTCGAGGACAAGCTTGCCGACCGGATGCTCGACGACGCCGGCCGCCGCGGCGGGACCGACCGCACCCTCCTCGAGGCAATCGTCCATCACCTCGGCGAGACCAGGGCGGCCGACAAGGCGCGCAAGCGACTCCGCGACCTGCCCGGCACGGGCGAGACGGTCCTGACGCGCGAGGTGCTGGAGGCCAATCCGTCGCTTCTCGGTCCCGACGGCCTCGACCTCGACCCGCGGCTCCTCGACGGCGACCGTACGGACGGCGAGCTCGCCGACGCCGGCGTGACGCTCGCGGCGGGCGAGATGCGACTCACGCTCTACAACTCGCCTGGCCCTGGGCAGCACGTCGAGACGCGCCCGCTCTCTGCCGGGGGCTACGCCCGCGCGCGCGCCGCCGCCGAGGAGGCGCTCTACGCGCGCCTCCTGACGGCCGAGCATCGCGACGCCGACAGCGGCCGCTACGAGCGCTACATCCCGTTCTTCGTCCAGGGCACGCTCGGCGACGACGGGGTCTCCGTCTACCCCGGCGTCAAGATTCGGCGCGATCGATCGGAAGACCGCGAGCTGTACGAGTAGCCCCGCTTGCACCGCCGCCGGCGCTCGCAGGCTGCTACAGGGTCACCCCCCGTCCCGTCCGCAGGTACACGAGACGAAACTCGGGCGCCGTCGCGAGCCCGAGCGCGCGCTGCGCAGCGCGCTTGTACACGTCCGCCTGCTGCCGGTGCCGCTCGGGACGCTCCTGCCGGTCGCTCTTGTAGTCGGCCACGATCCAGTGTTCGCCGCGGCGGTAGAGCACGTCGATCTGCCCGCTCCACACCTCGCCGTCGAGCGTGATGACGAACGGCACCTCGCGGTGGACCTCGTCGGCGGTCTGGATCGCGCGGAAGGCGTCGCTCGCCAGGAAGCTTCTGAGGATCGTCCCCGCCTCGCCGGTGCACTCCACGCGCTGCGGACACGCCAGGTCCGTCTCGGCGAGGACATCGTGACAGCGTGAGCCCACCGAGAGCGCGTCCGTCTCGTCGTCTTCGCGCTCGAGACGATCCGTGCGTTCGAGGTCGGGCTCGGACTCCGCCGACGGCCGGCGGAGCAGCGGGGTGGCGTGGAGGCGTCGCGCCGCCGCCTCACGTTCCACCCAGGCCGTACGCTCCGCCTGGTAGTCGGGCACCGGGCCGGCGGCGAGCGGCGCGGCTGGCTCCCACGCGGGCTCGACCCGATCGCACAGGCGCACGGAGACCTCGAAGCCATCGCCGGGAAGCGTCTGCTCGGCCTCCTCGTCGATGGCCAGTCCCTCTTCCCGCAGCGCCGTGACGATCATCCCGAGAAGCGTGTCCGATGCCTGCTTCCCGCCGGTCAGGAGCAGGCGGTCCTTCGCCCGCGTGAGCGCCACGTAGAGCAGCCGGCGCGTCTCCTCCTTGCGGATGCGCCGGTAGCGCTCCTCGGCGGCGACGCGGTCGCGGTTCCGGAGACGTCCGCAGCGGAATCCCACCGCGTCGGTGAGCCACTCGCGCAGGATGGGCCCTTCGGTCTCGTCGCGCGCGCCGCGGTGGAGGTCCGGGATGACCACCACGGGGAACTCGAGCCCCTTGGCCTTGTGGATGCTGAGGATCCGCACGGCGTCGAGGCGCTCGTCGGCGAGCGGCGCCTCGCCCTCCTCCTCGCGCTCGCCGGACCGCCGACGGTACTCCGCAAGCGCCGCGGCCAGGGTCGTGCCGTCGGCCGCGAGCGCGTCGATCAGCTTCTCGACGTTCGCGACCGCCTGGTCGCCCCGGAACGTCGCGCGGGCGATCTCCGCCAGCGGGAAGCGCTCGAGCACCTCGGCCAGCAGCTCACGGACCGGCACGCGCCACGCCCGCGCGTGAAGACCGGCGATCGCCTGGTAGAGCCGGCGCACGTCCGGGAGCCCCCGCGGAACGCGCGCGGCGTCGAGGGGGCAGAGCGCCTGCGCGTCGCGCAGGTGCAGGAGGTCGCGGTCGCGGACGGCGCCGAGCGGCGAGCGGAGCACGCCCACGACCGCGAGCTCGTTGGTCGGGTCCGCGATAGCGCCGAGCAGGTTCAGGACGTCGAGCACCTCCTGGGCCGCGTAGAAGTGCTTTTCGCCCTCGATCGCAAAGTCGATACCGCGACGCCGGAACGCACCGGTGTAATGATGCGCCTCGCCGAGCGCGCGCAGCAGGAGCGCCACGTCGCCGGCCGCGAAGCGGCCTCCGGCGACGCCCGCGGACACCCAGTCCCCGATCGCCTCGGCCTCCGACTCGCGCGCCTCGCCGGCGCCGAGACCGCGGAAGAGCATCATCTCGACCGTGCCGCCCCCGCCGCGCTGGGGCTCGAGCGGCACGTACTCGGGCTCGTGGATCGTGCGGCGGCCGATCGCATTCACGAACGCCACCAGCTCCGAGCGCGCGCGGTAGTTGACCGCCAGCTGCTCGCCGTCGCCCGGGAGTCGGCGCACGATCTCGCGGTACGCCCCGAGGTCTGCGCCCCGGAAGAGGTAGATCGACTGCTTCGGATCGCCGACGATCACGAGCTTCCCCGGCTCCACCTCGATTCGACGCCAGTCCGACTCGCAGGCGTCCGGTCGTTCCGCGAGGTAGAGGAGCATCTCGCCCTGGAGCGGGTCGGTGTCCTGGAACTCGTCGACCACGATCAGCCGGAAGCGCTGCTTCAAGCGCTCGCGGATGTCCGGATGATCGCGCAGGAGGCCGCGCCCCCGGACGAGGAGCCCCTGGAAGGAGACGTGCCCGCGGCGCGCATACTCGCGGCGAAACTGCTCGACGAAGGGACGGAGCCACGCGAGGAGGGCCGCCATCTGCCGGTCGTCGACGTCCACCGCGGCCCGCGCGAGCTCGCGGAGCTCCCGGTAGGTCTCCCGCTCCTCGGTCGTCCAGCCGGCGACCGACGGCACGGGCGGCGCGAGCAAGGAGACCTGCCGCGCGAGCTCCGCGGTCGCCTCGCCGGCGGTGAACAGACGGCGCATGTACTCGAGCGCGCGCATGGCGCGGAGCGCCGTGACCCGCGTCTCGTCGGCGTGCGCGCGGAGCAGCGTCTCCGCCCGGGCCGCGGCGGCCGCCAGACGTCCCTGCCAGGCCTCGGCGCGTCCCCGATCCTCCGCGAGCGCGAGCGGCGCGCCGTCCTCGCAGAGGGTCTCCGCGAAGCGGCGCAACTGGACGAGCTCGATGCGACCGAGCAGGCTCTGCAGGAACTCGACCGCGGCGGAATCGGCGAGACGACGGTCCAGCCAGCGCGGCCAGAGATCCCGGAAGATCGCGGCGGCCCGCGTCCCGTCGTCCTCCTCGAAGGCCGGGCTGAGACCGCCCTCGAGCGGATACTGGCGGAGGAGGTGCGCCGCAAACGAGTGGATCGTCCCGATCTCGATCCGATCGAGCTCGGCGAGCGCGCGGAGCCCGCGCGCGCGCGCCGACGTGGCGTCGCCGAAGAGTTCGAGCCCGCCCTGGAGCTCAACGACCGCCTCGCCTGCCACCAGCCGCGCGAGCCACGTCCCGAGCCGGTCCCGCATCTCGTTGGCCGCGCGCACCGTGAAGGTGAGGGCTAGGAGCCGCGACGGCTCGGTGCCCGTGGCGAGCAGGCTCTGGAGCAGCAGCCGGACGACGCGGGTGGTCTTACCGGTGCCTGCCCCGGCCTCGATCGACGACGCGGGCCTCACGGCGCCACGATCTCCCAGTAGGGAGCCAGGACGGGCGTGCAGTCGGCCTCGGGTTTGCGTCGCAGCCGCCCGTAGTTCTTCCGGCACACCCAGGCGAAGTCGCAATGGGAGCAGTGCCCTCCCTGCCCGTCCTCGACGCGGATGAAGAACCACCCGTCGCGGATGAGGCTCGCGAAGGTCGTGACCGCGCGCTCGACGTCGTCGCGACAGGCCGCCCACTCCTCGGCCGTGAAGACGCGCACCAGACGCTCCTCGCGGATCTCCTCCACCGCCGGGTCCCCCCGCAGGTAGTCCTCGACGAACTGGAAGATCGCCTGCGTGGCGGCGGCGCCCGCCGTGCCGTGGCTCGCCGCCACGGCGGCCGCAATCTCGAGATAGAGCGGCCCCTGGAGCTTTCCCGCCCGGCGGGCCTGGGTGGCGAGCGCCGTCTGCCAGGACTCGCGAAAGCGCCGCTTGTAGTCGACGACACGCAGCGCACCCGTCCCCCGCTGCCGGTCGATGCGGTCGAGCTTGCCGCTGAGCACGAGGCCGCCGAAGGAAACGGTCGCACCCTCCTCGAACCACAGGGGCTCCCAGTCGCCGAGCGTCGCGAGGTCGAAGGCGGCGAAGGCCTCGACGGCGCGGACGATCTCCGCAAAGCGCGCCCGGAGCACGCCCCGCAGCGGGACATGCGTCTGGCCCTCGAACTCCTCCGCCACCGCCGCCGCGGCTCGCGCGAGCTCCGGCGCGAGATCGTCGAGCCGGAAGCCCCGCGCCCCGAGCCGCCCGTAGAGCCGTTCGAGCAGGGCATGCATGAGCCTGCCGATCTCGCGAGGGTCCAGGTCTTCGCCGTCGAGCACGTCGTCCGCCGGCAGGATTCTCAGCACCTCCTCCGCGAAGTAGCGGAAGGGACAGGTGGCGAACCGCTCGAGGCGCGTCGCGGAGAGGTGGCCGATCGAACGAGCGGTCCAGTGCCGGGCGAGCGGTCCCACGCGTCCCTCGAACGCGCTCACCGCGCGCTCGCCGTCGAGCGCCGCGAGGAACGCCCGCGCCCGGTCGTAGGCGAGCGCGTCGAAGCCGAAGGCCGCAAGTGCCAGCGAGGCGTCCGGCGCGGCGCGCAGCAGCTCGCGCGGCGTGGCGACCTCGCCACGGCTCTGCTTGGCACGCTCCGAGCGCGGGATCGCATCGATCCCGTCGCGCTCGAGCGGCAGGAACGGCCGGAGGAAGGGCGACGGGTCGCGCAGCCGCCCGTCGGCATCGGCGCGCTGGTAGAGGCAGACGAGCCCTTCGGCGGGCGCGGTGCGCATCAGGTGGAAGAGGAGCCGCTCCTCGTCGTAGGCGTCGAGTCGCACCGGCAGGTGGTGGCCGAGGACGCGGAAGACCTCGCGCCGGACCGCGTCGCTGATGAACGGCTCCTCGACGATGAAGCGGGGAAAGACGCGGGCGTTGAGACCGAGCAGGAAGACGTGGCGGAACGGCAGACCGCGCGCGGCCATCGCGTCGAGGACGGCGACGCCGCGCGGCACGGCCGGGCCGAGCCGCCGGCGCCGGCACTCTCGCTCGAAGGTCTCGACGAAGACCTCGCGCGGGACCGTCTCGCCGAGCTCGTCGAGGCGGGCGAGCGTCGCCAGCACGTCACGCATCGCCTCCACGATGCGCGTCTCGTCGTCGAGCAGGGCGTCGAGGCGGAAGCACCGTTCGAGCGCCTCGCGATGCGCCGCGGCGTGGCGGGCCCACCCCGCGTCGCCGATCGGAAGCGCCTGCCGGAGACGCCGGACCGCCGTGCGAAGCGCGCGCACCGCGGGCGCCGGGATGCGAATCTCGCGACGGTCGTCGTCGGTCTCGCGGCCGACCCGAATGCGGTATCCCCCGGCGCAATAGGCGTCGAGACGCGACCAGTCGTCGCCTCGCGCGATGCGGAGCGAGCGGGCGAGGAGAGCCCAGTGACGGCGGTCGGCGGGTCCGCGAAAGAGCGGATGGCAGACCACGTCGAGGCTCTGCGCGCGCGGCAGCTCGTCGAGCATGGCCCGGAAGAGCCCGAGGATCGCGTGCGCGAGCGGATGGTCGAGGAGCGCGCGCGAGGGCGGCGCGTCGCCGGGGATGCGATGCTCGTCGAAGAGCGCGGCCATCGGGGCGAGATACGGGTCGAGCGTCCGCGCGACGACCGCGATCTCCTCGGGCGCGCAACCCCCGTCGAGCAGCTTCCGGACGCGCTTGGCACAGAACCACGCCTCGTCGCGCTCACCGACCGCGCTGTGCAGCTCGGGCGCCGGTGGCGGGGCCGGAGACGGCAACACCTGCGGCGCATCCATCGGCAGCGCGGAGCGGAACCAGGCGCCGAAGCGCCAGACCTCTTCGTCGGCACCATGCGGGACGAGGAGGGTCACCGGGATCGCGCGCGCCAGCTCGGTGACGAGGTCGGCCTGCACCTGGGTCATGTCGTAGAAGCCGTACACGAACAGCGGACCGGCCGCGTGTTGCGCGCGGCCCGCCGCGGCGCGGAAGACGTCCGACCGGTCCGATACGCCGAGCCGCCGGAGCTCGCTCTCGTAGTACC
>VBLD01000258.1:8993-9521 GCA_005879205.1 Deltaproteobacteria bacterium
GGGCACGGCGGCGTCCTTCATGTCCCGGATCGCCGCGTGGAGGGCGCCGGCGAGGTCGTACGTTCGTACGTCTGCCCCTGCGAACGGACGTTCGCCCTGCGTCTCCAGCCAGCGGAGCAGGAGACGCTCGTAGAAGATCACGTCGGCTACGTAGCGACCGGCTGCATCCCCGGCGAGGTCCAGCGCAAACTGGAAGAAATTTGCGAACCGGACCGCGAACAACCCTTCGGGGAAGCGACCTGCGGCCGCCCGCTTGAGATGCCGGACGAGCCGCCCCGAGGGAGCGACGACGGTCGCCCGCGTAAGAGCGCGGCCGCCCTTTGTCCGGTCGATCTCGGACCAGAGGACCTCCTCGAGCTGGGGGAGCTCGCCGAGGATCAGCCGCGCACGCAAAAACCCGCTCTCACGCGCCGCAGCGCACTGGAAAGCTAAGATGCGACCCGCCGGACCGACCCACCCCGCCTCCTCGCGTTCGGCACTTCTTGCTCGGTTGCGGTACCCGGGTCAACCAGGATCCGTGCCCGCCCG
>VBLD01000103.1:0-24952 GCA_005879205.1 Deltaproteobacteria bacterium
GTCGGAGGTGAAGGTGAGCACGGTGGTGTCCCCACCCCCCGCGTCGCGCAGCAGGAGCGAGACCGGCACGGAGGCGCCGAGCCGGGTGGCGCGCAGCACCATCCAGGATCCACCGTCCGACATCCTGGCGTGCAGCCGGGCGGCCGCGCGGCTGCCGTCGAGGTTCGCGAAGCTGCCCCCGAACTTCGACTCCTGCCCGGCGGCCGCCGGGGGGCGGAGGAAGGCGGCCAGCGCCAGGATCGAAACGCGAAAGAGATTGGACCTTGGTATTGTCGTCATGATCTTGCCCGCTCGCTGCCTCTGGTTCCCGGCTGCTGCCACCCGCGTCGCTCTCCGGGTGATGCAAGCCTGGCACCATCCCCCGCGCGAGCGGGGGCGTGCCCCCGAGTCTCTCGCGGGACGTCCCGCAGCACGGGTTCTCACGGCGTCGCGGTCGGGGGGTTGGGGGAAACCCGAGTGGGCTGCGGGAAGTCCCCGATGCGCGCTCCCACCCAGATGGGTTCGTTGCCCCGCCATCGTCGAAGCAGGGTTTCGGGCGCGCGAAGCGCCGGCTCGCCGCCTCAGATTCCGGCGAGCGAAGCCAGCATCGCGTAGGTGAAGCGCGCTACCCTCACCGTCTCGGCGACCAGGAGCAGCGTATAGACGGCCGTGAGCGCCGTGAGGACGACCTTCGTCCCGCGCGAGAAGCGCGGGCTCCTCCAGAGGAGGGGCAACCCGAGGGGCCCGAGGACGACGAACAGGGCCAGCAGCACGGCCCAAACGCTGTAGAACCAGCGCGACTCGGGTTCCATTCCGCAACCAGTATGCCGGTTCTGTCCGCCACGAAAAACCACGCGATCTCCCGCGCGCCCGGCTCAGCGGCTGCGCCGGGGGTCGTGCTTGGCGCGGCTCATGGCGCGGAAGTAGGCGATGAGGGCGTCGAGGTCCGCGTCGGAGAGGTCCGGGTGCGCCGGCATCTTCCCGTAGCGGAAGGTCGTCGGGTTGCGGATGTAGGCCTTGATCTGCGCGACCGGCCGGTACTCGACGATGCTCCGCGGCACGTTCAGGTCCGGTCCGACGTCGCCGCCCTCGCCGTTGATCGCGTGGCAGGCGATGCACTCGCCGCGGAACAGCTCGAATCCCTGCCAGGCCGGCGCGCTGCGCGCGATGCCCGTCGGGACGACGTGCGGGTACTTCTTGCGGAAATCGACGACCTCGAACTCGGCGATCTGCCACGGCCAAGGACGCGTCCGCGCCGGTTTCGTCCAGACGAGGTAGAGGGGTCCGGGGTCGATCCCGCGGGGCCCGAGCGGCGCCCACCGGAGATCCGCGCCCGGTGAGACGTCGGCATCGCCGAACGCCAGGTAGGCGCCGGGCTCCGCGAGCTGCGCGGCGTCCGTCGGCTTGTCGTATCCGTCCCAGGCGCGGATGAAGACGTCCGCGCTGCCGAGCGCGTCGGCCGGTGTCCCGAAGCCGAAGTGCAGGATGTCGGCGAGCGGACACGCGAGGTACCGCTTGCGCGCGCGGTAATTCGGATCGTCGACGGTGACGGTCGTCGGGGTGCAGGCAGCCCGCAGCGCCGCGACGTCCACCGCCTTCACCAGGGTGCCGTCGCGCACGAATCGGACGTCCGCCGCGTGGACCGCGAGCGGGGCGAGGAGCCCGAGTGTCGAGAGCCCTAGCCGCAACGGGTGCCTGTCCATCGGCCGTCAGGCGGGAGCGATTCCGAGCAGCTCGGCCGCGTCGTGGACGTCGGCATCCCCGGGACGCAGGCGACGGACGTCGGCGACGCGGAGCCGCGGCGTCGCCCGATCGAAGAGGGTGACGTTGGTCCACAGCGACTCAAGCCCGCTCGCGCCCGTGCGGTAGAGGGCCAGCGCCTGCGGCTGGGTGACGCGTCGTTGGCGGGTGGCCACGTGCGACGGCCGCAGCTGCCGCGCGCGGAGCACGCCGGGATCGTCGAGGTCGAGCAGTGCCGCGCGGTCGTCGAGATCGATCGCCGCGAGAGCCAGGGGGAGGCCTCGGCGCAGCAGGATCTGCGGGACCATCACGCTGCCGCGGAAGCGCGCCAGCTGCTCGACGATCGCCGCGACGGGCTCGATCGCCACGTACAGGCACCCGTAGACGTCGGGGTTGTCGTGACGCCCATCGCCCTGATACCGACGGGGAAACCAGAGCGGACCGCCCTCGGCGACCGCCGCGGCGCGACGGTCCCATGCGAAGCAGCGATGCAGCGTCAGGCGAAGGACTCGGCGCGCTCGGCGCGGATCGCCCGCAGCAGCTCCTCGGCGCGGCCGGCCCGGACGAGATCGATCGGACGGCGGTCGCCGAGGTGCGGATTCAGGCCGAAGAGCCACGAGCGGGCGGCGCCGGGTTCGTACAGGCGAAGCAGGTTGGCCCAGACGAGCTCGAGGAGGTCGATGCGCTCGGCGTTGAGCGGGTCGATCCCGGCGCCGCGAAGCCAGCGGGTGACCTGCGAGCGATTGACGCCGAGGAGGTCCGCGATCGCCGCCCCGGTCTTGAAGTCGCGCCGGAGAGCCCGGATCTTGGTGGCCGTCGCCAGCGGCATGCGCCCAGAATAGCGCAACAGATTCCGTTGCGCAACGCGGATCACGTTCGTCCGGCGGGCCGGCGGCGCCGTCACGGACAGGCCGCCGTCCTTGCGCGGGGCTACGCCGACTTCTGAACCCGGCCCGAGCGGAGACAGCGGGTGCAGACGAGGAGGCGCTTCGCCGCGCGGCCGACGCGGGCGTGCACGCGCTGAAGATTCGGCCGCCACACGCGCTTGGTCTTGTTGTTCGCGTGGCTCACGTTGTGGCCGACCGACCGCTGCTTGCCGCAGATCTCACAGGCGCGCGCCATGGGCGACGGTGCTAACACGCCCCGCCGGGCCGTGCAACGTGCAGGCAGAAGCCGGATCGGCGCACCGTTCAGGGCACGCTCGGCGCGACTGCACCCGCGAGCACACGAAGCGCGGCGACGAACGCGACCAGCCCGAGCGCGACGCGGACCCAGTGCCAGCGCCGCCAGCGCCCGAGGAGCGCGACGGTGTCCGCATCGGACATGTAGTACGCCGGGGCGGCAAAGCGGCGATTGGCGGGCTCGTTGACCAGCAACGTGACGGCGACGACGCCGGCGGCCGCGGCCGCCGCCAGCGACGACCAGCGACCGCCCACGGCGAGCCAGGCGCCCGCGGCGGCCCCCATGGCTGCTCCCCCGAGCGGGAACATCAGGGCACCCGTCCGACCGGCATGACGGGCGAACCAGGTGCGGAGCTCCACCGGCGGCAGCCCGCTCCAGAAGGGCAGGAGCACGACGCCGATCACGAGCATCGCGCCGGCGAGGAGCCCGAGGAAGAGGGCCGTCAGGTACCCGAGCATCGGGCCGCTAGCCCGCGCGGATGCGCCGGATGAGCTCGCTCGTCGACACGTCCGGGACGAGGTCGATGCGCTCGACGCGGCCGCCGCGCGCCAGGACCTCGTCGCGGCCCACGATGTCGTCGGCCGCCCAGTCCGCCCCCTTGACGAGGACATCGGGGGCGACGGCGGCGATCAGGCGCCGCGGCGTGTCGTCGTCGAAGACGACCAGGTGGTCGACGGCCGCGAGCCCGGCGAGGACCTCGGCGCGCTCGGCGACGTCGAGGACGGGGCGGCCGGGTCCCTTCAGGCGCCGGACCGAGGCATCGCCGTTGAGCCCGACGACGAGGGCGTCGCCGAGGGCGCGGGCCGCCGCCAGGTATCGGACGTGGCCGGGGTGGAGGAGGTCGAAGCAACCGTTGGTGAACACGACGCGCTTCCCGGCGGCGCGCAGCGGTGCAAGCCGCGCCGAAAGTGTCTCGACGTCCGCGGCGAGCTTCGGGACCGGCACGGATGCGACCATACCGCACCGCGGCGGGGGGTGAAACGCGCACCTTGACCCTCCGAGGGTCGCAGGCTAGACGGCGGCCGATGCCGCAGTACCGGCGCCGGCGCTGGCGCGAGGCGAACGCCCTGCGGCTCGACCTGAACGGGCTCCTCGCCGGGGCGGTGGGCGGCGACGGGATCGCCCCCGAGGAGCTCGGCGCCTTCGAGCCGGAGCTGCTGCGGGTGCGCGACGCGATCGCGGCCCGGCGGGCCGCGGGGGAGCTCTCCTTCACCGCCCTGCCGCACGAGCGCGAGCCGGTGCGCCGGGTGCTCGAGGTGGCCGCCGCCGTGCAGGGGCAGTTCGACGCCCTCGTCGTGCTCGGCATCGGCGGCTCGGCGCTCGGCATCCGGGCGCTGGCCGGCGCGCTCGCCACCGAGGGGAGCGCGCTGCGCATCGTGGTCGCCGACTCGATCGACCCCGAGACGTTCGGGCCGCTGCTCGCCGGGCTCGATCTGCGGCGGACGCTCTTCAACGTGGTCAGCAAGTCGGGCGAGACCGCCGAGACGATGGCGCAGTTCATGATCGTGCGCGACCGCCTGATGCACCAGCTGGGTGCCGTCGACTACAAGCGGCACCTGGTCGTGACCACCGATGCGCGACACGGCTCGCTCCGCCAGATCGTCAACGACGAGGGCTTCCAGCAGCTCGTCATCCCCGAGGGGATCGACGGCCGTTACTCGGTGCTCACCGCAGTGGGCCTCTTTCCCGCAGCCGCGGCCGGCATCGACATCGAGGAGCTGCTCGCCGGCGCGGCGAGCATGGACGAGCGCGGGCGAGCCGCGCCGACCCCGCTGCGCGACCCGGCGCTCGCGCTCGCCGGGGCGCTCTGGCTCCTCGCGACCCGCCGGCAGAAGCGGATGCTCGTGCTGATGGCGTACTGCGAGCGGCTGGCGGCCACGGGCGACTGGTTCTGCCAGCTCTGGGCCGAGAGCCTCGGGAAGAGCGTGGAGCTCGGCGACCGGACCGCCGTCTGGGGTCAGACGCCGATCCGGCTCGGCCCCGCCGACCAGCACTCCCAGCTCCAGCTCTTCGTCGACGGGCCGCCCGACAAGGTGGTCGTGTTTCTCCGCGTCGACGACCACGGGGCGGCGGTCGACGTGCCCGCCACGTACCAGGACCTCGAGGGCGTCGGCTACCTGGGCGGCCACTCGCTCGGGGCGCTGTTGAACGCCGAGCAGCGCGCCACCGAGCTGGCGCTCGCCAAGCGCGGGCGCCCGAGCGCGACCCTCACGCTGCCCGGCGTGACCGCCTTCACCCTCGGCCAGCTCCTGTTCCTCCTCCAGATGGCGGCCGTCGACCTCGCCGCGATCGCCGGCATCGATCCGTTCGGACAGCCGGGCGTGGAAGAAAGCAGGCGACTCGCATTCGGCCTCCTCGGACGCCCAGGGTTCGAGGCGTCGCACGACGAGGTCGAGGGCTGGCTCGCCCAGAAGGACACGCGTTTTATTCTTTAGCGACCCGAGACCATGTCTCGGGTCGGGGAAAGACAGCGAGAATGCCCCGGGGTGGAGAGAGGCCGACGTCATGCCGCGGCCGGCAAAGCCGGCGCGGCACAGCGTGACGTCGTGGAGCGATCGGCTGGGGTAGCGCCGTGGATGCACGGTCCCGACATGCGCGCTCACGCTCAGCAAAGTTTTGCCGCGCCGGCTCTGCCGGCCGCGGCATGACGTCGGCCTCTCTCTACCCCGCGGCATTCTGTCTTTCCCCGACCCGAGACCGAGACATGGTCTCGGGTCGGAATAAGATCGCGGTCCTGCCGCCCGACGTCCAGGCGCAGATCGCCGCCGGCGAGGTCATCGAGCGCCCGGCGTCGGTGGTGAAGGAGCTGGTCGAGAACGCGCTCGACGCCGGGGCGCGCAGCATCGACGTCCGTCTCGCCGGTGGCGGACTCGAGCGCCTCACGGTCCGCGACGACGGCGAGGGCATGACGGCCGCGGACGCGCTCCTCGCCTTCGCGCGCCACGCGACCAGCAAGCTCGGGCGGGCCGAGGAGCTGGCCGGGGTGACGACGCTCGGCTTCCGCGGCGATGCGCTCCCCAGCATCGCGGCCGTGGCCCGTGTCCAGGTCGTCACCCGCCGCGCCGGGGAGGCCGCGGCGAGCGTGGTCGAGGCCGATGCCGCCGGCGCGCGCGCGGCGGGCGTGGCCGGTGCGCCGGCGGGCACGTCGGTCGAGGTCGAGGACCTCTTCGGCGCGACACCTGCGCGGCGGAAGTTCCTGCGCACGCCGGCGACCGAGCTGGCGCACGTCGTCGACGCGCTCACGCGGCTCGCGGCAGCGAGCGCGGCGGTCGGCTTCCGGCTGGAGCACGAGGGGCGCGAGGTGCTGGCGCTGCCGCCGGTGCGGGACGAACGCCAGCGGCTCGGACAGCTCCTCGGCCGGGAGCGCGCCGGCTCGATGGTGGCGGTCGAGGTGGAGCGCGGCGGGCTCGCGCTCCGCGCGTTCCTCGCCCCGCCGCGCGAGACCGTGGGCAGCGCGCGTCTGGTCTGGACCTACGTGGGCCTCGGCGGCGCGTATCGCTGGACGCGCGACCGGCTTCTCCTGCGCGCCGTGCTCGACGGGTACGAGTCCCTGCTCATGCACGGACGCTACCCGGTCGCGGTGCTCTTCCTGCGCTTCCCGCCCGGCGAGGTGGACGTGAACGTGCACCCGGCGAAGCTCGAGGTTCGCTTCCGGCATCCGGCCGCGGTCCACCAGCTGCTGGTGCCGGCGCTGCGCACCCGGCTCGCGGCCGCCCTCCGGCCGGAGCCCGCCGGGGCGGCGGGCGTCGGAAGCGTCGCGGAGAGCGTCCCCTCATATGATGATATGCCACACGACGGCTCGGGGCGGGCGCTGGAGGACGGTCTCGCCGCCGCGGCGTCACCAACCCTGTGGAGCGCGGCGCCTGGCGGGTTTGCGTCGCTCCGCTTCATCGGTCAGATCTTCGACGGTTACCTCGTCTGCGAGGGAGACCGCCGGGTGGTGCTCATCGACCAGCACGCGGCACACGAGCGCGTGGCCTTCGAGCGACTCCGCGAGGAGCACGCGCGCGGTGCCGTCGCCCGTGACCCGCTGCTCGTGCCCGAGGCGATCACGCTGCCGGCCGCGCACGCCGCGGCCCTCGCCGAGCACGGCGAGGTGCTCGCCGCGGCCGGGCTCGAGGGCGAGCCCTTCGGCGACGGCACCTTTCTCCTGCGCACGGTGCCGCGCCTGCTCCGTGGCCGCGATGCGGGGGCCGTCGTCCGCGCGGTTGCGCGCGAGCTGGCCGAGGAGGGAGCGAGCGCCGCGGCGGAGCGTACGGCCGACGCGGCGCTCGCGACCCTCGCCTGTCACAGCGTGGTGCGGGTCGGCGAGCGGCTCGACCCGGCGGAGGTGCGCGCGCTCCTCGCGGCGATGGACGGGGTGGACGTGGCGGCGCACTGCCCGCACGGCCGGCCGGTCGCGGTCACCCTGGAACGCACCCGGATCGAGGCGCTCTTCAAGCGATGAGCCGGCCGCGGGTCATCTGCGTCGTCGGTCCGACCGCGAGCGGCAAGACGGCACTCGGCGTGGAGCTCGCCGCGGCGCTCGGCGGCGTCAGGCGGCGCACGCCCTGCCGCCGCGCCGGCGTGAGCCGCAGCCGGCGGCCGAGGGCCGTCCACCCGCCCGCCACCTATCTCGAGTTCGAGCGACCGCTGGCCGCCGTCGACGCCGAGATCGCGGCGGTGGCGCGACACCGCGCGAAGCGGAAGACCGCCGCGCGGTTCCGCGTCCTGCGGGCGATCCGGCGGCGGCTCTCGGGCGCGCGCTCGAGCGGCATCTCGACACGCTCGTGCACCATCCGGCGCGCGCGCTCGTGGCGCGCCGATACGCGCGCTACCGGCGCTTCGCGGTCGATCTCTCGCCGGCGTAAGTTTGCAAAAGCGCGGGGCCCGCGCTAGACCTCGCGCCGAGCGCCGCATGCCGCGCAAGGTCTCGATTCCCGCGCTCCGGCGGCACATCGACCGGATCGACGACGTCGAGCGGCGCGGCCGGGTGCCGGTGGTCGTCGGGGGCAGCGGACTCTACGTCCGGGCGCTCCTCGGCGGGCTCTGTCCGGCGCCCGCCGGCGTGCCGGCGCTGCGCGACGCGCTCGTCCGGATGGCACGCGCAGAAGGCGCACCCGCCCTCCATCGGCGGCTCGCCGTGCTCGACCCGGCGTCGGCGGCTCGCATCGCACCGGCCGACGCCGTGCGCACCATCCGCGCGCTGGAGGTGGCGCTCGGCACGGGACGGCGGCTCTCGGAGTGGCAGGCGGCCCACGGCTTTCGCGACGCGCCGTACGACGCGCTGGTGCTCGGCCTCGAGCGGCCGGCGGACGAGCTCGCGGCCCGCATCGACGCGCGCGCGCGGGCCATGGTGGCGGCGGGTCTCCTCGACGAGGTGCGGGCGCTCGGCGCGCGGTTCCCCCCCGACGCGCCCGGGTTCCTCGCGGTCGGTTATCGCGAGATGCTCGCCTGCGTCGCCGGTGAGTGCGACCTCGAGGCGGCGCTCGCGGCGATGGTGGGCGCGACGCGACGCTTCGCCAAGCGACAGCGCACGTGGTTCCGCGCGGAGGCCGCGGTGGTGTGGCGCCATCCCGATCGCGACCGGAGGCGCATCGTGGCGGAGGCGGCCGCATTCCTGTCAGGCGGCGCACGCCCTGCCGCCGCGCCGGCGTGAGCCGCAGCCGGCGGCCGAGGGCCGTCCACCCGCCCGCCACCTATCTCGAGTTCGAGCGACCGCTGGCCGCCGTCGACGCCGAGATCGCGGCGCTGGCGCGACACCGCGCGAAGCGGAAGACCGCCGCGCGGTTCCGCGTCCTGCGGGCGATCCGGCGGCGGCTCTCGGGCGCGCGCTCGAGCGGCATCTCGACACGCTCGTGCACCATCCGGCGCGCGCGCTCGTGGCGCGCCGATACGCGCGCTACCGGCGCTTCGCGGTCGATCTCTCGCCGGCGTAAGTTTGCAAAAGCGCGGGGCCCGCGCTAGACCTCGCGCCGAGCGCCGCATGCCGCGCAAGGTCTCGATTCCCGCGCTCCGGCGGCACATCGACCGGATCGACGACCAGCTTCTCCGTCTTCTGAACGAGCGCGCCGCGCTCGCGGTCTCGATCGCGGAGCAGAAGGCGCGCACGAACTCCGGCGTGTACGCACCCGGCCGTGAGCGCGGCGTGCTCACCCGCCTCGCGCGCGCGAACCGCGGCCCGCTGCCAGCCCAGCACGTGCGGGCGATCTTCCGCGAGATCATCTCGGCGTCGCGCAGCCTCGAGCAGCGCCTCACGGTCGCGTACCTCGGGCCGGCGGCGACGTTCACCCACCTCGCGGCCCGCCGGCAGTTCGGCGCCGCGGCGGAATACCGGCCGGCGGCGACCGTGGTCGACATCTTCCGCGACGTCGAGAGCGGGCGGGCCGATCTCGGCGTGGTGCCGGTCGAGAACTCGACCGAGGGCATGGTGGCCCACACGCTCGACCTGCTCGTCGAGTCGCCGCTGCGCATCTGCGCCGAGGTGTCGCTGCCGGTGCGCCACTGCCTGCTCGCGCGCGCCGGCACCACGCTCGCGAGCGTGCGCCGGGTCATCGCCCATCCGCAGGCGCTCGCGCAATGTCGCCGCTGGCTCGCGCGCTACCTGCCCGGCGCGCGCACCGGAGAGGCGGCGAGCAACGCGGCGGCCGCCGAACGCGCCGGCGCCGAGTCCGGTACGGCGGCGATCGCCGCCGAGGCCGCCGCCGAGGCCTACGGGCTCGCCGTCGTCGCCGACGCGATCCAGGACGAGCCCGTGAACCTGACCCGCTTCCTGGTCCTCGGCCACCACGACGCCGAGCAGCCGAGCGGCGACGACAAGACGTCGCTCGTGATGAGCGTGCGCGACGAGGTGGGTATCCTGGCGCGCATGCTGCGGCCGTTCGCCGCGCACGGCATCGATCTCATCAAGATCGAGTCGCGCCCGCTGCGCGAGCGGCCGTGGGAGTACTTCTTCTTCCTCGATCTCAAGGGGCACCGGCGGGAGCGGCGCGTCCAGCGGGCGCTCGCCGCGGTGGAGCGGAGCGCCTTGCGTCTCAAGGTGCTCGGCTCCTACCCCGCGGCGCCCGAGCTCACCCCGTGACCGACATCCGGAGCCTGGTTCCCGAGTGGGTCCGGACGCTGACACCGTACTCCCCCGGCATGCCGATCGAGGAGCTCGAGCGCGAGCTCGGCATCCGCGGGTCGATCAAGCTCGCCTCCAACGAGAACCCGCTCGGGCCCTCGCCGCGCGCCCTCGCGGCGGTCGCCGCGGCGCTCCCGGACCTCCATCGCTACCCCGACGGCGCCTGCTTCCATCTCACCCGCCGCCTCGCCGCGCGCCACCGGGTCGCGGCCGAGGAGATTCTCGTCGGCAACGGCTCGAACGAGCTCCTCGAGCTCGTCGTGCGGAGCTTTCTCCGGCCGGGGGACGAGGCCGTGATGGCGGACCAGGCGTTCGTCATCTACCGCCTCGTCGTGCAGGCCGCGGCGGGCGTGCCGCGCGTCGTCCCGCTGCGCGACTTCACGCACGACCTCGAGGCGATGGCGCGGGCGGTCAGCGCGCGCACGCGCATCGTCTTCCTCGGCAACCCGAACAACCCGACCGGCACCATCTTCCGGCGGGCGGCGTGGGAGGCCTTCCTCGCCACCATGCCCGGCCACGTGATCGTGGTGGCGGACGACGCCTACGCCGAGTACGTCGAGGACCGCGACTACCCCGACACCATCGCCGCGCGCGGCGACGGGTCGGTGCCGGTGGTCACGCTGCGGACGTTCTCGAAGCTCTACGGCCTCGCCGGGCTACGCGTCGGTTACGCGGTGGCGCCCGCGCCGCTGATCGAGGTCCTCGGCCGCGTGCGCCAGCCCTTCAGCGTGAACGCGCTTGCCCAGGTGGCCGCGTGCGCCGCGCTCGACGACGAGGAGCACGTGCGCCGCACGCTCGCGACGAACCGGGAAGGCATGGCGTATCTCACCGAGGCCTTCGGCCGCCTGGGAATCGAATACGTGCCGAGCGCGGCCAACTTCGTGCTCGTGCGGGTGGGAGAGGGCGCGCGGGTCTACGAGGGGCTCCTGCGCCGCGGGGTCATCGTGCGCCCGATGGACGTCTACGGCTTTCCGGCGCACGTGCGGGTGACGGTGGGGCTTCCCGGGGAGAACGCCCGCTTCGTCGAGGCGCTCGCCGGAGTGCTCGGCGGCGGCAAGCGATGACGCCGCTCTTCGCGCGCATGACGGTCGCCGGCGTCGGGCTGATCGGCGGGTCGCTGGCGCTCGCGGCGCGAGCTGCGGGGCTCGTCGGCGAGGTGGTCGGCTACGGCCGGAGCGAGGCGAATCTCCGTCTCGCCCGCGAGCGCGGGCTCGTCGATCGGGTCGCGCGCGAGCCCGCGGCGGCGGTGGCCGGCGCGGACCTGATCGTTCTCGCGGCGCCGGTCGGTGCCTCGACGGCGCTCGCCGAGGCCTTCCGCCCGCACGCGCACCCCGGCGCGATCCTCACCGACGTCGGCAGCGTGAAGGGGGGGCTGGTGGAGGCGCTCGAGGGACGCTGGCCCGATGGTCGGCGCGTCGTCGGCGCCCATCCGATCGCCGGCACCGAGAGCTCCGGCGCCGGGGCGGCGCGGGAGGATCTCTTCCGCGGCCGGCGCTGCATCGTGACGCCGACGGACGCGACCGACCGTGACGCCCTCGGACGCGTGCGTGCCCTCTGGGAGGGCGTCGGGGCGGTGGTCGAGGAGATGCCCGCCGCGTTGCACGACGAGATCCTCGCGCGCGTTTCGCATCTGCCGCATCTCGCGGCGTACGCGCTCGTGTCCGCCTCCGGCGAGATGCAGATCGGCGGGCGCCGCGTGCTCGACTACGCGGGCAGCGGCTACCGAGACACGACGCGGATCGCGGCGAGCCGTCCGGAGCTCTGGCGCGACATCGCGCTCGCCAACCGCGCGGCGCTCCGCGGTGCACTGGCAGAGTTCCGCAGCGTCCTCGACCGCCTCGAGCATCTCCTCGCCACCGGCGACGCCGATGGGCTCTCGGCGGAGCTCGCCGCCGCGGCAGCGCTCCGGCAGCGGCTCGGAGGCGAGCGGTGAGCGAGGTGGTCGTCGTCGGGCCGGCGCGGCGGGGGCTCGCGGGGACGGTCGCCGTGCCCGGCGACAAGTCGATCGCGCATCGCGCCCTCCTGCTCGGCGCGCTGGCCGACGGGGTCAGCCGGGTCGTGGGCTTTCCGGGCGGCGCCGACACGCGGTCGACGCTCGGCGCGGTGCGCGCGCTCGGCGTGCGAGCGGAGGAGACCGCCGACGTCGTGCTGGTGGAGGGGGCGGGACCGGAGCTGGGCGAGCGGATTCGCACCACGATCGACTGCGGCAACTCCGGCACGACCATGCGGCTCGCGGCCGGCCTCGCCGCCGGTGCCCACGGGACCGTCGTCCTCGACGGCGACGCCTCGCTGCGCCGCCGGCCGATGGAACGCGTCGCCGAGCCGCTCCGGCGCATGGGTGCCGAGGTGGCGACGACGGACGGTCGCGCACCGCTCACTGTGCGAGGCGGCGCCCTCGGTGCCATCGACTGGGTCCTCCCCGTGCCGAGCGCCCAGGTGAAGTCCGCGGTGCTGCTGGCGGGTCTCCGCGCCCGCGGCACGACGCGCGTGCGGGAGCCGCACCCGAGTCGCGACCACACCGAGCGGCTGCTCCCGGCGTTCGGCGTCGAGGTGACGCGCGAGGGCGAGGGCGTCGCCGTCGCCGGCGGGCAGCCTCTGAGAGCGGCGGAGGTGATGCTTCCCGGCGACGCGTCGTCGGCGGCCTACTTCGTGGTGGCAGCGTTGCTCGTCGCGGGCTCCGAGCTCCGGCTCGCGAACGTCGGGGTGAACCCGACGCGCAGCGGGTATCTGCACGTGCTGCGCCGCATGGGTGCGACGATCGACGTCGTCGACGTGCACGAGCCCGCGGGCGAGCCGCGTGCGACCCTCGTCGTCCGCGCGTCCCCGCTCCACGCCACCGCGATCGAGGCGGCGGAGGTACCGGCGCTGATCGACGAGCTGCCCGTGCTGGCGGTGGCGGCGGCGCTGGCCGAGGGGACGACGACGATCGCGGGGGCCGCCGAGCTGCGGGTCAAGGAGAGCGACCGGCTCGCCGCGCTCGAGCAACTCGGGCGCCTGGGCGTCGGCCTGTCGACGACGGCGGACGGCCTCGTCGTGCGCGGCAGCGCCGGCCGCCCGCTGCACGCGGGCCGCATCGCATCGCTCGGCGACCATCGCATCGCGATGGCGTTCGCCGTGGCGGGGCTGGTCGCCGACGCCGGCGTCGAGATCGTCGATCCGGCGTGTGCAGCGGTCTCGTTCCCGGGCTTCTTCGAGCGGCTGGCCGCGCTCGGAGCCACGGTGGAACGGCGATGAGCCCCAAGGTCGTCGCGGTCGACGGGCCGGCCGGCGCGGGGAAGTCGACGGCCAGCCAGGCGCTCGCCCGGCGTCTCGGATTCACGCACGTCGACACCGGAGCCATGTACCGGGCCGTCGGCGTGCTCGCCCGCGAGCGCGGCCTCGACCTCGACGACGACGAGGCGCTCGGCCGGCTGGTCGGCGGGCTCTCGTTCGAGCTCGGTGAGGGGGAGCGCTTGCTGGTCGGTGGCCGCGACCTCTCCGCCGCGATCCGGGAGGCCGAGGCGGGCGAGCTGGCGTCGCGCGTCGCGGTACGGCCGGTCGTGCGCACCCGCCTCGTCCCCCTGCAGCGCGGGCTCGCTGCACCGGGCGGCGTGGTGATGGAGGGACGGGACATCGGGACGGTCGTCTTCCCCGACGCTCCCGCCAAGCTCTATCTCACCGCGGCGCCCGCCGAGCGTGCGCGGCGGCGAGCCGTCGAGCTGCGCGCGCGAGGCGAGGCGGTCGACGAGGCGGCCATGGCGCGCAAGCTCGCCGAGCGCGACCGGCGCGACAGCCAGCGCGCGCATTCACCGCTGCGTCCGGCAGAGGACGCGGTGGTGCTCGACACCACCACGCTCGCGCTCGAGGCGGTGGTGGACGAGATGGAACGGATCGCGCGCGGACGCCTTCGACTCCTGCGCCCGTAAGCCTGCGCAGCGTGTCGTGTTTGGCCTTGAAACCGGAGAGGCACAGAGCTATGGAGGGACAGTTGCACCGCCACCCGCGCGAATCCCACCAGGGGGTACCGGCTTAATGCCCGAGAGGACCGAGAAGCCCGAGGACGACTTCGGCTCGCTCTTCGAGCAGAGTCTGAAGAGTCCGAAGCCCGGCGACGTGGTGACGGGTCGCGTGGTGCGCATCGGCCGCGATGTCGTCACGGTCGACATCGGGTACAAGTCCGAGGGGCAGATCCCGGTCGCCGAGTTCAGCACGCGCGAGGGCGGGATCACGGTCCAGGAGGGCGACGAGGTCGACGTCTACTTCGAGTCGGCGGACACCGAGTCGGGCGAGATCTTCCTGTCGCGGCAGAAGGCCGAGCAGTTCAAGGTGTGGCGCGAGATCGAGAAGGCCTTCGAGCGCGACGGCGCGGTCGAAGGCACCATCGTCGGCAAGGTGAAGGGCGGGCTCCGGGTTGACATCGGCGTGCCCGCCTTCCTGCCCGGGTCGCACGCCGACATCCGGCCGACGCGCAACCTCGACCGCTACCTCGGCCAGCGCGGCCGCTTCGCCATCCTCAAGTTCAACCGCTCGCGCGGCAACGTCGTCGTCTCCCGGCGCGCCGTCCTCGAGCGCGAGCGCACGGCGCTCAAGTCGGAGACGCTCAAGGTGCTCGAGGAGGGCGTGATCCTCGAGGGAACGGTCAAGAACATCACCGACTACGGCGCCTTCGTCGACCTCGGCGGCATCGACGGGTTGCTCCACGTCACCGACATGTCGTGGGGGCGGGTCTCCCACCCCTCCGAGGTGCTCAACGTCGGCGACCGGGTGAAGGTGGTCGTGCTCAAGTACGATCCCGAGCGCGAGCGGGTCTCGCTCGGCATGAAGCAGATCATGCCGGATCCGTGGAGCACGGTCTCCGAACGCTTGCCGATCGGCATGCGCATCAAGGGCAAGGTGGTGAGCCTCACGGACTACGGGGCGTTCGTCGAGATCGAGCGCGGCCTCGAGGGGCTCATCCACGTCTCCGAGATGTCGTGGACCAAGCGCGTGACGCATCCCTCGAAGGTGCTCGAGGCGGGGCAGGAGGTCGAGGTCCAGATACTCGACATCGACACCGTCAATCGGCGCATCTCACTCGGTCTCAAGCAGACCGAGCCGAATCCGTGGGAGATGGTGCGGATCAACCACGCCGTGGGCTCGCACATCAAGGGCAAGATCAAGAGCATCACGGACTTCGGGCTGTTCGTCGAGGTGGAGGAGAACATCGACGGGCTCGTCCACGTCTCCGACCTGCACTGGACGAAGAAGGTGAAGCACCCGAGCGAGCTGTACCGCAAGGGCGACGAGGTCGAGGCGGTGGTGCTCGGCATCGACGTCGACAACGAGCGCATCTCCCTCGGCATCAAGCAGCTGACCGAGGATCCCTGGGCCGCGATCCCGCGTCGCTACCCGCCCGGGACGCGCGTCCGCGGCGCCGTCACGAGCGTCACCGACTTCGGCGTCTTCGTCGAGCTCGAGGAAGGCGTCGAAGGTCTGATCCACGTCTCGCAGCTCTCCTCCGAGCGCGTCGACAAGCCGTCCACCCTCTTCAAGCCCGGAGACGGGGTCGAGGCGGAGGTGACGGAGGTCGATGCGCGCGAGAAGCGCATCAAGCTCTCCATCAAGGCGCTGCTGAAGAGCGAGGAGCGCGAGGAGATGGACGCCTACCAGCGGCGCGAGCGCGAGAGCGGCAAGGCCTACTTTGCGGACGTGATGTCCGAGGCGCAGAAGAGCAAGGGCTAGCTGCGCGGGGGCGGATGGCGCGCCGACATCCGGTCCTCCGGGGCCTGGCGATGCTCCTGGTGGTCGTGGCCGGGCTCGCGGTGCTCGTGGTCGGCGTCGCTGCGCTCCGCGGCGAGTCGCTCGGCGAGCGCTTCACCTTCGGCAACAGCCTCGCCGTCGTCGAGCTACGGGGCGTCATCTCGGATGCGGCAGACACGGTCGAGGCGCTCGATCGCCTGCGGCAGCAGGACGCGACCGTGGGTGTGGTGCTGCGTATCGACTCGCCCGGCGGCGCGGTCGCACCGTCGCAGGAGATGTACGACGCCGTCTGGCGGCTGCGCGCGCGGAAGCCCGTGGTGGCGTCGCTCGGCAACGTGGCCGCGTCTGGCGGCTACTACGTGGCATCGGCGGCCGACGTGGTGGTGGCCGACCCGGGGACGCTCACCGGGTCGATCGGCGCCATCATGGAGGTCCACAACGTGGCCACGTTGGCGGACAAGCTGGGCGTCTCGCAGACGGTCGTGAAGAGCGGCCGCTTCAAGGACGTCGGCCAGCCGCTGCGGCCGATGACCGACGAGGAGCGAGTGCTGCTCCAGCGCATGGTCGACGACGTGCTCGGGCAGTTCGTCGACGCCGTGGCGCGCGGGCGCGGCATGGAGGTGGGCCGGGTGCGCGCGCTGGCAGACGGGCGGCTCTACTCGGGTGCGCAGGCGCGTGACGCGGGTCTGGTCGACGAGCTCGGCGGGCTCGCCGAGGCAACCAGGATCGCCTGGACGCGCGCCGGCCAGACCGGCGAGCCGCGCGTCTCCCACGTCCGCATGCGCGGCCGTCCGTGGTGGCTCGATCTCCTCGGCGCCACCCGGCTGCCCGACCTCGCGGCGCCCGGCGGACTGCTCTTCCTCTATCGGGGCCCGCTCCCGGGGTGACGGCGATGACCAAGCGAGGGTTGATCGACGAGGTGGTGAAGCGCTTCCCTCGCTTCTCGCGCCGCGAGGCCGAGGTCATGGTGAACGCCGTCTTCGACAGCCTGACCTCCGCGTTGACCCGCGGCGAGCGGATCGAGATCCGCGGCTTCGGGAGCTTCGTCGTGAAGCAGCGCCAGGCCCGCGAGGGGCGCAACCCGAAGACCGGCGCGCTGGTCGACGTGCACGCCAAGCGGGTCCCCTTCTTCAAGGTGGGCAAGGAGCTGAGGCTCCGCGTCGATGGGAAGCCGTGGACGCCGGCGGACTCCGACGAGCCGTGACGTGCATGTCCTCTGGGCCCCGTGGCGGATGGCCTACGTCACCGACAAGGCGGCGCGCGGCTGCATCTTCTGCGCGGCCCTGGAGGGCGACCGGCGCGAGCGGCTGCTCCTCGGGACGACGCCCGCGAGCCTCGTCATCCTGAACCGCTATCCCTACCAGAACGGCCATCTGATGGTCGCTCCGCGGCGCCACACGGCGTCGCTGTCCGACCTCCCCGACGCCGAGCACGTCGACCTCGCCGAGACCCTGCGCCGATCGATCGACTCCCTGGCTGAAGCATTCCATCCCGACGGCTTCAACCTCGGCATGAACCTCGGCGCCGCCGCCGGTGCCGGTGTCGTCGACCACCTCCACTGGCACATCGTGCCGCGCTGGTCCGGCGACACCAACTTCATGACCACGGTCTCCGAGGTGCGCGTGATCCCACAACACCTGCTCGAGACGTACGACCGCCTGCGCCCGGCGTTCGGCTGGCTCGACTAGCCGCGCGCACACCGCACGGGCCCCCGACTTTGTTCCTTGTTTCCCGCGCAGGCCGGCGCGTATAATCCCCGGACTACTCGTGGAATGGGGGCGGGTCGTGCAGAGCTCCGACACATCGCGCACGCTGGGTGAGCTCAAGGCTTCGGGATACCGAGTACTGCCGGTCCGCGAGGAGATGCGACGCAATCTCCTCGCTCGGCTGGGGCGGAAGGAACGCATCCTCCCAGGCATCATCGGCTACGACGACACGGTGATCCCCGACATCGAGAATGCCGTGCTCGCCGGGCACCACATGGTTTTCCTCGGCGAGCGGGGGCAGGCGAAGAGCCGCATCATCCGCAGCCTCACCACGTTGCTCGACCCGCTCGTGCCGGTGGTCGAGGGCTGCCCGATCAACGACTCGCCGTTCGATCCGATCTGCCGGACGTGCCGCCGGCGGCTCGCGCTCGAGGGTGACGCGCTGGCGATCGCCTGGATCGCGCCCGAGGATCGATATGGGGAGAAGCTCGCCACCCCCGACGTGTCGATGGCGGACCTGATCGGCGAGATCGACCCGGTCAAGGTGGCCGAGGGCCGCTACCTCGCCGACGAAGAGACCATCCACTACGGGCTCGTCCCGCGGACCAACCGCGGGCTCTTCGCGATCAACGAGCTGCCCGATCTCACCGAGAAGGTGCAGGTCGGGCTCTTCAACCTGATGGAAGAGAAGGACGTCCAGATCAAGGGGTACAAGATCCGGCTGCCCGTCGACATCGTGATCGTGGCCAGCGCGAACCCCGAGGACTACACCAGCCGCGGCCGCATCATCACGCCGTTGAAGGACCGCTTCGACGTGCAGATCCGCACCCACTACCCGCGCACGCTCGACGACGAGATCGCCATCATGGAGCAGGAGGTGCCAGTCCTCGATCGCGGCGTGCGCGAGGTGCGCGTGCCCTTCTTCATCAAGGAGATCGTCGCCCAGCTCACCTTCGAGGCGCGGGGCTCGAACGAGATCAACCAGGCCTCCGGCGTGAGCGTGCGCGTCACCATCAACAACTACGAGAGCCTCCTCTCGAACGCCGAGAAGCGCGCGGTCCGCACCGGCGGGCGCGAGATCGTCCCGCGGCTCTCCGACCTCCCGTCCGTGCTCGCGTCGACGGCCGGCAAGATCGAGCTCGAGTACGTCGGCGAGGACAAAAAGGACGGCGACCTGATCGACCGGTTGATCAACCGGGCAGTCCTCAAGGTCTGGGACAAGTACCTGAAAGTCGAGGCGCTGAAGAAGGTGACCGAGCACTTCGAGGCCGGCTGGGGGGTGGAGGTTTCCGACCAGATGGCCCCGGACGAATATCTCGAGGGTATCCGTCACATCCCGGGTCTACGCGAGGGGGTGGCGCTCCTCGGCGCGTTCGAGAGCCCGGCGCTGATGGCGACGGGGATCGAGTTCGTGCTCGAGGGGTTGCATCTCCACCAGAAGCTCAACAAGGACCGCTCGGGCGGGCGCTACGCCTACCGGGCCTGAGGGTCCGGACGTCGCCGCATGCACCTTGTCCGCTACACGGCCTGGGACGGTACGCAGCAGGTTCGCCTGTCCGCGGACGAGGTGTTCGAGAAGCTCTCGGAGTACCTCTCCTTCACCGACGACGTGCAGCAGGCGCTCGAGTGGCTGCTGCATCAGGGCCTCGAGTGGCAGCAGGGGATGCGCGTCATGGGTCTCGACGACTTCCTCGAGCAGCTGCGCGAGGAGATGCGGGCGCGCTATCGGGACGTCAACCTCCGTCATGCGCTCGGCGAGATCCGCGACAAGCTCGAGGGGCTCCTCGACCTCGAGCGAGACGCGCTCGACGACCTCGACGATCGCACCCGGGCGGCGCGCAAGCGCGATCTGCTCGACAGGCTGCCGCACCGTCTCTCGGAGGCGCTCGGCCGGCTCCGCGAGTACGACTTCGAGGATGCCGAGGCGGCGAACGCGCTCGAGGCGCTCCTCGACGAGCTGGACGACATCCGCGATCTCGAGGACTTCACGCGCCGTTACGGCGACCTGTTCCACGGGCCGCGCGCGTTGTCCTACGAGGAGGCGCTGGCGCTCATGCGCTCCATGGAGCGGCTCAAGCGCCTGGAAGAGCAGCTCCTCTCGGGCGACCTCGACGCCGTAGACCCCGAGAGCCTGCGCGAGCTGCTCGGCATCGAGGCCGGGCAGAACTTCCAGCTTCTGAAGGACGTCATGCTCCTGCTCGTGAAGGCGGGCTATCTGACGCAGCGCCAGGGACGCGTTCGGCTCTCCCCCAAGGGTGTCCGCAAGATCGGGCAGCTCGCGCTCCGCGACATCTACCAGGGGCTGCTCCGCGACCGGGCCGGCAACCACCAGACCTACCACCGGGGCCTCGTCCAGCTCCGGCCCGAGGAGACCAAGCCGTACCGCCACGGCGACCCGCTCCAGATCGACCTGGTGGCCTCGCTGAAGAAGACGCTCACCCGCCGGCCGGGCGTCCCGCTCGACCTCCGGCCGGACGACTTCGAGGTCTACACCGCGTCGCACACGACGACCACGTCCACCGTGTTGCTCCTCGACATGAGCTGGTCGATGTCGTGGGAGGGACGCTTCGCGGCCGCCAAGAAGGTCGCGATGGCGATGGAGAGCCTGATCCGCGCGCGGCGCCGTGGAGCTGAAGCTGCGGGACCTCCCCGAGGCGAGCTGGAACATGGGCGACCCGTTCACGAACCTCCAGGACGGCCTGCGTGTCGCGGCCGACCTGCTCGCCCGCCATCCGAGCAACAACCAGCACATCATCGTCATCACCGACGGCCAGCCGACGGCCTACTTCCTGCGCGGGCGCCTCTACTGCGAGTGGCCGCTCTCCTTCGGCGGCATCAGCATGCGCGCCGCCCAGGAGACGCTGCGCGAGGTCGAGCGCGTCACCCGCCGCGGCATCACGATCAACACCTTCATGCTCGACGACAGCCCGAGCCTGCGCGCCTTCGTCGAGGGGATGACCCGCATCAACAAGGGCCGCGCGCTGTACACGCGCCCGGACCGGCTCGGCGACTTCTACGAGATGTTCTTCGAGGACGCCGAGACCGCGGCGCGCGTGCTCGACCTGACGCTCACCGCCCGCAACCGCGGCGATCCCGACGAGGTGCCGCTGTGTGGCTTCCCGGCGCACGCGGCGCAGCCGTACGTCGCGCGGCTGCTGGCCTCGGGCCACACGGTCGCGATCTGCGAGCAGTCCGAGCCGCGCGGCCGGGGCCTCCTCGAGCGCGAGGTGGTGCGGGTCGTCACCCCCGGCACGATCCTCGAGGAAGAAAGCCTCGACCCGGCCGCGCCGAGCCTGCTCGCCGCCCTCGTGAACGAGGACGACCGGTACGGCGTGGCGGCGATGGACTTCGCGACCGGCGCCTTTCGGGCGACCGAGGTGGTCGGCTGGGTCGCGGCGCGCGAGGAGCTCGAGCGGCTCGGGCCGCGCGAGCTGCTGCTCGCGCCGGGACTCCCGGACGCCGTCGCCGCCGCGTGCCGGACGGACCGTCCGTGGGCGACGGCGGCGCTGCCGGAGCCGGTGGAGCTCGAGGGCGCCGCGCTCCCCCCGCTGGCCGCCCGCGCCGCGGGCGGCGCGCTCGCCTACGTCGACGCGGTCTACCGGCGACGGCCCGCGCACCTCCGTCCGCCCGAGCCCTACGCGCTGGCCGGCTTCCTCCGCCTCGACGGCGCCACGCGGCGGAACCTCGAGCTCCTCGAGACGCTCGGCGGCGAGCGCCGCGGCGCACTCCTCTGGGTGCTCGACCAGACCGAGACGCCGATGGGGGCGCGCCGTCTGCGCGAATGGGTGCTCTACCCGCTGCTCGAGCCGGCGGCGATCGGGCGGCGGCTGGACGCCGTCGAGGAGCTGGTCGACGCGGTGGAGCTGCGGGCGGCGCTGCGCGCCGGGCTCGCCGGGATCGGCGACCTCGAGCGGCTCGGAGGCCGCGTCGGCGCCCGCACGGCCGGCCCTCGCGACCTGGCCCACCTCGGCGTCGCGCTCGGCCGCGTGGCAGAGCTCCGTGCGATGCTCGGCGCGGCCCGGGCCGAGGCGCTCGTGACCCTCGCCGCCGCGCTCGATCCTCTGCCCGAGGCGGCGGCGGAGATCGCGCGCACGCTGGTCGACGCCCCGCCGCCGCACACCCGGCTCCCCGGCTTCATCCGCGCCGGCCGCGACGCCGAGGTGGACGAGCTGCGCGAGAGCACGCGCGACGGCAAGGGCTGGCTCGCGCGCTTCGAGGCGGCCGAGCGCGCGCGGACCGGGATCGCGTCGCTCAAGGTCCGCTACAACCGGGTCTTCGGCTACTACGTCGAGGTGACGCGGCCGAACCTCTCGCTGGTGCCGTCCGACTACGAGCGCAAGCAGACCCTCGTCGGCGCGGAGCGCTTCGTGACGCCGGCCCTCAAGGAGCACGAGGCGCGGGTGCTGGGGGCCGAGGAGCGCCTGCGCGTGCTGGAGACGCACCTCTTCGAGACGCTGCTCGACGCGCTGGCGCTGCGACAGCCGACTCTCGCCCGGACCGCCGACGCGCTCGCGGCCCTGGACGCCCTCTGCGCGCTCGCCGAGGTGGCCCATCGGCGGGGCTACGTCCGGCCGCGGATCAGCGAGGCCCCGGTGCTGCGCATCCGCGCGGGTCGCCACCCCGTGGTCGAAGCAGTCGGGGGTACCCGATTCGTGCCGAACGACACGGTGCTCGACCCCGACGCCGAACAGATCCTCCTCGTCACCGGGCCGAACATGGGCGGCAAGTCGACCTACCTCCGCCAGGTCGCGCTCATCGCGCTGCTCGCGCAGATGGGCAGCTTCGTGCCGGCGGCGGAGGCCGAGATCGGGCTCGCCGATCGCATCTTCACGCGCGTCGGCGCCAGCGACAACCTGGTGGGCGGCGAGTCGACGTTCATGGTCGAGATGCGCGAGACGGCGCACATCCTTGCCGACCTGACCGACCGCAGCCTCGTCGTGCTGGACGAGATCGGGCGCGGGACGAGCACCTTCGACGGCATCTCGATCGCCTGGGCGGTCGCCGAGCACCTGCACGACGCCCCGGAGCGGCCGCGGACGCTGTTTGCCACGCACTACCACGAGCTGACCGCGCTTGCGGCCGAGCGTCCGCGGGTGCGCAACCTGTCGGTCGCGGTGGCCGAGTGGAAGGGCGAGATCGTCTTCCTGCGCCAGATCGTGCCGCGGCCGGCCTCACGCAGCTACGGCGTCGAGGTGGCACGGCTCGCGGGGGTGCCGCCGTCGGTGGTCGCCCGGGCCCGGGCGCTCCTGGCCGAGCTCGAATCCGGTGCCGGCCCGGCCGTCCGCACGCCTGCCGGGTCGTCCCCGCAGCTCTCGCTCTTCGCGGCACCGGATGAGCGGCTCCGGCGCGAGCTCGCGGGGCTCGAGCCCGACCGGCTCACCCCGCTCGAGGCGCTGGCGGTGCTCGCGCGGCTCGTCGAGGCCGCGCGACAGGGGACGTGAGCGGCGTTCCGGCCGCCTTGATTCCCGGCGAGCCGTTTTCTATCCTGCGCGTCCGTGGAAGGGTGGTGGCGGGGCGGCCTCGCCGCGCTTGCGTGGCTCACCGTTGCCGGGACCGCGGGCGGGGCGCAGCTCACCGCAGTGCGGGCGGAGTCGGGGGCGGGCGGCGCGACCGTGCGCCTCAGCCTCTCGGGACCGGTCCGGGCGGCGGTTCACGACGTGGGTCTGGCGTCGGGCGGGGTGGCGCGCGTGTACGTCGATCTCCCGCGGGGCACCGGGCTCGCCCCCGGCGTGCCGCGGAGTTTGACCCTCGATCGACCGCCGACCCGGGTGCGCGTCGGCCGCGGGGAACGCGGCGTGGTACGCGTCGTCCTGGAGCTCGGTGGTGCGGCGGGCTACCGGGTTCTCCGGCCGGCCAGCGGCAGCGAGATCGTCGTGTCGGTCGCGCTTCCGCACGACGCTCCGGCCGACCCGGTGAAGCGCCCCGAGGCATCCGTGCTGGCGCGCGCCGGGGAGCCGCATTCGCCGAAGATCGTGATCGACCCCGGTCACGGCGGACACGACCCCGGCGCGCAGGGGTACGCGGTCGAGAAGGAGGTGACGCTCGCCATCGCGCAGCGGCTCGCGGCGTTGCTCCGGGAGCGTCTCGGCGCCGAGACGGTCCTCACGCGGACCGACGACGAGACGCTGTCGCTCGCGGACCGGACGGCGCGGGCGAATGCCGAGGGGGCCGACCTGTTCGTCTCGATCCACGCCAACGCGAACCCGAGCGGGCGCCTGCATGGCATCGAGACCTACTACCTGGACAACGCCGCCGACCGGGCGACGAGCCGCCTGGCCGCCATGGAGAACGGGCTCGACCTCCTCCATCCCCGGGGACACGGCAGCGATCTCCGCTACATCCTGAGCGACCTCGTCCAGGTGGGAAAGATGGACGAGTCGATCGCGCTCGCCCGGGCCGTGCAGCGTGCGGTGGTGGCGACCGCGCGCTCGCGGTATCCGTACGTGACGGATCTCGGCGTCAAGCGCGGGCCGTTCTACGTGCTGGTAGGCGCGTACATGCCGTGCGTGCTGATCGAGACGTCCTTCCTCACCCATCCGCTCGAGGGACGGCGGCTCGCGCGGACCGAGTACCAGGCGATGATCGCGGACGGTGTTGCGTCGGGGGTCGGGCGCTTCCTCGCCGATTCGCGCCGCGCGCGAACCCTCTGACGCCCGGGGCGTGCGCTAGAGTTGATCGGACAAAGCCGCTAGGTTGCCGAGTTCGATGGTGCTCGCCCGGACGCCGGCATTCACGCCGCTCGCGGCGCTGGCGACGCTGCCGGCGGTGACGGGTGAGGCGGCCCGGCGCGCCGGGCAGATCGCCCGCGACTATCTCGCGCGGGTGCACGCGCGGCAGGACGCGGGCGAGGGCGGGCTGGTGCTCGTCGCCGCGTACACCGACGCGGTCGACCATCTGGTGCGCTTCCTCGCCGCAGAAGCGGCGGCCCACTATGCCCTGCGGTACGCGCGCATCAACCAGCGGTGCGCCGTCATCGGTCAGGGCGGGTACGGACGCGCGGAGCTGAACCCGGCCTCCGACATCGACCTCCTCTTCCTCTATCCCTGGAAGGTGAACCCCTACGTCGAGACGATCGCCGAGGTGATCCTCTACGCGCTCTGGGACGCCGGCCTCGTGGTCGGGCACGCGCTGCGGAACATCCGCGAGTGCGCCCGGCTCGCCGAGCGGGACCTCAAGGTGAAGACCGCGCTCCTCGACGCCCGCTACCTCGCCGGCGACGAGGCGCTCTACGCGGAGTTCGAGGAGAAGATGCTCGAGGAGGTCTGGGGTCAGAACCCGACCGCGTTCTTCAAGGAGAAGCTCGCCGAGAGCGCGGACCGGCACGCGCGGGCCGGCGATTCCGTCTATCTCCTCCAGCCGCAGCTGAAGGAAGGGCAGGGCGGGCTCCGCGACCTCCACACCGCGCTCTGGATGGCGAAGGTCAAGTTCAAGGTCCGCTCCTTCCGCGAGCTCGTGACGCTCGGGCAGTTCGCCGAGCGCGACGTCGTCGAGCTCGAGGAGGCGCTCGATTTTCTCTGGCGGATCC
>VBLD01000103.1:25072-36759 GCA_005879205.1 Deltaproteobacteria bacterium
ACGCGGTGATCGCGCGCTGCGTGCAGGCCGAGTCGTATCAGCGCTCCGCGCCGACCGTCCGCGTGATCCGTCCCGGCATCCGGGTCCAGGGGCGCACGCTCTCGGTGGTCGACCGCCGGGTCTTCGAGCACGACCCGGCGGCGATCGTGCAGGTGTTTGCCGAGGCCCAGCGTCACGGCGTGACCCTTGCGCCCGCCACGCGCGAGCTGATCCGTGATGGTCTGCGGCTGCTCGCCGGCCACCGCGAGCGTCCGGCGGTGGCGGCCGCCTTCCTCACCGTGCTGCGCGCCAAGGGCCACGTCGACGAGTCGCTGTTCGAGATGCACAAGCTCGGGGTGCTGAAGACGGTGATCCCCGAGTTCGGCCACCTCGACTGCCTGATCGCCCACGACCCGTTCCACATCTACACCGTCGACCACCACTCGCTGATGGGCGTGCGCGAGCTCGAGCGCCTGCGGGCGGGCGAGTTCGCGAAGAACATGCCGCACCTCACCCAGGTGATGCGCGAGGTCGAGCGCCCGGAGCTCCTCTTCCTCGGCATGATGTTCCACGACGTCGGCAAGGGCCAGGGCCACGACCACTCGGGCCGGGGCGCCGACATGATGCGCGACATCGCCCGGCGCCTCGGGCTCAACGCGGACGAGGCGGCGGCCTGCGAGTTCCTCGTCCGGCACCATCTCCTCATGTCGCACCTCGCGCAGCGACGCGACATGCACGACGATCAGCTGGTCATCGACTTCTGCCGGACCGTCGGCACCGTCGACAACCTGCACCGGCTCTACCTGCTGACCTACGCCGACATGCGGGCGGTTGGACCGGGCGTGTGGAGCACCTGGCGGGACTCGCTCATCACCGAGCTCTACGTGCGCGCCCGCGAGTTCTTCGCCAAGGGCGTGTTCCAGGCCGAGGAGCCGGCGGCGCGCGCCGCCCGCCTCCAGGAGCGGGTGCGCGAGGCGGCGCCGCCCACGGCCGCCGCCGCGCTCGACGTGCTCTTCCGGACCATGCCCGACAGCTACTTCCTCACCACGCCCGAGGAGTCGATCGTTCCGCACGCCGAGCTGCGCCGCCAGTTCGGCGAGCGCGAGGCGGCCGGCGAGCGGCCGCCGGTGGCGACGCAGCTCGGGCACTTCCCCGAGCGGGAGTACACCGAGTTCGCGGTGTGCGGGCGCGACCGGCCGGGCCTCTTCGCCATGCTGTCGGGCGTGCTCGCGGCCCACGGCCTGAACATCCTCGCGGCCCGCATCACCACGGGTCGCGACGGGGTGGCACTCGACGTCTTCCGCATCTCGCACGAGGGCTCGGACATCGCCCTCGATGCCGAGCGCTGGGAACGCGTCGAGCACACGCTGCGCGGGGTGCTGTCGGGCGAGGTCGACGTCGAGGCGCTGGTCGAGCGCTCGCGCCGGCCGTCGCGGTTCGCCCGGCCCCGGCGGCGGGTGCCGACGCGCGTCGAGGTCGACAACACGGTGTCGCGCGAGCACACCGTGCTCGACGTCTACGCGGGCGATCGGGTGGGCCTCCTCTTCACGATCACGAATGGCCTCTATCACCGCGGCCTGTCGATCCACCTGGCCAAGATCACCACCATGGTCGATCAGGTGCTCGACGTCTTCTACGTCACCGATCACGAGGGCCGGAAGATCGAGGACCCCGGCCGCCTGGCGGCGATCCGCGACGAGCTCACGCGGGCGCTCGAGGCCGACGGGGATGCGGCGGCGGCGCAGGCGGCCGGCGGCTGAGCGGGAGAGGCCGATGCGGGGGGGCGGGGCGGCGGAGATCGACGGTGCGATCGACGACTACCTCGACCACCTGACCAGCGAGCGCGGCGTCGCGCGCAACACGATGGAGGCCTACGCGCGCGACCTGGCCGGCTTTGCCGCCTTCCTCGCCCGCCGCGGCGTGCGGGCGGTCGGGCGCATCGGCCCCGGCGAGATGCGCGGCCACGTGGCGGCGCTCGCCGAGCGCGGGCTCTCGCCGCGAAGTCAGGCCCGGGCCCTCGCCGCCGTGCGCGGCTTCGTGCGTTTCCTGGTGCGCGAGCGCCGGCTGGCAGACGACCCCGCGGCCAAGCTCCGCATCCGCCGCCCGCCTCCCCGCCTGCCGCGCGCGCTCGGCAAGGGCGAGGCGGCGACGCTGGTCGCGTCGCCAGCCGAGCAGGAGCGGAACGGGCTGCGCGACCGTGCCCTCCTGGAGCTGCTCTATGCCTGCGGGCTGCGCGTCACCGAGCTGGCCACCCTGCGCGGCGAGCAGCTGAACCTCCAGGCAGGCTTCGTCACCGTCGCCGGCAAGGGGGGCAAGGAGCGCGTCGTCCCCCTCGGGCGGGCGGCGCGAGCGGCGCTCGAGGCGTATCTCCGCCTCCCGCGCGGACGGCCCGGCGGACGGACGAGTCCGTTCGTCTTCGCCGGCCAGCGCGGGCGCGCGCTCACCCGACAGGCGATCTGGAAGATCGTCCGGCGCCGGGCGCTCGCCGCGGGCCTCGGCGTCCGCGTCTTCCCCCACATGATGCGGCACACCTTCGCCACCCATCTCCTGTCGGGCGGGGCCGACCTGCGCGTCGTGCAGGCGCTGCTCGGCCATGCCGAGGTCGGGACCACGCAGATCTACACGCACGTCACGCCGGTGCGGTTGCGCGAGGTGCACCGGCGCCATCACCCGCGGGCATAGGCGCTCTTTTCTTGCGCCCCCCCGGGACCGTCGGTAGACTCGCGCATGCCGACGCGCGCCCTCACCCACATCGTGTCGACCCTGGTGCATCCGTTGACACGCTTCTTCCTCCACCTGGCGGGGTGACGGCCGCGTGCGAGTGGTCGTGAGCGGGGCCCGACCGACCGGGCGCCAGCACCTCGGCAACTACCACGGCGCGCTCAAGAACTGGGTGCGCCTGCAGGGCGACTACCGGTGCTTCTTCTTCGTCGCCGACTGGCACGCGCTGACGACGGACTACGCGCGTCACGAGCCGATCGCCGACAACAGCGTCGAGATGGTGCTCGACTGGCTGGCGGTCGGGCTCGATCCCGATCGCTCGACCATCTTCCAGCAGTCGGCCGTCCCCGAGCATGCCGAGCTGGCGCTCCTGCTCGGCATGCTGACGCCGGTGCCGTGGCTCGAGCGCAACCCCACCTACAAGGAGCAGCGCGAGCAGCTCACGGACCGCGATCTCTCGACGTTCGGCTTCCTCGGCTACCCGGTGCTGCAGGCCGCCGACATCCTCATGTACAAGGCCGAGGTGGTGCCGGTCGGCATCGACCAGGCGCCGCACATCGAGTTCACCCGGGAGATCGCGCGGCGCTTCAACGGTCTCTACCGGCCCGTCTTCCCGGAGCCGGCCACCCTCCTCACCGAGACGCCCAAGATCATCGGCACCGACGGGCGCAAGATGAGCAAGAGCTACGGCAACGCGATCTACTTGACCGACCAGCCGGCGGAGATCCACGGGAGGCTCGCCCGCATGGTGACCGACCCGCGCCGCGTCCGCCGGCACGATCCGGGCGATCCGAACGACTGCCCCGCGTATCTGTCCTTCCACCGGCTCTACTGCACGGCCGAGGAGCTCCGCTACCAGGAAGAGGGATGCCGCACGGCCGGCATCGGCTGCCTCGAATGCAAGGAGATCACCATCAAGCACGTGCAGGCCGAGCTCGAGCCGATCCGGGAACGACGGGCGAGGCTCGGGCCCGAGGACGCGCGGGCCGTCCTCGAGGCGGGCAATGCGCGCGCCCGCGCGGTCGCCGCCGAGACGATGGCCGACGTGCGCGCGGCCATGGGGCTCGTATGACGGCCTGCACCGTCCGGCTTCCCATCTTCGAAGGGCCGCTCGACCTGCTCCTCCACCTGATCAAGCGCAACGAGGTCCAGGTGAGCGACATCCCGATCGCCACGATCACCGATCAGTACCTCGCCATGCTCGAGGAGCTCCCCGAGCTGAACCTCGACGGCGCCGGCGAGTACCTCGTGATGGCGTCGACGCTCGTCTACATCAAGAGCCGGATGCTGCTGCCCGCGCCGGAGGAGGACGAGGAACTCGAGGAGGACCCGCGACACGAGCTCGTCCAGCAGCTCCTCGAGTACCAGCGCTACCGCGACGTCGCGCTGGCGCTCGGCGAGCGCGCCGTGCTCGACCGCGACGTCTTCGCGCGCGATCCCGAGGCCCTTGCGGAGCCCCGCGTGCGGGACGCGAGCCTCGCCGACCTGCTCGACGCGCTGCGCGAAGTGATGCGACGGCTCCGGCCGCCGGCGGTGCACGAGGTGGAGCGCGAGGAGATTCCGATCGGTCGGGCCGTCGAGCGGGTGCTCGCGCGGTTCGCTCTCGTGGAGCAGGTGGTGTTCGGAAGCCTGTTTCCGCCCGATGCGACCCGCGCCGACGTCATCGTGACGTTTCTCGCCCTGCTCGAGCTGATCCGGCTGCGCGTGCTCCGCGCCCGGCAGGCCGAGCGTTTCGGGGTGATTACGCTCACGCTGGCGGTGCCGACGGTTGCGGAGGCCGCGGAGCGTGTGCACGATCTGGGTGCGTTGGAAGCGGGGTGGAGAGGGGAGGAGAAGCACCATGGAGACGGAGAACGCGATCGATAGATTCCGGCGCTGATCGAGAGCCTGCTGTTCGCGGCGGGGGGACCGGTGCCGCTCGGCCGCCTCGTCGACGCCCTCGCCGGGCCCGAGCGGCGCGAGGTGACGGCCGCCCTCAAGGTCCTCGCCGAGGGATACGAGCGTGAGGGTCGCGGGATACGCCTCGTGCAGGTCGGGGGCGGCTACCAGCTGCGCACCCCGGCGGAGCACGCGCACTGGGTGCGGCGCCTGCTGCGCGAGCGCCCGCCGCGCCTTTCGCGCCCGATGCTCGAGACGGTGGCGATCGTCGCCTACCGCCAGCCGTGCACCCGGGTCGAGATCGAAGCCATCCGCGGCGTCGAAGCGGAGGCGGTCCTCTCGACGCTCCTCGAGCGGCGTCTGGTGCGCGTCGTCGGGCGCAAGGAAGCCCCCGGCCGGCCGTTGCTCTACGGGACCACGCGGGAGTTCCTCGAGGTGTTCGGGCTGCCCGACCTCTCGGTCTTGCCGACGTTGCGCGAGCTGGGCGTCGACGCGAACATCCTGAGCAGCCCCGACCTCGTCGTGGACGCGAAGGGCGTGCGGCCGACCCGCGACGAGACGGCGCCCGCGGCCGACGCCGGACCGGCGCCGGTCGCCGAGGGCGACAGCGCGGGCGAGGCTGGCTGAGCGCTGCGCGAGCGGCTGCAGAAGATCCTGAGCGCTGCCGGGGTTGCCTCGCGGCGCGCGGCCGAGGAGCTGATCCGCCAGGGCCGGGTCACCGTGAACGGTGTCGCCGTCCACGAGCTCGGCGTGCGGGCCGATGCCGCGCGCGACGCGATCGCCGTCGACGGAACGCGCCTGTCGGCGCAGGCACCGCGGCGCACGATCGTCGTGCACAAGCCACGCGGCATCGTGTCCACGCTCGACGACCCCGAGGGCCGGCCCACCGTCCGGACCCTGCTCGGCGGGATGAAGAGCCGGGTCTACCCGGTCGGGCGCCTCGACGTGAACACCACCGGCCTGCTGCTCATGACCAACGACGGGGCCCTGGCGGCCGCTCTCCTGCATCCGCGCCGCGCTGTTCCGCGCATCTACCATGCGAAGGTGCGCGGTGCTCCGGGCGAGCGGGCGCTCACCCGCATGCGGCGCGGGGTGCATCTCGAGGACGGCAAGACCATGCCCGCCGAGGTCCGCGTCGTGGAGCAGCGGCCGACGAAGACGTGGCTCGAGATCACGGTGCGCGAGGGCCGGAGCCGGCTCGTGCGTCGGTTGTGCGAGGCCGTCGGACACCCGGTCGGGAAGCTGGCGCGCGTGCGCTTCGGCCCGCTGACGCTCGGCAAGCTCGCGCCGGGCGACTGGCGCGACCTGACGCCCGGTGAGTACGGCACGCTCCGCCGGGCTGCCGGGCTCAGCGCCGGAGCCGCCGCGGCAGCGGTACGGCCACGCCGAGAGCGCGACACGTCGCCCAGAAGCACCCGGCCGCGACCGGCATCGCAACCGCGAGCCGGAGCGCGTAGGCGAGCGCGCCGGCCGGCGGAAGGTGGGCCGCCACGAGGACGTCGAGGCCGCCGGCGGCGGCGGCCATGACGGCCGTCGCGACGGCGATGCGCGCGAGGGCACCCGGGAGACGGCCTCCGAGCGATCCGATCCGGCGGCGCAGGACGACGTAGAGCAGCCCGAAGTTGCCGAGCGCCACCGCCGAGGTGGAGAGCGCCAGGCCGACGTGGCCGAAGCCGAGGCGGCGGACGAACGTCCAGTTGAGCGCGTAGTTGACCGCGATCGACACCAGGCTCACGAGCATCGGCGTGCGGGCGTCGTCGAGCGCGTAAAAGGCAGGAGCGAGCACCTTGATGCCGGCGTAGCCCGCGAGGCCGGCCGTGTAGGCGGCAAGGGACCGTGAAACGGCCGTGCTCGTAGATGAGCCCGATGACCGGCCCCGCGAAGAGCGCGAGTCCGGCGGCCGCCGGGAGGCAGAGGAGTCCCACCAGCTCGAGCGATTCGGCGAGCGTCCGGCGCAGCGCCGGCCGGTCGCCGCGGGCGACGTGGCGCGAGACGAGCGGGAGTGTCACGGTGCCGAGCGCGACCCCGAAGAGGCCGATCGGGAGCTGCATGAAACGGAAGGCGACGTTCAGCCACGACACCGGACCGTTGCCGAGGTAGGAGGCGAAGTTGTTGTTGACGAACACGTTCACCTGCACGGCCGCCGCGCCGATCGTCGCGGGCGCCATGAGGCGCATCACCTGTCGGAGTCCGGGGTCGGCCGGCTGGAGGATCGGGCGATACCGAAATCCCACCCGACCGAGCGACGGCACCTGGACGAGGAGCTGGAGGAGACCTCCGACGAGCGTGCCGATCGCCATGCCGGTGATGGCGCGCGCCGCCTGCGCGGGGTCGTTCGGCGCGCGCGCGTGGGTCACCACCGCGCCGAGGATGCCGTGGACATATGCGGGGGCCATCCAGTAGGCCGCGGCGAGACCGCCGACGAGAGCCCACGCGCCTTCACGGCCGGCAGCGTTCCCGGCGTCCTCCAGAGCTTCGTCCCGCTCGGCGTCTCGATCTGCCACGAGATGGGAACATGATGCGCGTCATCTCGACGGTGAGCTCCACCTTGCCGGGGATGTCGGCGAACCCCGGTGCGATCGCCTGGACGATGGCGGGCGCGAACCACATCCCGAGCAACGTGAGGATGCCGACGACGACCGCGAGCGCATTGATCACTAGGCTCGCGAGCCGCCAGGCGGCCGCCTCACCGCCCCGCTCGAGGTACTGCGTGAAGGTGCTGACGAAGGCGGCGGACAGCGCGCCTTCGGCGAACAGGTCACGCAGGAGGTTCGGGATGCGAAAGGCGGTGATGAAGGCGTCGAGCTCGCGGCCGGCACCGAACAAGACCGCGAAGACCTGCTCGCGGACGACGCCGAGGACGCGGCTGGCCAGCACCGCGGCGCTCACCACGCTCGCCCGCCGTGCCAGCAGAGCGCGGCCACCCGTCTCGGCCGCCGGGGGTGCGGCCGTGCTCCGGGCGGTCGGCTCCGGGATCATGGCGCCCCGGGGTACGCGAAGCGGGCGCGTCGCGCAAATGCTCGGGCCCTATGCAGCGCGACGCTTTGTGGCGGCGACGGCCTCCCGCGGCAGCGGGGGTGTCGCCGCGGGCGCCTGCGCGCCGGGTGCGGCCGCCAGCGTGGCGGCGACGAGCGCCGCCGCATGGAGCAGGCAGAGGAGCGCAAAGGCGTCGCCCAGACGGACGTAGGGCGTCAGCTCGCCGCGCGCTGCCACCACGGCGGTGGCGGTTCCGACCGACCCCGGGGCGATCGTGTCGACCACCCGGCCAAAGGGGTCCACGATACCCGAGATGCCGGTGGTCGCCGCCCGCACCAGGTAGCGGCGCGTCTCGACGGCGCGGAAGACCGCCATCGCGAAGTGCTGACGGCTTGCCACCCCGTAGCCCCCGTCGAGCCACCCGTCGTTGGCGATGTTCACCAGGAGGCTCGCCCCCGCACGCACCGCACGGCCGATCAGGTCCGGGTACAGGATCTCGTGGCAGATCGAGACGCCGAGCGGGACGAAGCTCTGGAGGACGCCGGGAACGCTGCCGGCCGTGAAGGCGCGTGGGCTCTCGTCGGCGGTCTCGGGCGCCGGCGCCGCGAGGGGCCCGGATTCGGCGAAGAGTACCAGACGCTGCTTGTCGTAGTGGCCGCCGCTCTCACCGCTGGCGCGGAGCAGACGGGCGCTGTTGAAGGTGTGGCCGTCCTCCCAGCGAGGCCCGCCGAGGAGCAGATCGGCCCGGTGGCGGGTGGCCAGCCGGGCGAGCTGGTGCGCGACCAGCGGCTCGCTCTCGAGGTAGAGCGTGAGCGCATTCTCGGGCCAGACGATCAGCGCCGGGCCCCCGTCGAGGGGCAGCTCCTCGGTGGCGCGGAGGTGCGCGAGGAGCTGCTTTTCGGCGTACGAGCGCGTCCAGTGGAACGCCGGCGGGACCCCCGTCTGCACGACGGCGACGGGTTGCGCCGCAAAGCCCCCGTCGGGTCCGCGGAGCGCATGGGCCGTACCGACGAGCCACACGCCGCCGATGACCGCGGCAGGTACCGCGAGCGCCCGGCATGCGGCGCGCGGGCCGCGACCGTCGCGCAGGGCCACCAGCGCCTCGGCGAGCGCGGCGTTGCCGAGCGCGACCAGGAAGGAGACGCCGTAGACCCCCGTCACGGCGGCGATCTGGATGAGCCCGATGTGCGCGTGCTGCGTGTAGCCGAGGAGCGCCCAGGGCTGCGCCAGGAGACGCGCGCGCAGGACCTCGACCGCGGTCCAGAGCGCCGGAATGGCGATCAGCCGGCTCGACAGCGTGCCGCGGTCGCCCACCAGGAGCGCGGCTCCCGCGGCGAAGAGGCCGAAGGTGCCCGCGACGGCGACGGCATATGCTGCCGACATCGCGAGCGCCGCAGGCAGGATACCTGCCGCGAAGTAGCGGGCCACGGCCTGGGTGAGCCACCAGGTCACCATCCACCCGGCTGCGAAGCCGTACAGGGCTCCACAGCTGAAGGCGCGACGCGGCGATCCCGTCCGCACGACGAGGAGCAGGGGCACGAGCGTCAGCCACGCGAGCCCGGCGTGGTCGAAGGGCGGCAGCGCGAGCGCGTACCCCCCGGCCGCCGCCATCACGACGAACGCTCGCGCGCGCCCGGACGACGTCATCCGCGCCATGCGTCGCTCACGCCGCATTGCGCGCCCCGATTTCCGGTGCCCGGAGGGGGAGGCGCATCGTGAACGTCGTCCCCTCGGACCCCGACGCCGTGCAGGCGAGCGTGCCCCCGAACTCGCCGGTGATGATGTCGCGCGCGATCGAGAGCCCGAGCCCCGTCCCCTTGCCGGGCGGCTTGGTGGTGAAGAACTCGTCGAAGATGTGGTCGCGGGCATCCGGGCTGATGCCCGTGCCGAGGTCGTGGATGCTGAGCATGACCTCGCGCTGCTCGGGTGCGGACGCCTCGACGACGATCCGCTGGCGTGCGAGCGGCAGGCCCTCGCAGGCATCGATCGCGTTGGTGATGAGGTTGGCCAGCACCTGGCCGAGCCGGCCGGCGTCGCCGTAGAGCTCGGGCAGGTCGGGGGCGAGCCGGAACTCGAGCTGTCCGCCGGCGAGGCGGAGGCGGTGCATCAGCAGCGGCTGGAGGTCGCGCTCGAGGAGCCGGGGGAGGTCGATGGGTGCGGCGGCCCCTCCGGCGCCCCGGCTGTGGGCCTTGATGCTGCGGATGTAGGAGATCGCCTTCCGCGTCCAGTCCTCGACGTTCGCGACCACGCCCCCGAGCTCGGCGAGCACGGCGCGCCGGTCGGCTGCCGAGGTGGTGTCGTCGAGCGCGACCGCCTCGCATTCGACCACCATCTCGCGCGCGATCTTGAGCCCGTTCACGACCGCGCCGAGCGGCGTGTTGACCTCGTGGGCGATGCCGGCCGCCAGGCGGCCGAAGGCGGCCATCTTCTCGGCCGAGACGAGCTGTTCCTGGCTCGCCTGGAGCGTTCGATAGGCCGACTCGAGCTGCGCGAGCGACGCGGCGAGCCGATCCTTCGACGCTCCCAGCTGGTGGGTCCGCTCGTGCACGCGGTGCTCGAGGTCCCGGTTCAGGATGCGGAGATCCTGGAAGGTGCGGGCGTTCTGCAGCGAGAGGGCCGCCTGGTTGGCGAAGGTCCGCAGGAAAGAGGCGTCGCCCGCGGCGAACGAGGTGCCGGCGCGCTTCGGCCCGCAGACGATGAAGCCGGTCAGCACGCCCTGGCACGCGAGCGGCACGACCAGCTCGGCGCCGAGCCCGTCGAGCACGGCGAGCGTCGCGGCGCGATCGGCCGCTACCTGCCGGGGCAGGGCGTCGCGCACCAGGATCTGCGGCAGACCCGCGAGGAGCTCGGCGAGCGGTGTCTCCTCCGCCACGCGGGCCAGCCGGACGGGTGCCTCGGCCGGCGCACGCATCGTCTCCTCGAAGTGGTCCGCGGTCCGGAGGTAGACAGCCGCCCGCTCGAGCCGCAGGACGGAGATCGGGAAGCGCAGGGTCACGGCGAGGATGGCGTTCAGATCGAAGGTCGAGCCGAGGGCGGTGCTGGCCGCCGCGAGCACCTCTTCGGCGTCGTAGGTCTCGCGGCCGAAGCAGAGATCGACGACCCGTTGCACCCGCTCCCGCAACGCGGGAAGGACGAAGAGCGCCGCCAGGGTGAAGGTGAGCGAGAAGACGGGCGAGCTGCCCAGACGCGAGAGGTGGAAGACGTGCGTCCCGAGCGCGGCGAGCAGCAGGTAGGCCGCGGTCACGAGGCTGCTCAGGATGGTGTAGTAGAGGCCGCGCTGGACGAGCGCGTCGATCGCGAACAGGTCCCGCTTGTGGACCGCGTAGGCGATCGAGAGCGGGAAGAGAAAGGCCGTGTAGCCGACCACGTTGACCGGCACCCGCCCCTCGGTGACCGCCGAGTAGCCGAGCACCGCGGCGGGCGGGAGGAAGCCCGCGATGATGCCGAGCGCCACGACGCGCACGCGATGGCGTACGAGCTCGGAGGGGGCGCGCACGTAGCCGGCGACCACGCCGGCGAGGAGGCAGAGGCCCGTGCCCGTGAGCGAGAGCGTCGCGACCTCGTGGACGGCCGGATAGCGGGTCGGGTCGTCGAGCCACAACTGATAGACGACGGCCAGAAGCCCGAACGGCAGGTAGCTCGCCGCGATCGCCTGCCCCAGGCGCATGCGCCGGACCGGAAACAGCAGCGCCAGGTAGAGGAACACCGCCGGCAGGAACGACTCGGCCAGCGCGTGCAGCCGGAAGAACAGGTGTGGACCGTAGAGGTCGATCGCGGTGAGCGCGTAGACACCCACGCAGAGCCCGAGCCCTTGCAGCGCCCAGGTGGTTGCGCGCCGGGGGCTGAGCGCCCACACGCCGACGCCGATGGCGGCGAAGACGAGCCCGTCGAAGAGATAGACGCCGAAGATGAGGACTGCGTCGCCCCAGGTGAAGCGGTGCGAGGCGATGTGGCGGACGAAGCGCGTGCCGTGGCCCTCGAAGGTGTACTCGAAGATCGTGCCGGCCGGCCGCCGGCGCACCGCCCGGTAGACGTCGCCGGCCTGCGCCGCCGGCATTCCGTCCACTGCGACGACCGCCGCCTGGAAGATCTCCGGGAAGGCTGCCACGGGCCAGCCCGGCAGACTCACCGAG
>VBLD01000103.1:36932-37990 GCA_005879205.1 Deltaproteobacteria bacterium
CCGCGGTTACGCCCGCGCGGCGGGAATCGGCCGGCAGGAGTACCGTGAACGTGGAGCCCGTGCCCGGCGCGCTCTCGACGGCGATGTCGCCGCCCATCATGCGAGTGAAGCGTCGCGCGAGCGCGAGCCCGAGACCGATACCCTTGGTCTCACCGTCGTGCGGCCGGAGCTGGTGGAATATCTCGAAGATCGCCTCGTGCTGCTCGGGTGGGATGCCCGGTCCCGTGTCGATCACCCGGATGGCCGCGCGTGCGTCGGGAAGCGAGGACGCCACGAGCTGGATACGTCCCTGGCGCGTGAACTTGGCGGCGTTGGTGAGCAGGTTGTGAATGACGACGCGCAGCTTGGCCGCTTCGGCGATCACGGCCGGCAGGTCTTCGGGAATGTCACTCACGAAGGCGACGTCCTTGTTGACGATCAACGTGAAGGACTCCGCGAGCTCGCGCAGGAAGGGGGCGAGCGCCACGCGCTCCGCCTTCACGTGCATCGCGCCGGCCTCGAGCTTGGAGAGGTCGAGGAACTCCTCGATCATCTCGAGGAGGTAGGCGGCGTTCCCCAGCACCTTGTCGAAGACCCCCCGCGCATCCGCAGGGCAGGCGCCGAACGTTCCCTCGCGCAGCAGGTCGATGTAACCGACGATGATGTTGAGCGGCGTGCGGAACTCGTGCGAGACGTTGGCGAGAAGCTCGGTCTTCAGCCGCTCGGCGATGTGCAGCTGGGCGAGCTGGTCGTACGCCTTGAAGGCGATGTCGACCCAGAGGAGGAGGCGGTCCGGCCCGTCGGTCTTGTCGTGGTAGCCCTGGATGGCGAGCCGGGAGAGCATCTCGCGTGGCGGCTTCTCGCCGGCGTAGCCGGTCTGCAGGACGATCTGGATGAGGCAGTCGCGCTCGCGAACGGCGTGGATGAGCTCCTCGCCGTTCATGACCGGCATGAAGTAGTCGACGAGCAGGAGCTGCACGGGCTCGCGCGCGAGGAGCTCGAGGGCCTGCAGGCCGCTCTCGGCGGTGAGGACGCGGTGCCCCTCGCGCTCGAGGAGCATGCCGACGGAGCTCAGCGTC
>VBLD01000264.1:0-8800 GCA_005879205.1 Deltaproteobacteria bacterium
GACGGACCCAGGCCGCGTACGCCGAGTCGGGAGCGGCCGTGTCCGGCCGCGTGTCGCGCTCGAGCACGACGACGCGTGCGAAGTGGCGCGTCAGGAGCCGCGCCGCCGCGAGACCTGCGATGCCGCCGCCGAGGACGACGGCGGGCGGGTGGTCCGCCGCCGTGGGCATCGCCCTGCTATAGCCGTCGGCGTACGCTCGCGACAGTCCGAACGCTAGCGCTGCTGCTTCTCGGTGGTCCCCGATGGCCGATTGCGGGTCACCTCGGCCGGATCGAGCGATTCGCGAGCCGGGTGCAGGCGGAGATGCTCGATGGCCGACACCGCTTCGTCGGGGGTTCCGAGGGGCGGCACGACATCGCCGACGGGCGCCGGAAGCGTCGTCCGCTCGTTCTCCTTGCCGGCCCCCCCGATGGCGACCGAGGTACCGAGTACGCTGGCCGCGAGACACGCCGCGGCTGCCATGCCGCAAGAGGGCGGCGCAATAGGGTAAATGCACCATGCCCCAGTTGCCCAGCGCGTTGCGTCATCGGCCCACGCCCGGTAGAGGCGTGTGACGAACGTCATGGAGCACCGCGATCTCATCGTCGACCAGTTCACGAAGCAGGCGATCCCGTTCTCGACCGCCCCGGGCATCCAGGATCGCGACGCTCTCGCGCTCCTCGTCGAGGCCACGCGTGCCGGCGGCGGCGACACGGTGCTCGACGTGGCCTGCGGCCCGGGGCTCGTGGTGTGTGCGTTCGCGGCCACGGTGCGGCACGCGACCGGCATCGACCTCACGCCGGCGATGATCGAGCGGGCGCGTGCACTCGCGGTAGAAGAGAGGGTCGGCAACGTCACCTGGCAGGTGGGCGACGTCGTCCCGCTCCCCTTCGCGAACGCCTCGTTCTCGATCGTCGTCAGCCGCTTCGCGTTCCACCATTTTCCCGACCCGTCCCGCGTGCTGGCGGAGATGAAGCGGGTCTGCCGGCCGGGCGGAACCGTGGCGGTGGTGGACGTCGTCGCCTCGGCGGATGCCGCGAAGGCGCGCGCCTTCAACCGGATGGAGCGCCTGCGCGATCCGTCGCACGTGCGCGCCTTGACGCTGGCCGAGATCGAGGCGCTCTTTCCGGCGGCGGATCTGCCGGGACCGCGCCTCACCTTCTACCGGCTCGAGAGCGAGCTCGAGGGACTGCTCACGCGGTCGTTTCCCGACCCGGGCGACGTCGCGGAGATCCGGCGCATGTTCGACGACGCGCTCGCGGACGACGGCCTCGGCCTCGGCACGCGGCGGAAGGGCGACACGATCCGCTTCGCCTACCCGGTGGCGATCGCGGTGTCGTCGAAGCCCGAACCGGCGTAGCCGAGCGCCGCGAGTACGGCGTCGGCCGCTGCCTCGCCGCTGCGCACGCAGTCGGGCACGCCGACGCCGTGATAGGCTGCCCCCGCGAGCGCGAGGTTGGGGATGGCCGCCGCGCGCGCCTCGATGGCCGCGACGCGCGCCTCGTGCCCGACGTGGTACTGGGGCATGGCACCCGCGTGCCGGTGGACGCGGACCAGGAGCGGTCGCGCCGCGACGCCGAGCAACCCGGCGAGCTCGGCCTCGACGAGCGCGATCAGCGCCTCGTCGTCGAGGTCCAGAAGGTCGGGCCGCAGCGCGCCGCCCACGAACGCACGCACCAGCTCGTGGCCGTCGGGAGCGCGGCCGGCGAACTTGCGCGATGGATAGCTGCAGGCGAGGATCGAGCGCCGCTCGACGGCCGGGACGACGAAGCCGAACCCCGGAAGTCCGCGCGGCAGCCGAGGAGGCATGCTCGATCGCTTCGAGGGCGCGCGCGAGCGTCGAATCGAGGCCTTCGAGCAGGCTGGCCGCGGCGTACGCCGGCACCGCGATCACGAGCGCGTCGGCGGTGAAGCCGACGCCGCCGGCGGCGAGACGCCAGCTCTCCCCGTCGCGCGCGAGACCGGTCACTCCGGCGCCGAGCCGCGCGACGCCCTCCGGGAGCCGGCGCGCGAGGTCGCCGATCAGCCCGCCCATGCCCTCGACGTGCGTCATGAACAAGCTGTAGCGCGCGCCGGCGTCGCGCGTGCGTGCCGTCGCCCGGAGCCCGACGATCAGGCTCCGGTGGCGCCGCTCGAGCTCGACGAAGCGCGGCATGGTGGCGCGCAGCGACAGCCGCTCCGCATCGCCGGTGTAGATGCCGCCGAGGAGCGGCTCGGCCACGCGCTCGAGCGCCTCGCGGCCGAGCCGGCGCCGGACGAAGGCCGCGACGCTCTCGTCGGTGTCGCCTCGGCGCCGCGGCAGCGCGAGGTCGAGGAGCATGCGGAGCTTTCCCCGCCACGAGAAGAGCGGCGAGGTGGCGACCGTCCAGGGATCCGTCGGCGCGATCATCACGAATCCCTCGGGCACCGCCACGAGCCGGCCGTGCCGCACGACGTAGGTGTGCCGGTCGCCGGGCCGCGTGCCGATCAGCCGGTCGCCGAGGCCGAGCCGCTCGCACAGCCCGAGCGCCCAGGGCTTCTCGGTGATGAATGCGTCGGCGCCGGCCTCGATCAGGAAGCCGCCGGTCCGCTCGGTCGCGATCGTCCCGCCGAGACGGTCCTTCGCCTCGAGCAGGACTATCTCAAGGCCCGCTGCGCGCGCGCGGGCGGCCTCGACGAGACGGAGCGCCGCGGCGAGCCCGGCCGTGCCGCCGCCCACCACGGCCACCCGCTTCATTGGACGGCCTCGCGTAGCACCTCGGCGAGCATGCGGATGAAGAGCGGATGGTCGTTCACCGCGGGCGCGCGCACGAAGCCCAGCTTCGCGGCGTGCGCCGTGGCGGCCGCCTCGACGTCGAGGTCGTAGAGCACCTCGACGTGGTCGGCAACGAAGCCGATCGGCACGACGACGGCGTCGCGCGTGCCGGCCGCGACGAGCGCGCGGAGCGCGTCGTTGACGTCGGGCTCGAGCCACGGCTCGGCCGGCCCGCCGCTCCGGCTCTGGTAGGCGATCTGCCAGGCGCGGTGTCCGAGGCGCTCGGCGACCGCGCGGGCCGACGCGGCGATCTCGGTCTCGTAGGGCGAGCCCGCGGCCATGGTGCGCGGCACGCTGTGCGCGGTGAAGACGAGGACCGCGGCTGCCCGGCGTTCGCCCGCTAGCCGTGCCAGGGCGGCCGCCGCGAGGTCGGCCGCCGCCGCGATGAAGAGCGGATGGGTGTGCCAGTCGCGCGCCCAGCGGATCACGGGCGCGCGCGTGCCGAGCGCGGCGCTCGCCTGCGCGACGGCGTCCGTGTACCGGGCGCGGCTCGCCTCGGTGGCGTGCGGCGCGAGGATCAGGCCGGCGGCCCGCCGCCGGCCCTCGTCGGCCATCCGGGCGAGGGTGTCGGCGATGTACGGCTCCCAGTTCCGCATGCCGACGTAGACCGGCAGCGGCGAGCCCGCGTCGACCAGCGCGGTGCGGAGCTTGTCGGCCTGGGCGAAGGTGATCGCATTCAGCGGCGAGCGTCCGCCGATCGCGTGATAGTGCCGGGCGACCTCCGCGAGCCGCTCCGGGGGCACCGCCCGGCCGCGGACGACGTTGGCGAGAAAGGGCTCGATCTCCTCCGGGCGGGTCGGCCCGCCGAAGGCGATCAGCAGGACCGCGTCGGCCGTCATGCGACCGTCAGCGCGCCGAGAGCTCGTGCACGGCGTCGACCAGGGCCAGCACGTGCTCGACCGGCGTCTGCGGCAGGACGCCTCCCGGGCGGCCGGCCGCCTGGCCGAGGATGGCGGCGGCGCGCCGGCGGATCTCCGCGACCGGCGCGAGCAGCGCCACCGGGTCGAGGTTGCCCTGCACGGCGACGTCGTGGCCGAGGCGACTCCACGCCGCGTCGAGGTCGATGCGCCAGTCGATCCCGATCACGTCGCCGCCGGCGGCGCGCATGCACTCGAGCAGCCCCGCGGTATCGGTTCCGAAATGGATGACCGGCGTGCCCGGCCGGATCGCACCGATGAGCTCGCGCACGTGTGGCAGCACGTGGGTGCGGTAGTCGGACGGTGCCAGGCAACCGACCCAGCTGTCGAAGAGCTGCACGGCGTCGGCGCCCGCGTCGATCTGCGCGTCGAGGTAGGCCGCGACCGCACGCACGAGCCGCTCCATCAGCGCGCGCCAGGCACCGGGGTCGGTGAGCATGAACGCCTTGGTGCGCGCGTGGAGGCGGGAGCCGCCACCCTCGATCAAATAGGACGCGAGGGTGAAGGGCGCGCCGGCGAAGCCGATCAGCGGGATCGTGGCGGGCAGGGCGGCCCGCGCCCGCTTCACCGCCTCGGCGACGTAGGCGAGCGCGCCGGGCTCGACCTCGCGCAGGCGATCGACGTCGGCGGCGCTGCGGACCGGGTGTTGAATCGCCGGCCCATCGCCGCGCGTGAACTCGAGCCCGGCGCCCATCGGATCGAGGACGAGCAGGATGTCCGCGAAGATGATGGCCGCGTCGACGCCGAGCCGCAGGGCCGTGCCGACGGTCACCTCGGCGGCGAGGTCCGGCGTGCGGCAGAGTTCCAGGAAGCCCGTCTTCTCGCGGATCGCCCGGTATTCGGGCAGGTAGCGGCCCGCCTGCCGCATGAGCCAGACCGGGGTGTAGCGCGCCGGCTGGCGGCGGCACGCCGCGAGGAACGGCGGGGTCTCCACTCGTCGAGAGCTACGCGAAGGTCTGCTGCGAATCAAGGAATACGGGCGCTGGCCGGCGCGGCGGCCAGCGCCGGAATACGGTGCGGCTCAAGTTCCGGCGGACCGCCGCCGATAGTCCGGCGTGAGCGACGATCTCCTGCCGGCCCCCTCCGGCGTCGCACAGCACACCGCCTCCCTCCGCGTCGCCGACAACATGTCGGCCCGCGTCCAGTGCGTGCCCCTGGGCGCCGCCCTACGCGAGGCCGCGCGCCTGCTCGCCGAGCACGCGATCAGCTGCCTGGTGGTGCTCGACGGCGACGCCCCTGTCGGGATCATCACGGAGCGCGACGTCGTCCGGGAGGTCGCGCGCGACCCGGTGGGCTGGGCAGCGGCGTCGGTCCGCGACGTGATGAGCCATCCGCTGCACGTGACCGACCCCGGCGCGACGGTGGCCGAGGTCATCGCCATGTGCACCCGCCACCGGGTGCGGCGCCTGCCCGTGGTGAACGACGCCGGGCGTCTCGCGGGCATCGTCACGCAGACGGACCTGGTGCGCGCCGCGCACCGCCACCTGCAGAGCTATGCGGCCGAGCTCGAGCGGCTGATCGGCGAACGCACGGCCGAGCTGCGCGACAGCGAGCATCGTCGGGACGACCTCGTCGACCTCACCGTGCACGACATCAAGAACTCGGTCTGCGTCGTCGAATCGGCGCTCGACATGATGGCGCAGGACCCCGTCGGGGCGGCGAGCTTCGTCCCGCTCCTCCGGCGCGCCTCGCAGCGCATCGGGCACCTCGTCTGCACGCTGCTCGACGTGAACCGTCTGGAGAGCGGCGCGATGCCGTTGCGTGCCCGCAACGTCCCCTGGTCGTCGCTGTGTGAGCCGGTGCTGGCCGAGGCCGGCCTCCTGGCGCAGGCGAAGTCGGTGGTGCTCAACCGATCCGGTGAGAGCCAGACGATCGTCCATTGTGACCCGGCGCTGGTCGAGCGTGTGCTGCTGAACCTCCTCGACAACGCGATCGGCGTCGCGCCGGAGCGGAGCACCGTCGACGTGCACGCCGAGCGTTCGGCGGAAGGTTCCTTCGTCGTGCGGGTGGGAAACCGCGGCCGCACGATCGTGCCGGAGGTCCTGGCCACGCTCTTCCGCAAGTACCGGCAGGGCGGCGAGTCGCCGGTGAAGCGCCTCGGCGGCTGGGGCCTCGGGCTCACCTTCTGCCGCCTCGCCCTCGAGCGCCACGGCGGGACCATCCGCGCGATCTCACCCTACGTCGACGGCGAGGGCGCGGCGTTCGAGTTCGTGCTCCCGGCCGAGCCGAAGTAGGCGATCGTTCGTTCAGCGCTCGAGCGTGCAAGGCAGCGATCAGCCCACCCGCTCGCCCTTCGGGACCACGACCACGCCCTCCTCGCTGACCACGAAGCGGCGGCGGTCCTCGGCCGGGTCGTAGCCGATCGTCGCACCCGCTGCCACGGAGACGTTCTTGTCGACGATCGCCCGCCGGATGCACGCGTGGCGGCCGACCTCCACGCCCTCGAAGAGGATCGAATCGCTCACCTGGGCGAAGCTGTTCACGCGCACGCGGGGGCCGAGGATCGAGCGGTCGACGTGGCCGCCGCTCACGATGCACCCCTCGGAGACCATGGAGTCCGTGGCGCTCCCGATGCGGTTCTGCTCGCGGTCGGCGAACACGAACTTGGCCGGCGGGCTCGGATAGTAGGCGGAGAGGATCGGCCACGCGGGGTTGTACAGGTTGAAGACCGGGGACACCGAGATCAGGTCCATGGACCCCTGGTAGTAGGCGTCGAGCGTGCCGATGTCGCGCCAGTAGCCGCGCTCCGCCTCGGTCATGTTCGGGTGCGTGTTGGTCGAGAAGTCGTAGGCGTGTACCCGACCGCGCTCGGCCAGGCGCGGGATCAGGTCGCGGCCGAAGTCGTGCGTCGAGTCGGGGCGCTCGGCGTCCTCGACGACGGCGCGCACGAGGACGTCGGCGTTGAAGACGTACAGCCCCATCGACGCCTGGCGCGTGCCGACGGCGTCGGCCTCGAGCGGCGGCTTCTCGCGGAATCCGGTGACGCACCGCCGGTTGTCGCAGTCGACGATGCCGTAGCGCGACATCTCCTCGGCGGGGACGGGGATGGTGGCGACGGTCACCTCGGCGCCGCAGTCGCGGTGGAAGTCGAGCATCTGGCGGACGTCCATCTTGTAGATGTGGTCGGCGCTGAAGACGCAGACGTAGGTGGGCTGCTCGTTCTCGATGACGTCGAGGTTCTGGAAGACGGCGTCGGCGCTGCCCCGGAACCATTGCGGGCCGAGGTTCATGGTGGCCGGCACCGGCGCCACGTAGTGGCCCATCTGGGGCGCGAGCTGCCAGCCGCGCGCCAGGTGCTGCATCAGCGACCCGGACTTGTACTGGGTGAGGACGCTGATCTTGAAGATCCCGGAGTTGACGAAGTTGGAGAGGACGAAGTCGATGATGCGGTAGCGTCCCGCGAAGGGCACGGCGGGCTTGGCGCGGTCGCGCGTGAGCGGATGAAGGCGCTTCCCCTCGCCTCCGGCGAGGATCATCGCTGCGGCCTCGGTCGCCCGCGCCGGCATGATTCCCTCAGCGGTACGCGGCCACGACCTCGCGGCCGAAGAGCCGGACGTCCTCGGGGTCCGTCTGCCGCCCGAGGTTCATGACGAAGGTGGAGATGCCGAGCGCCCGGTTGCGCGCGACACGGGCGTGAATCTCGTCCGGGGTCCCGGCCAGGATGAGATCCGGGGCCCCCGTCAGGAAGGGCAACGCGTCGAGCACCTCGGCCGTCTTTCGCTCCGCGGCGGCGCGGTCTACCGCGATGGCACCGAGCGTCTGCTGCGAGATCTCGATCTCGGCGGGATCGCGGCCGATCGCGCGGCAGTGTGCCGCCAGGACGTCGCGCTTGCGCGCCACGTCGGCGTGGTTGATGCCGAGGTTGTTCCAGATGTCGGCGTGACGCGCGACCAGACGCAGAAGGACCCGCTCGCCGCCGCCCCCGATCAGGATCGGCAGGCGCCGCTGCACGGGTTTCGGGTTGCAGGGCGCGTCGCGCACCGTGAAGTGCTTCCCGTCGAAGGTGGTCCGCTCCTCGCTCCACATGCGTCGCAGGATCTCGAGCGCCTCGCCGAGCTGTGCGAGGCGGGTGCCGATGGGCGGGAACGGATAGCCGTACTCGGTGTACTCGATCTGATGCCAGCCCGCGCCGAGGCCGACGATCAGCCGGCCGCCCGACACCTGGTCGAGCGTGGCCGCCATCTTGGCGAGGAGCGCGGGGGGGCGGTAGCTCACGCAGAGCACGAGCTGACCGATGCGGACGCGCCGGGTGACCGCCGCCGCGGCCACGACCTCGGTCCACGCCTCGAGGACGGGCTGGGCCTCGTCGGGAATCTGGACGAAGTGATCGACCACCCAGATCGAGTCGAAACCGCCCTCGTCGGCCGCCTGCGCGACCTCGCGCGCCTGGGTCCAGGTGGCGCCGAACTGCGGCAGGCAGAGGCCGAAGCGCACCCGTTCGTCGCCCATGTGGCCAGCTAATTGCGCCGGGTGCCCGCCAGAGGCAACCCCCTGCCGGGGGTCGTGTCAGCTCGACCGCGCCAGCGATTCGAGCGACCCGGCGTCCGCGTCGATCGGGTCGAGCGGCACGACGAGCGTGCCCTGTGCCGCGGCGTTCCCGGCGACGGAGCGCAGGCGCTCGAGCGTCCGGGTCGCCTTGTCGACGAGATGCGCCCGCCGGGTGCTGGAGGCCGCCACCGCCCGATCGAGCTGATGCGTTGCCCGGCGCGCGAGATTCTGGAGCCGCCGCGCGACGCGACGCTCCTTGCCGTTCGCCGCCGTGCTCGCAGCGGGGAGGGCGGCGGTGAGTGCCGCCTCGCAGGTCGTGATGCTGGTGCATGCGCCGGACACCGCGGCCGGGGTCGTCGTGCTCGTAGTGCTCGGCCGAGTCGCAGGCGTGGTCGTCGTCGTGACGGTGGTGGGGCGTACCGTCACAGTTCCGGTCATGCCGTAGTAGACGTGCACCGTGCAGACGTAGGGGTACGTCCCCGGGTGGGTGAAGGTATGCGAGAAGGTGTGCGGGGAGGGAACCGCGCCGGAGTCCCACGTTTCCGCACCCTGCTGTCTCGTCGTCGAGTGGAAGCCCGTCATCCATTGCCATTCGACGGTGTCGCCGACGTCGACAGTCACG
>VBLD01000264.1:8886-9357 GCA_005879205.1 Deltaproteobacteria bacterium
GGCTGCCGCGCAGAAGGCCAGGCGGATCGCGCCGGATCGCATCGAGAACCGCCGCCACCTCGCTTGCATCGAAGAAACGGAGAGGCAAGCGCCGGACCAGGCCGCATCGGTCCGTCCATCGTGGCGGTGTTCGGGTTTCCACGTGAGGCGAACCGTCCCGGGACGGCGCCACGCAGTCGCATGCGGCGACAGCAGCGGGCGATCGCGCTCGCTATGCCCGCTTCACCGCGAGAACGGCGCGCGCCCGTTCGGCGATCAGTGCAACGAGCGGCCCCATCTTCGGCGGCGATGCTTCGAGGTCCGGATGGACGCCGTGCGCCTCGAGCACTTCGCTGCACACCGGACCGACCGAGGCGACGACCGTGCGCCCGAGCCCCGCGCGGAGCGCCACCTCGTCGGCCGCCGCCCGGAAGAGGTGCTCCACCTGGGCGCCATTGGTGAACACGGCCACGTCGGCCTCGCCGCGCACCA
>VBLD01000264.1:9463-9952 GCA_005879205.1 Deltaproteobacteria bacterium
CCCGTCCCGCCGCGGCGCCGAGCGTGTCGACCACGCCGAGAACTTCGTGCCACGTATGAGGCGCGGGCACCGGATGCGCTCCGCCGATGCCGAGCTCGCGCAGCGCCGCCAGCGGCTTCGGGCCGCGCGCGATCACCGTTGCCCGCTCGAGGTGGCGCGCGAAGTCCGGGCACGAGTCGCTGACCGCAGCGGCCAGCGCCCGCGTGCCGACCCCGGTGAGGAGGATGACCGTCTGGATGTCGCTCGCGGCCAGCCGGCGCGCGAGCTCGTGGGCCTCGGGAGACTCGGGAAGACCCGTCTCGCGGAGCGCCGGGGCGCGCCTGACCGAGCCCCCGTGGCGGGCGAGCATGGTCGCCAGCTCGTCGGCGCGCCGCGCCTCGAAGCTGAGGACACGAAGACCGTCGAGCGCGCCCATGGGCGGCACTGTGACGCGGGGTCACGATGCGTTCAAGGGATGTGGCGGCGGCACGGGCGAGCAGCTAGACTCCG
>VBLD01000265.1:0-2705 GCA_005879205.1 Deltaproteobacteria bacterium
TCACGCCCTTCGCCGGACACGCTCGACGAGCAGCGGCAGGATCTCGCCCGCCGGACCTTGCAAGGTGTGACGGCAGAGCTGCGTGATCTCGGACTCGTAGGGGTTCACCTCCACCAGGTCACCGCCGCGCTGGTGGACGGAGACGGGAAACTGGGCGGCCGGGTAGACCGTCGCCGACGTGCCTGCGACGATCATGCAGTCGGCCCGCTCGGCCTCCTCGAAGCAACCCTCGAGCACGTCGGGGGGAATGGGCTCGCCGAACGACACCGTGTCGCTCTTGAGGATGCCGGTGCAGTGCGGACAGCGCGGCGGGAGCTCGGCGAAGTCGATCGCGTCGCGCCGGAAACGGGCGACACACTCGATGCAGCGCACGAGCATCGCGTTGCCGTGGATCTCGAGCAGGCGGCCGCTCCCCGCGCGCCGGTGCAGGTCGTCGACGTTCTGGTGATCGTGGCCTTCAGCACGCCCATGTCCTCCAGCTCGACGAGAGCCAGATGGCCGGGGTTCGGCCGGGCCTCCCAGAGCTCTCGCATCGGCCCCGAGGGGTTCAGCCGCTCTTCCCACGCCGCGCGCGGATCGCGCAGGAACCGCTGATAGCCGTCCAGCGGAGGCTCGCCGTGTTTGGTCCAGAGCCCGCCGGGCCCCCGGAACGGCGGGATGCCGCTCTCGACGGACAGCCCCGCGCCGGTCAGCGCGACGACGTAGCGGGCGCGACTGACGCACGCGGCAGCCGCATCGAGGGCCTCGGCGCTCGGCTCCATGCCGAAGCGGTCGACTCTCGCGCCGCTCGCCCTTGCTGTCAACGCCCGTTGACAGTGCCCGGCTCCGCGGTATTGGAATGCCCATGATCGCCCGGCGGACGTCGGTGGCGGGCGCCGTCCTGGCCGGCGGGCGCGCCTCGCGCATGGGCGGGCGTGACAAGGCGTTCGCGGCCGTCGACGGCGAGCCGATCGCCGTGCGCGCCGTCCGCGTCTTTCGGGACATCTTCCCCCAGGTCCTGGTCTCGACCAACCACCCGGAGCGCTTCGAGGGCCTCGGCGTCGAGACGGTGGCGGATCGCTTTCCCGGCAGCGGGCCGCTGGCGGGCATCCACGCCGCCCTCCTCGCCAGCCACTACCCGCACGTCTTCGTCGCGGCCTGCGACATGCCCGGCCTCGATCCCGACGTCATCCGCTTCCTGCTCGCCCGCATCGGGAGCGCCGATGCGGTCGTCCCCTGCTGGGAGGGCGACGTCGAGCCGCTGCACGCCGTGTACGCCGTCGGGGCTCTGCCCAGCATCGAGGCGAGTCTCGGCGTGGGGCGGAATGCGGTGCGCGACGTGCTGCGCTTCCTGCGGGTGGACTACGTGAGCGAAGCGGAGATGCGGGCGGTGCGCGGCGCGGCGCGCAGTTTGACCAACGTCAACACGCCGGAGGAGCTCGCCGCCGTCGGCGGGCGTTTCGACGACGTGTCGTGACGGCGGCCGACGCCGAGCTGGTCGACGTGGTGGACGACGCGGGGAGAGTGGTCCGCGTCGTCACGCGGCGCGAGATGCGCGTCCGGCGCCTGCCGCACCGCACCTCGTACATCCTCGTCTTCAACCGCCGCGGCGAGCTCTTCATCCACCAGCGTACTCCGACCAAGGACGTCTACCCGGGGCACTGGGACGTAGCGGTCGGGGGCGTGCTCGCCGCGGGCGAGTCGTTCGAGGCGGGCGCGGGGCGCGAAGTCCGCGAGGAGCTCGGCGTCGAGCCGGCGCTCGAGCCGCTCTTCCCGCTGCGCTACGCCGACGCGGATACCGTCGTGCACGGGATGGCGTTCCAGGCGGTCCACGATGGGCCCTTTCGCCTGCAGCCCGAGGAGATCGTGCGCGGCGAGTTCGTGACCCTCGAAGAAATCGAGGGGCGCACCGCCCACGTAGGCAGCCGTCCACCCCCGTCCTTGACACCGTTCTCGGGGCTTTCTTATAAAGCCGCCGCCTTTCACGCGGCATCGTACGCGCAGGCCACCCGGGCCGGGAGGGTCGATGATGAAGACGGCGACCGTGTGGCGACGGGTCCGGGCCTCGGCCTGGGCGGCTGCTGCGCTCCTCACCCTGCGCGCCCCATCGGCCCGCGCCATCTCGCTCGACGACCGCGGCGAGATGCGGCTCCTCATGCGAGCCTACAGCGACGTCCGGGTCGGTACCGAGAAGGAGGGCGGCTCGGACGACCCGCTCTCCTTCCCACGCTCGGCTGCCGGCCACGTCCGCCAGCACCGCTACTTCCTCGAGCTGAAGCTCGACCACGACATCAAGCGCTTCGCCACCACCGGCATGGGCATTGCCCGCGCCTTCGGCTGGCTCGATCCGGACACGCTCAAGTACAGCCTCCAGTACCGCGGCGAGGGGGAGGGCATCTACGACTACGGGCCGCGCGAGTGGAGCGACCAGTTCGCGGTCACCAAGGCCCTGCGGCTGGATTTTCCCCTCTTCCCGAAGACGAAATCGATCACCACTCCGATCATCCCCGACGAGCTCATCCACCGGCGGATCAACCTGGTGCGCAGGGTCGCGCGCCAGCGCCACCGCTTCTTCCTCGGCTATCTCGACGTCGGCAAGGGACCGGTCGACGTCCGCATCGGGCGCCAGATCCTCGCCTGGGGCGAGACCGACAACTTCCGGCTCCTCGACAACATCAACCCGCTCGACAATGGCTTCGGCGGCTTCTTCATCCCGCTCGACGAGC
>VBLD01000265.1:2727-3342 GCA_005879205.1 Deltaproteobacteria bacterium
TCCGCGCGAGCTACCATTTCGGCTCGGTCGGCCCGCTCTCCGACACGTTCCTCGAGGGTTTCGGAGCGCTCGGCAACCGTATCTCGACGCTGCCCGGAATCCCGGCGGGCTCGCCCTGGGAGCCCGCCGGGCTCGGCTTCCCGAATCCCGCGATCCGCCAGGTCCCTCAGGTCCCGAAGGCCGAGGAGATCCGAGGTGGGGGTCGGTTGGTTTTCACCGCGCGGGACGTGACCTATACCCTCGCGCACTACTACACGTACCTCGACACCCCGGGCGCGCGCTTCCAGCTTCCCGGCACAAACGCGCGGTTCCCGCTGCCGCTGCCCAAGTTCGGGCACGAGATCGTCGCGACGCAGCGCTTCCCGCGGGTCCCCATCACCGGCGGCTCGCTCACCTTCCCGGTCCCCAGCTACTACGCGATCGTCCGCTCCGAGGCCGCGTGGTTCCAGGGGGAGCCGATGAACCGCCAGGGCCGCGGCAACAGCGCCGACGCCCTCGCGCCGCCCGGCTCGCCGGGCTTCGCCCGGCTGGCGCGCGAAAACAACCTCGAGGGTGGCCTCGACCCGTTCGTCTATCCGCGCTTCCTCGATACGACGCGGAAGAAGCAGCTGGCCG
>VBLD01000265.1:3417-8622 GCA_005879205.1 Deltaproteobacteria bacterium
ACGCAGTTCTTCTACAAGCACGTGTTCGACTCCCCCGGCGATCTCGTCCTGCCCGTGCCGTTCCGGAACATCGCGGTCGACAAATCCTTCCCGATCATCGGCACCGAGGGCGTCCTCGGCATCGGGTGTCGGACCCCGGCTGGCACGAAGCGTCCGTGCAGCCTGCGCCCCCGTTTCTTCCACCTCGAGGACGACCAGTTCCTGCACACGCTGCTCATCACGACCTCGTACTACGGCGGCCGGATCGTTCCGATCTACACGCTCTTCTACGACTGGCAGGGCGCGGTCCTGAACCAGCCCGGGATCGCATACATTCGCGACCCGTTTCGCTTCAGCTTCGACTACACGCGCATCGACGGCCCCCCCACCGGTCAGGTGGGCACCCTGCGCGACCGCGACAACGTGCGCTTTCAGGTGGAGTTCGTCTTCTAGGAACCGCGCGTCACCTCGACAACTTCACGCCCGCGCAACGGCCGCGTAACACGGGCACCGTAGAGTCGCGGGGCTGCCTGCCGTGGCCCCGAGCCCCACCATTCTCGTCGTCGACGATGAGCCCGACATCCGCGAGCTGGTTCGCTTCCACCTCGTCCGGGAGGGCTACGCCGTCTGCGAGGCCGACACGGGCGAGCGCGCGCTCGCCCTCGCCANNNGGCCCGCGCTCATCATGCTCGACCTCATGCTCCCGGGGACCGACGGGCTCGAGGTCTGCCAGCGGCTCCGCAAGGACGAGACGCTCGGCGGCGTCCCGATCATCATGCTGACGGCCAGGGCGAGCGAGGTCGATCGGGTACTCGGACTCGAGCTGGGTGCCGACGACTACATCACCAAGCCGTTCAGCCCGCGGGAGCTCGTGGCCCGCGTGCGCGCCGTCCTGCGGCGCAGCACGGTCACCCTCGAGCCGGAGCCGCACGAGGTCTACTCGTGCGGGCGGCTGACGATGGACTTCGACACCTACGAAGTCACCATCGACGGCCGGGCGACGCCCCTCTCGCTGCGCGCCTTCGAGCTCCTCAAGTTCTTCGTCCGCCATCCCCGGCGCGCCTACGGGCGCACGCAGCTCCTGGACCTCGTGTGGGGTCGGGACACGCACGTCCAGCCGCGCACGGTCGACGTTCACATCGGCCGGCTGCGCAAGCTGATCGAACGCGACGATTCGGCGCCGCGGGTCATCCTCACGGTGCGCGGCGTCGGCTACACGTTCGTTCCCGAGGCGCTCGAGTAGAGCGGCCGCGACGGCCCTCTTGCAACCTTGTGTCCCCCGACATCGCACCGTCACCTCGACGGCGTATGGTGGCCGCATACACCGACAAACCGTAGACGGGCCCCCCGGGGCGCGCACGCTCCATATCGCGGCGGACGTCTCGCGGACACGGTCGAGCGGAGGGCGAAGGGAATGACGGACGTACTCGTGGTTCGCGCCGAGGTCCGGAGGCTGGGTCCGGGTGCCCGATCCCGCCTCGTACGCGCCGGCACCCTCACTCCGTACCTGGTGCAGACGATCACCGAGGATGCCGCAGCGACCGGTCGTCCGAGCCGCCTCCAGGTGACGGTGTCCGCGGGCACGAGCGACCGTCTCCTCGCCAGGGTGCGGGAGGCGTTCGCCGGGCTCGACGGCCGCGGTGTGCGGGTGAAGATCCGCCGCCGCCGCGGCCGTGCCCCGGAGAACGGTCGGGTTTCTCCACGACACACGGCCGCGTGAGAGCTTGCTCCTCGCCGCCACGCACGATAGCGTGGCCCGAAGTCGTGAATTCACGCGGCGGTAACCGGTAGGAAACGTGGCGGCCGTAGTGTCAGTCCCGGATCGACGCTTGGCATCCAAGGCCACCATTCTCGTCGTCGAAGACGAGGCCGACATCCGCGACCTGGTCCGCTACCATCTCGAGCAGGAAGGCTACGCGGTCGAGGACGCCGACAGCGGCGAGAAGGCGCTCGAGCGCGCGGCGACCAGCCCTCCGGCGCTCGTGGTCCTCGACCTGATGCTGCCGGGGACCGACGGTCTCGAGGTCTGCCGCCGCCTGCGCGCCGACGACGCGCTCCGCGACGTGCCGGTGATCATGCTCACCGCCAAGGGCACCGAGCTCGACCGGGTCCTCGGCCTCGAGCTGGGCGCCGACGACTACATCACCAAGCCGTTCAGCCCGCGGGAGCTCGTCGCCCGCGTGCGCGCCGTTCTACGCCGGGCCTCTGCCGCGGCCGCCCCGCCGGCGCACGAGGAGGACTTCTTTCGCGGCCGGCTCCACGTCAACTTCAACACCTACGAGGTGGCCGTCGACGGCCAGCCCTTGGCCCTCTCGCTGCGTGAATTCGAGCTTCTCAAGTTCTTCGTGCAGCACCCACACCGGGTGTACGATCGGCTGCAGCTCCTCGACCTCGTCTGGGGACAGGACGTGCACGTGGAGCCGCGTACGGTGGACGTCCACGTGCGGCGGCTCCGGAAGGTGATCGAGCGGGACGATTCGGCGCCCGAGCTTCTCCTCACGGTCCGCGGTGTCGGATACAAATTCAACCCCGACGCGCTGGAGCCGTAGGCTCGTCCTCCAGTTCCTCGCGCCGACGCTGGTCGCGCTCCTCGGCGCGCTCGTGACGGCTGTCCCGTGGGTGGCCGTCACCGTCGAGCGTCATCAGGTGAAGACGCTCGCGGAGCGCCTGTTCGCCGAGGCGCGCGTCGCGAGCGAGGCGCTCCCCTGGACGAGCGGCGAGGTGCTGGACGCGGCGTGCGCCCGGCTCGCCGCCGACCTGGGCGCTCGCATCACCGTGATCGCCCCCGACGGCACGGTGCTCGGCGAATCCGACCGCCCTTCGGCGTCGCTCGAGAACCACGCCAGCCGGCCGGAGGTCCAGGACGCGCTCGCCACCGGGCGCGGCAAGTCGGTCCGCCGGAGCACGACCCTGGATATGCGGCTGCTCTACACGGCGTGGCGACAGACCCGCGGCAACGACGTCCGCATCGTGCGCACCGCGCTGCTGCTCCGGACGCTCGCCGCCAACGTGGCCCACCTACGCCGCCTGCTCGTGGCCGGCATCGTGGCGGCCGCCGCCCTCGGGCTCGCCGCCGCGCTGATCCTCTCGCGTCGCATGCTGCGACGCGTCCACCGCCTCGTCACCTTCGCCCGGCGGCTGGCCGACGGCGAGTCGGCCCCATACCTGGTTCCCGAGCGCGGCGACGAGCTGGGAATCCTGGAGGCCCAGCTCGGCATCATGGCACGCAACGTGTCGGCCACCATCGCCGAGCTTCGGGTCGAGCACGAGCGGCTCCAGTCGATCCTGAGAAGCATGCTCGAAGGGGTGCTGGTCACCGATCTCACGGGCAGCGTCGTCCTCATGAACGAGCGCGCGCGCGACCTCCTCGAGCTGCCGGAGCAGCTCGAGGGCCGCGGCCGGCGGCTCATCGAGCTGGTGCGCGATCCGCAAGTTGCCGTCCTGACGGGTGAGCTCGCCCGGGGGGTTCCGCTCGGCTCGCGCGACCTCACGCTGGTCGGCGGGCGGACGCTCCACGTGAACGCCGCCCCGCTGCGCGGCAGCAACGGCCGCCCCTTCGGCTTCGTCCTCGTCCTGCACGACGTCACCGAGCTCCGGCGCCTGGAGGTGGTCCGCCGCGACTTCGTCGCCAACGTCTCCCACGAGCTCCGGACGCCGCTCACCGCGATCAAGGGGTACGCCGAGACGCTGCTCGGCCCCGCGGGCGACGAGCGGCCGACCGCGCGTCGCTTCCTGACCGTGATCGACCGGCACGCCGAGCGGCTCGGCCGGCTGATCGACGACCTCCTGACGCTGTCGGATCTGGAGCTCGGACGGACGCCGCTCCGTCTCGCCGCGGTCGAGCTCGCTCCGGTGCTCGACGACGTGCTGGCGATCTTCGCCGAGCGCATGAAGTCCTCCGATATCTCCGTCGCGACGCACGTCGAGACGAGCACGCCGCCGGTGCTCGCCGACGCCGACCGCCTGCAACAGGTGCTGATCAACCTGGTGGACAACGCCATCAAGTACACCCCGGCCGGCGGCCGGATCGCCATATCGGTCCGGCCGGCGGAACCGGCGCACGCGGGTATGGTCGAGATCGACGTCGCGGACACGGGAACCGGAATCCCGGCCGAGGATCTGCCGCGGCTCACCGAGCGCTTCTTCCGGGTGGAGAAGGCGCGCTCGCGGGCGCTCGGGGGGACGGGGCTCGGACTCGCGATCGTCAAGCACATCGTGCAGGCTCACGACGGGATGCTCGCGATCGACAGCACGCTCGGCCACGGGACGACCGTCCGGGTCCTGCTGCCCTCCGCCGGCCTCGCGGTGGCGGGTGCCGACCCGGAGTCGACCACCACGCGCTCGCTACTTCACTTGAGCGTCGCGGGCGCGTCGGGTAAGAGCGGATCATAGCGGAGGACGACGACATGCTGGAAGAAACGATCGGCTTCCACATCGTCCATGCGGTCCGCGGTCGCACCCGCATCCGGGTCGACTCCCCGGAGCGGGTCGACGACGTCGCGCGGGCGATCGAGGACTTCTTCCGCGACCGGCCGGGGCTGACGGAGCTCCGGGTGAACCGGGACTGCCAGAGCGTCGTCTTCAGTTATGACCCGGAGACGGTGCAGGCCGAGGACCTCCTCGCCTTTGGCGACGGGGCCCGGAATGGCTCCTGGGCGGGTCTCTTGCGCGCGTCGCTGGTGTCTGCCGGCTCCGACGCCGGCCATCTCGCCGAGCAGGCTCTGGCTGGAGCTCGCGACAGCGCGCGGCGTCTCGGGGAGCTGTGGAGCTCGCTCCGGGCCACCGAACCGGACGCGAGGGTGTTCCGTCGGGATCACGCCCGACTGTCCTGCCGCGGCTGGCAAAGCCAGCGCGGCAGACGGACACGCCCGGTTCCGCAGCCGCCGCCGACAGGCCCAATTGCCAACGGATCACCATGAGAGTCGCGAGGCCTTTTGAACGGCGCGTGTCCCTCCGCCGCGCTGGCTTTGCCAGCCGCGGCACGGCGGTGGCGCGTGACGTGAGCGCCACACGCTCGCGTCTGTGTCCGCGACCCAAGAAGTCTTGGGTCGCGCTCCTAGCTCAGTAGATCAGGGTGCCGAGCAGCCTCTGCAACGCGAACTGGGCCGTCGTGCGCGCCACGATCGCCCCGACGCCGTCGCCGCGGGTGCGGGGCGACGACCAGCGCACGGCCCCGCGCAGATAGCCCCATCTGCGCAGCGCATCGAGAAGCTCGGGCGCGTGAGT
>VBLD01000104.1:0-1751 GCA_005879205.1 Deltaproteobacteria bacterium
CCTGGGCCTCGTCTCCGAGCAGAGTCTCTACAACCTGGCGGCGCGCACCGTGGAGCTCGAGGTGGTCCCTGCCTGCCGCGCGCACGGCCTCGGCCTCTTGCCCTGGAGCCCGCTCGCGGGCGGGCTGCTCGCGGGCGTTCTCGGGGAGACGGCCGAGGGACGCCGGGCGAGCGAACGGATCCGCAAGCGCGTGGAGGAGCGTCGCGCGCAGCTCGAGGCCTGGGAGGCCTTCTGCCGCGAGCTCGGCGAGGAGCCGGCGAACGTCGCGCTCGCCTGGCTGCTCGGCTGCCCGGCGGTGACCGCGCCGATCATCGGGCCGCGCACGATCGCGCAGCTCACGGGGAGCCTCCGGGCGCTCGACGTCGCGCTCTCGCCGGAGCGGCGCGCGGCGCTCGACCGCATCTGGCCCGGTCCCGGCGGCGAGGCGCCTGAGGCGTATGCCTGGTAGCCGCGACGCCCGCGGTCAGGACTTGGCGTCGCCGAGGCGCTTCAGGGCGTCGCCGATCATGCCGTGCAGCGCCTCGGCGCAATCGGCGGAGATCGGCTGGCGCTTGCGCTTCTCGGCTCGCGTGAGCGCCTTGTCGGCGCGCCGGAGGAGGACCGTCGCCTGCTGGAGCGCCTTCTTCCGCGCGCGTCCCTCGGCACCGACCATGCGCTCGGCGAGCCCGCGGGCCTTGGTGAAGAGCGGACCCACGCTGGCCGGCACCGGCTGACCGAGGCAGGCCGGCTGCTGCAGGCTCCGGTCGAAGGCGCAGAGGAGCGCGTCGGCGCCCGTCTTCGGCTCTGCGCTCGGGCAGGCGGCAGTCGTGCCGGTGCACGTGCCGCCCACGAGGCACGGGTCGGTGTCCGCTGCGCACTCGGTGGCGGCCGGCTTCAGCGTGTCGGCCGGGCAGGTGTCGGAGACGCCGTTGCAGCGCTCCGTCTGATCGCACGGACCGGCGGCGGGCCGGCACACGGCGGAGCTCTTCGCATCGCCGGGGCACGCCGCGCCGCGGCCGGTGCAGAACTCGGCCAGGTCGCACTCGCCGGCGGCCGGCCGGCACTGGACGCTCGCGGGACGGAAGCCGTCGGGCGGGCAGGCGGGGCCGGTCCCGGAGCACGTCTCGGCGGTGTCGCAGGGACCCGCCGCCGGCCGGCACTCGGCGCCGCTCGATTGGAACGCGTCGGCCGGGCACGCGGCACTCTGTCCGGTGCAGTGCTCGGCGACGTCGCATGCGCCGAGCGCCGCGCGGCAGACGGCCGCGGCGGGCTTCAGCCGATCCGCGGGACACGTGGTGCTCGTGCCGGTGCAGGTCTCGGCGTCGTCGCACGGGCCGGCGGCGGGCCGGCACTCGAACGTGCTCGGGCGGAGCGCGTCCGCCGGGCAGTCGTCAGCCACGCCGTCGCAGCGCTCGGCGACGTCGCACGGCCCGGCCTCCGTCCGGCATACGTCCGTGCTCTTCGTATTGGGCGGGCAGGCCGCATCCTGGCCGGTGCAGGACTCGGCGACGTCACACGGGCCCGCGACCGGACGGCACTCGACCGCCGCGGACACGAACTCGTCCTCCGGGCAGTCGGCGCTGTCGCCGGTACAGAGCTCGGCGACGTCGCAGTCGCCGGCGGCGGCCCGGCATTCGCTGCCCGCTCGCTTGAGGATGTCGTCGGGACACGCCGCGCTCTGCCCCGTGCACAGCTCCACCTCGTCGCACACCCCGGCCGCCGCCCGGCAGATGACAGTCGAGGGCCTGAGGATGTCGGCGGGGCAGTCGCGG